>JAUSTR010000001.1:0-315175 GCA_030812955.1 Bacillus alveayuensis
CAGCAACAAGCTGCATGATTTCTGTTTTTAAAAATACAATTAAGAAATTCTGTAGGTTTTTGTATTTTTAAAAAGAGCAATTATGAAATTGGCTCAATAAAATAAAATTTGAAAATAGTTGTATTGAAAAATACAAACAATAAACATATTACAACTCATTTTTAATGATGGCAATGATAAAATTTGTTATAAAAATGAGTATATTAAGAAAATTTTCCGTCAATTGTATGAAAGGAATATATTCATTACGAAAAAACAAGAAAAAAGCGTTTACCGCTAATAGGGTAAACACTTTTTTACATCATATTATAGGGTAATAAATTGTATGATTAAACCAATCGAAAGTAAAAATCCAAACAGTGTATTCGTTTCGGCTGTAGCCTTCATTGCCGGCATCATTTCAATTGGCTTCGTCTTTCCGATAAATTGTTTCACAGCAAATGTAGCTTTCGGAATACTTAATAACACAAGAAAACTCCACCAAGTTGTATATCCAAATAAAATCATGAAGAGTACAAAGAGATAAGCTGTTATAAACATCCCTGCTAGTAGGGTAATTGCCTTTTGACGCCCGATTAAGATAGCTAATGTTTTACGTCCATTTTTTTTATCTCCATCTAAATCGCGAATGTTATTGGCAAGTAAAATAGCCGCAATCGTAATGGCGATTGGAATAGAATGTAAAACGGTTGTGAATGTAATCGTTCCAGTTTGAATAAAGAAAGAGATGAGAATAATGATCACGCCCATAAAAAATCCTGACATAAGTTCACCAAATGGTGTATAAGCAATAGGAATAGGTCCGCCAGTATAAAAATACCCGGCTGCCATACAGATGAGTCCGACAACAGCGATCCACCAACTGGATAAAAGGCAAATGTATACTCCTAATATAATAGAAATTCCAAAAAACGAAAATCCTAAATATAACACCGTTTTTGGCTTAATGCCATTTCGAACAATTGCCCCGCCTATACCCACTGATTCTTTTGTATCTAATCCTCGTTTATAATCAAAATATTCGTTAAACATATTTGTTGCCGATTGAATTAATATGGATGCTAATAACATAGCTAAAAATAAGCCGATATGCAGTGAATTTTCTAACAAAGCAAGCAACGTACCAATCATGACAGGTACAAATGCAGCTGTTAATGTGTGAGGCCGCAAAAGCATCCACCAAACTCTCCACCCATCATTCGGTTTTAAACTTGAAACATTTCGAGTTGTTTGTGATTCAGGATGCATAATCGTTCTCTCCTTAATCAAAGGGAATAGAATATCAACCTTAAGTCTAGATAATTGCTTTTAGTGTGTCAATGATTTTAAACGATTTAAAAGTATTGAAAGTTTATCCTATATTGTTTTACCATGCTCATTTCTTGTCCATTTTTGTATTTATATCAATAGTTTTAGAAGGAAGGAAACGTATTCTTCCTATTGAATCCACTATCTTTTATTCTTTTCAGTGAAAGATATATAATAAGGATAAAAGAAGTACAAAAATCAATGGAACATTTTTCATCATCATTGACATTCGATTAGGACAGGTGTATCTTAAAAAAAGTTATTTTTCGGTTTTAGGGGGGTCTTTGGTGATTACACTTCATAAAGAAGAAACGTTGAAAAATGAAATTTTACACGTGTTAAATGAAGCTAAAAAAAAGAAGCATCCGATTATTTTTAGTTATGTAACGAAAGTTGCGCAAACGGATCCCCTACAAATATTTTCAATATTTGCGTCATTACATAAAGGAAAGCGTTTTTTTTGGTCAACACCAGAACAGAATTTTATTTTATGTGGTGTTGGGACTGAAATGACGTTAACAAACGATCAAGATTCCGTTCATCGTTTTTATACGATTGAAGCGATTTGGAATGAATGGAAGCATTACACTCATGTTTTTGGTCAAAAAGATTATGGTTCAGGACCAATGTTATTTGGTGGATTTTCATTTGATCCGAAAAAAGAGAACAAATCGTCGAAATGGAGTGAATTTTCGTCGGCGCGTTTTCATTTACCTTGTCTAATGGTGACCAAGCATGATGAAGAAATGTATTTAACGATCAATAAAATTGTTCACCGTGATGATAAGCTGGAGGAGCTTTTTCAGCATTTTGAATCATATCAAAATATGTTCAAAAGGAATTATATTCCATATAAAGAAAAAAACCCTTCACAACAGGATAAAAAGATTTATTACCAAGAAAAATGGCTGCAGACGGTACAAAAAGCAACAGAACTAATTAAAGCTAATCGGTTTGAAAAGGTTGTGCTAGCAAGGGAAGTGTTATTATCCTTTGATCAGCCGATTCCAATTAATTTAGTGCTAAACAAACTAAAAAAAACATTATCAACTAGCTATTTGTTTGCATTTGAAGTGGGTAAAAAGTGCTTTGTTGGCGCAACTCCTGAAAGGTTAGTGAAAAAAAAAGGCATACAAGTGTTTTCAACATGTTTAGCAGGATCTATAAAACGAGGAAAAAATAAAATAGAAGATGATCTCTTAGGGGAACAGCTTTTACATGATCCAAAAAACTTACTTGAACATGAAATCGTTGTTCGAATGATAAAAAATGCGTTTGAAAAGTGTTGTGATGAAGTGGAAACAAAGGATTCTCCGACGTTATTAAAAACACAAAATATCCAGCATTTATACACACCGATTAAAGGAAAAATTAAGAACGGATTCTCACTAATGGATGTAGTGGAAAAGCTTCATCCGACACCTGCTCTCGGTGGTTATCCGAAAAAAGAAGCTCTCCAATTTATACGCGATGAAGAACCGATGGAGAGAGGATGGTATGCTGCACCAATTGGTTGGATTGATTTAGAGGACAATGGAGAATTTGTTGTCGCCATTCGTTCAACTCTCATCGATCATCGCCAGGCTTATTTGTTTGCGGGCTGTGGAATTGTTCAAGATTCGATTCCTGAGGAAGAATGGAAGGAAACAGAAATTAAACTAGGACCGATGCTATATGCCTTAGGGGGAACAAAGGATGAATAATCAAGATTTGACCAACTATGTCGTAACATTTGTCCAACAATTAATTGATTTAGGGGTAGTTCAAACGGTGATCAGCCCTGGTTCTCGTTCAACACCGCTTGCTTTAGTCATGTCCGAACATCCAGATATGAAAGTGTATCTAAATATTGACGAGCGTTCAGCAGGCTTTTTTGCTCTTGGTTTAGCCAAGAAGCAAAAAAAGCCTGTTGCCTTGCTATGCACATCTGGAACAGCAACTGCTAATTATTACCCCGCCATTGTAGAAGCTTATTATTCGAGAATTCCGCTGATCGTTATAACGGCTGACCGTCCTCATGAGTTGCGTGATGTCGGAGCCCCTCAAGCGATCAATCAAATTAACATGTATGGGAAATATGTCAAATGGTTTGTAGATGCCTCCCTGCCTGAAAGTCAGCCGGGTATCATTCAATATGTAAAAAATATCGTTTCTCATGCTGTATTTGAATCACGGAAGCATCCTAATGGTCCTGTTCACATGAACATGCCATTTCGTGAGCCGCTTGTTCCTGATTTATCCACTGTTGTCGAAAAAGCTAAACAAAAAAGAAACGTGATGGAGATCACGAGTCAGACAACAATTGATCAAGAAGCTATACAAAGAATTGCCGACCGATTACAGACTGTAAAAAAAGGACTTATCGTATGTGGAGAGCTGTATCATGAAGCCTTTTCAAAAAGCGTCATTCAATTAGCTGAAAAGCTTCAATATCCTATTTTAGCCGATCCATTATCACAGCTTCGTTTCGGTGAACACTCCAAAGAACATGTTATAGAAGGTTATGACACGATTTTGAAAGACCGTGACCTTTATCCATCTTTGCAACCAGATGTGATTCTCCGTTTTGGAGCAATGCCTGTTTCCAAATCGTTGTTTTTGTTTTTAAAGGAACAACCACACACCGAACAAATTATTGTCGATCACGGTGGGGGCTGGCGGGATCCAACGTTAATAGCAGAACAGCATCTTTTTTGTGATGAACAATATTTTTGTGATGAACTAGTTAAAAGATTGGAAAAGAATGAAGACGATGCTTGGTATTTACGTTGGAAAAAAGCAAATGATTTAACACGGACTTTAATATTAGATGGTGTGGTTGATGAAAGCGATTCTTTGTTTGAAGGAAAGCTCTACATCGATTTATTAAAATGGCTTCCAGAAGAATGTAATCTTGTTGTTGGCAATAGCATGCCGATTCGAGATATTGATACTTTCTTCTATTCAAGCGAGAAAAAAATCCATATTTATGCAAACAGAGGAGCAAATGGGATTGACGGAGTCGTTTCAACCGCAATGGGGATAGGGGCTGCAAGCTCCTTCCCTACCTATTTAGTGATTGGAGACTTATCATTTTTCCATGATTTAAATGGATTATTAGCTGGAAAATTACATCAATTAAATATAACGATTTTATTAGTAAATAACAATGGTGGCGGAATTTTTTCCTTTTTACCTCAAGCTGATGAGAAAAAGCATTTTGAAGCACTTTTCGGAACGCCTACTGACCTTGATTTTCGTCATGCTGCAGCTTTTTATGGTGCAAACTATGTGAAAGTATCGTCATGGGATGAGCTTGCATGTGAGTTGAAACGAACGAATCAAAATGGAGTTAATATTATCGAAATCCCAACTGAGCGATATACTCGCGTCAAATCCCATCGAAAAATCATGCAATTTGTTTCCAGGGAAATAAGGAAAGAGTTGGGAATATGAAAATTTGTGTTCGAGATGTTTTTTATCATGTTGAAATATATGGAAAAGGAGAACCGATTGTTTTTTTACATGGTTTTACAGGTGATGTGACAACATGGTATGTATGTAAAAAATTTTTTCCTAATCATCAATTAATTTTCGTTGATCTCATCGGTCATGGAAAAACGGAGTCTCCACTAGATATGAATCGATATCGTATGGATGAAGTCGTTCAAGATTTAAGAGAAATGATGGGCAAATTACAAATAGAACAGACTCATCTCGTCGGTTATTCAATGGGAGGAAGGGTTGCCTTATCATTTGCCATTACATACCCACAGTGTATCAAAACGTTAATTCTAGAAAGCAGTTCTCCAGGTTTAAAAACAGAAGCAGAGAGAGAAGAAAGAAAAAAGGCTGATGAAAAATTGGCCAACTATATACTGGAAAATGGAATGGAAACGTTCGTGAATTATTGGGAAAACATTCCTCTTTTCCAATCACAAAAAATATTACCTTCCAAAATCAAAGAAAAAATCAGAAAACAAAGGCTGCAAAATAATCCGATCGGGCTCGCTAATAGTTTAATAGGGATGGGAACGGGCGTTCAGCCTTCTTGGTGGGGAGCGCCATTACAAAGGATTTCTGCCCCTATGCTTCTCATATGTGGAGAATTAGACAAAAAATTTTGCCAAATTGCAAAGGAAATGGAACGATTTATACCAATTGCGAGAACACATATTGTTCCAAGTGCTGGTCATGCAATTCATGTGGAACAACCAAGAATTTTTGGTAAAATAGTAAGTGAGTTTCTACAAAGTTTTGGAGCAAATGAAGATAGAAAGCGTATTCAGAAGGAGGATGAAAATGGCCATTGAATGGGTGAAAGAAAGAGACTATGATGAGATTATTTATGAAACGTATAACGGTATTGCCAAAATTACAATGAATCGCCCTGAAGTACATAATGCTTTTACACCAAAAACAGTTGCAGAAATGATTGATGCCTTTGCTTATGCACGTGATGATGAAAAAATTGGTGTGATTATTTTAACTGGTGCTGGTGATAAAGCGTTTTGCTCTGGCGGTGACCAGAAAGTACGAGGTCATGGCGGCTATGTAGGCGAAGATCAAATCCCGCGTTTGAATGTACTAGATTTACAACGTTTAATCCGAGTGATACCGAAGCCTGTTATTGCAATGGTAAACGGCTATGCCATTGGCGGTGGACATGTTCTTCACGTCGTCTGCGACTTAACGATCGCTTCTGAGAATGCAATCTTCGGGCAAACTGGTCCGAAAGTAGGCAGCTTTGATGCTGGGTATGGCGCTGGTTATTTAGCCCGTATTATCGGACATAAAAAAGCACGGGAAATTTGGTATTTATGCCGTCAATATACAGCTCAAGAAGCACTAGAAATGGGTCTTGTCAATAAGGTTGTTCCTTTAGAACAGCTTGAAGAAGAAACGGTTAAATGGTGTGAGGAAATCCTTGAAAAAAGTCCAACAGCTATTCGTTTTTTAAAAGCAGCCTTTAATGCAGATACTGACGGGCTAGCAGGATTACAGCAGCTTGCAGGGGACGCTACACTTCTATACTATACAACAGATGAAGCGAAAGAAGGTCGCGATGCATTTAAAGAAAAGCGGAAACCTGATTTCAAACAATTTCCACGTTTCCCTTAATTTTTTGAGCAGCTTGATGTTTTTTCATCGAGCTGTTTTCATTATGTATCCAATTTTTGAGGTGGAAAACTAATGATCAATCCAACAATGATGCCAAACTGGTTAAAACAACGTGCTTTTCTAACTCCTGATCGCATTGCTATTACATATGGGAATGAACAAATCACATTCTCAAAATTAGACGAAATGGTTATGAGACGTGCAAGACAGCTTGCAGCAATTGGAGTTCGACAAAATGATTATGTCGGTTTATTGATGCGAAACAGCTTGGAGATGGTTTTAAATATTCATGCTTTACTTTACCTTGGTGCCATTATTGTGTTTTTTAATACGAGATTAACCGAAAAAGAGTTGATTTGGCAAATTCATGATTCAAAAGTGAAATGGACGATTTGTGATGATGAATTACAAGGATTCATAAAAGGTCAGACTAAAACCATCAATACAACAGAACTTTGCAGCATGAAGGAATCAGAAACGGAAATCGTCACAACTTTTTCGTTACAACATGTTGCAACGGTTATGTATACATCGGGAACTACAGGAAAACCTAAAGGGGTTCAACAAACGTACGGGAACCATTGGTGGAGCGCAGTTGGCTCAATGTTAAATCTAGGATTGCGCGAAAATGATAGTTGGCTTCTCGCTGTACCGTTGTTCCATATTAGCGGACTTTCCATTTTATTTAGAAGTGTCATTTATGGGATAAGAGTGATTTTACACCGTTCCTTTAATGCCAACAGGATGAACGAAGCTATAAAAAAACAAAATGCTACGATTGCTTCTGTTGTCAGTACTATGCTACAGCAGATGATCGAAGAGCTAGGAGAAGAGCGCTATCCTTGTACATTCCGTTGTATGTTATTAGGCGGTGGTCCTGCTCCAAAGCCGCTATTGGAAGCTTGTCAGGCAAAAGAAATCCCGGTCTTCCAAACATATGGCATGACGGAAACGGCCTCCCAAGTGGTCACCCTTGCTCCCGAGTATTGCTTTTCAAAACTAGGTTCTGCTGGAAAACCACTCTTCCCGGTAGAAATCAAAATTGTTCAAAACGAAAAAACGTGCCGTCCATATGAAGAGGGAGAAATTGTGATTAAAGGTCCGAATGTGACGATCGGCTATTTAAATCGATCGGATTCAACGAGCAAATCCATTCGTAATGGCTGGTTTTATACAGGGGATATAGGCTACCTTGACGGAGATGGGTTTTTGTATGTGCTCGACCGCCGTTCCGATTTAATCGTTTCAGGCGGTGAAAATATTTATCCTGCAGAAGTGGAAGCCGTACTTCTTTCCCATCCCAATATTCTTGATGCTGGTGTCATCGGAAAAAAGGATGAAAAATGGGGACAAGTCCCATTTGCGTTTATCGTCTGTAGTCAAAATATTTCTGAACGGGAACTAGTGGCATTTTGTGAGGAGCGTCTTGCAAAATATAAAGTCCCAAAAGGGTTTAAAATGGTAAAAGAGCTCCCGAGAAATGCTTCGAAAAAGCTATTAAGAAGAAAATTAAAAGAGAAGTTGGATGAAAAATAAGAATGATATGCCGACGACTTCAAAAGTTAGGGCAGTTAAAAAAATAAATCAAATTTTTAATGCTTTAAAAATTAAATTTTCAAAAAGAAAAGAACGTGAAAAATCGAAAAATGCCTATGAAAAAAATTAAATTTCAACGACATTTTTAATAATAAAACGAAAAACATGGAATTTGTATGGGCGGAATAAATTCGGTATGTTAAATGTGAAAGGCAGAAAGGGGCAAGCAATACTTTCCCTTCCAGCGTTTTGACCAGCATAATCGCTGGTTTTTTTTATTTAAAGATGATGTTGATCATAACTAATGTTGGTAGCAATGTTTTGAGGAAAACATATGATAAATTACTCATGTCGATTTTTTGTAGTTGACAAATAAGTTTGTTTAAGGTTATTTTTTTGTATGTACACAACTTTTTGTCGTTAATTTATATTTTGAAAATTTTTTAGAACATGGCTGAATATATTTTTTTACCATTAAAGTTTACTTAGGTCAAAAAATGTGGAGAAGGAAAAAGGAGGAGTTTTATGAAAAACTGGTTATTCGCGATCGTGATCGGTATTTTCTTTTTAATGTTGACAGCATGTGGGAAAGATCCATCAACAAGTGAAGGTAAAGATAAAATTTATGTGACAACGACGATTGCTCAAATAGAAGATATCGTAAAAAATGTTGGAACAGACTATGTTCAAACGGAATCGTTAATGGGCCCTGGAGTTGACCCGCATCTTTATAAAGCCTCCCAAGGTGATATTAAAAAGTTGCAAAAAGCAGATATTATTTTTTACAATGGCTTACATCTTGAAGGGAAGATGGGGGAAGTATTAGAAAAAATGTCTGAACAGCGTCCGACGGTAGCTGTAACAAGGGACATCCCGGAGGAAAAGCTCATTACAGACCCTCAAAATCCAAATGCCCATGACCCACATGTATGGTTTGATATTGAACTTTGGAAATACGCAGTGGATACTGTTGCAAATGAGTTGTCTTCTCTTGATCCAAAGCATGAAAAAGAGTTTAAACAAAATGCAGAAGAATATAAACAGCAATTAGATAAGCTTTATGAAGAATCACGAAAAAAAATAGAAGAAATTGATGAAAATAGTCGGGTATTAGTAACCGCTCATGATGCATTTGCCTATTTCGGCCGTTCTTTTGGCTTTGAAGTAGAAGGATTACAAGGACTTAGTACAGATTCTGAATACGGATTAAAGGATGTACAAAGCTTAATTGACTTATTGGTTGAGCGAAATATAAAAGCAGTCTTTATCGAAAGCAGTATTTCAGAAAAATCCATTAATGCTGTTGTTGAAGGGGCAAAAGAAAGAGGTCATGAGGTTGAAATTGGTGGAGAATTGTTCTCTGATGCGATGGGAGAAGAAGGAACGAAGGAAGGAACGTATATCGGAATGTTTGAGCACAATATGGAAACCATTGTCTCAGCATTAAAATAGGAGGTAATGAAAATGGTGCATCCCCTTTCAGTTGAAAATATTACGGTCGCCTATCATAAAAAACCAGTACTTCATGAAGTAAGCTTTACCGTTCCAGAAGGAAAGCTTATTGGCATCATTGGTCCAAACGGTGCAGGAAAGTCAACCTTAATTAAAACGATATTAGGTTTAGTTCCAAAAGCTTCTGGTACAATTGAGTTTTTCGGCAGTACTTATAAAAAACAAATTAAACGTATAGGGTATGTACCACAACGAGGAACCGTTGATTGGGATTTCCCAACAAATGCTTTAGATGTTGTAACGATGGGGAGATATGGACATATCGGATGGATGAAAAGACCGAAAAAAGAAGATATCGAGATAGCGAAAGCCTGTTTACAAAAAGTTGGAATGCTTGAATATGCTGACCGACAAATTAGTCAGCTTTCAGGCGGCCAACAGCAGCGTGTCTTTTTAGCAAGGGCCTTGGCACAAGATGCTGACCTTTATTTCATGGATGAACCATTTGTTGGAGTGGACGCTGCTACAGAAAAAGCCATTATCACTCTATTAAATGAACTAAAAGAGCGTGGAAAGACAGTGCTAGTTGTCCACCATGATTTACAAACGGTCAAAGAATATTTTGATTGGGTTCTTCTTTTAAATATGAGAGTCATTGCATATGGAAAAACGGAAGAAGTGTTTAATCTTGACAACTTGCAGAAAACATATGGTGGAAAGTTAGCATTTCTCAAAGAACGTCCAGCGCTAGCGAGAGAAAAGTAGGAGTGGATCAAGATGAAAGAATTTATATTGCAGTTTCAAGATCCAAACACACAATGGGTGTTATTCGGGACGATCTTGTTAGGATTAGCTAGCGGCGTATTAGGGAGCTATGCTCTGCTAAGAAAGCAAAGTTTGATTGGCGATGCTATGGCACACGCCGCCTTACCTGGTGTGTGCATCGCCTTTATACTCTATGGAAGTAAATCATTATTTTGGTTTATTTTAGGAGCTTCCATTTCGGGTTTCATTTCAACATGGCTTATCCATATGATTGTGGAGAAATCTCGCATAAAAGAAGATGCTGCGATCGGAATCGTCCTTTCTGTCTTCTTCGGGTTTGGGATTGTGTTGTTAACATATATTCAAAATGAAAGTACTGGAAATAAAAGTGGATTAGATGACTTTATATTCGGGCAAGCTGCATCCCTTGTTAGATCAGACGTGATCCTTATTTCAGCCATTTCGGTGATCCTACTATTTTTCACAACGTTATTTTATAAAGAATTTAAAATCGTAACATTTGATCCATCATTTGCGAAAGGGATTGGGCTCCCAGTCAAATGGTTTGATAACCTATTAATTATCATGATTGTTCTTTCTGTCGTGATTGGTCTTCAAACGGTCGGAGTTGTCCTAATGGCTGCTATGTTAATCACTCCAGCGATTGCAGCGAGATATTGGACGGATCGACTAAGCTTTATGATTATTATCGCTGGATTGATTGGTGCATTTTCCGGAGGTGTTGGTACGTTAATTAGTACAACAACAAAAGGGCTGCCGACAGGCCCGCTGATCATTGTAGCAGCAACAAGTATTTTTATCATTTCTTTAATATTTGGACCAAAAAAAGGTTTGCTTCAAGCCTTTATGAAGCATATGAAGCTTCGTAAGAAAACAGCAATGGATCAGTTTTTACTCTCTTTATATGACTTAAGTGAACAATCTCGTTTTGAAGATTCATTTACGGAAATTGAAGTATTCGAAAAAAGAAAAATCGCAAAAAGCTTACAACAGTATGTCATCAAAGAGCTTTCGAATAAAGGGCATATTCAAGTTGAGGATGGCATGGTTTCTTTAACAGATGAAGGTCTAGAAGCTGCGTATAATTTAGTATTGCATCATCGATTATATGAAACGTATTTAATGCACGAGCTTGAATTTCAAGGGGCCCTTAGCCAACAAGAGTTTTCGCTAGATATGTTAACAGAAGGAGAAAAAAAGCGGCTCTATGAATTAATGGAATTACATGAGCGAAAACCATTACTTGTCCCGAATTCTTTACGGACACATAAGAAGAAGGTGTATATTCATGAGCTATGAGGCTTGGATCTTATTAACAGCATCTTTAGTTGGAGCTAGCTGTGGTTTGATCGGTACTTTTTTAGTATTAAGAAAGATGGCCATGCTTTCAGATGCGATTAGCCATAGTGTTCTACTTGGGATTGTCGGAGCTTATTTTATCAGTCACTCCCTAAGTGGGATTTACATGCTCATCGGTGCTGGAATTGTTGGGCTTTTAACAACACTTTTTGTCCAATTATTAAGCAACAAAGGTGTTCAATCTGATGCGGCAATTGGTGTCGTTTTCACATTCTTATTTGCTATTGGGGTTATTTTATTATCTCTTTACGGTGGAAATGTGCATCTAGATGTGGAGCATGCACTCATGGGGGAAATTGCTTTCGTTCCATGGGATACACTTGAAATAAATGGGGTGGATTTAGGTCCGAAATCGGTTTGGATGCTCGGCTTTGTCTTAACCATCAATTTAATCCTGACTATTTTATTTTATAAAGAATTTAAAATTTCAGCATTCGATCCGGAAATGGCGCTCGCTCTTGGTATACCCGTTACCTTTTTTCACTATTTACAAATGACGATGCTCTCACTTACAACCGTTGCTTCTTTTGATAGTGTCGGCGCAATATTAGTGGTTGCTATGATCATCGTTCCAGCTGCAACGGCTTATTTACTGACAGATCGGCTCATTCATATGTTATGGATGAGTGTGGCAATTGGCGTTCTTTCCGCGTTTATCGGTTATTACAGTGCGAGCTTTTTCAATGTTTCGATTTCAGGTGCTATGGCAACAGCAACAGGAATTTTATTTGCACTTGCATTTATCTTCTCCCCTTCACATGGGTTATTAGGAAAATGGTTTGCACAAAAAAATGTTCGAGTTCAAGTAAAAAAAAGGTAAAGGAAGTCCTTAATGGAAGGACTTCTTTTTTATTATTCATATGATTGGACACAAGTGTTGATTATCCATTATTTTACTTAAACATACAGAATCGTATGGCTGAACACAAGCTTTTCTGCCACATACCTCGAACAAGAACGCCAGCGGGCAAATTCATTTGCCCGAAAAGCGTTCATTGTTCGAGAAGGGCATGCGTATAGCATGCCCAGTCGGCAAGCGATTCGCTTGCCGACTTCGGCAGAAAAGCTAGAAATAGAGCCATCCCAACTGGTTATTATTGGTTAATCAAAACGCCTGATGATTGGACAGTATTTTCTAGATTTCAGACTGTAAAGGATGAAGTTTGGACAGTATAGGATATAATTTGGACAGTATTCGACATATGTTGGACAGAAAAGTACACTCAGTTGACTGCTTTATTTATATTTCTTGATCGGTTAAAATATCATAATCACTTAAGTGGATCAGATTACTCACTTCAAACGGAATTTCATCAAAAGAATTGTACTCATAGCTCCAAATATTTAAAAACGATTGTATGTAGGATTGAAAGGCTTGTTCATTAGCTGTGTGCAATTCTTTTTGAAAAGCGGTAATTAAGCTTTCCATTTTTGATCCTCCTCGTCATTAAAGCGTTCCACAATACAAATGTTATCTTCTCTTTCTTCGATTTTTTTATGCAAAATAAAAACAATGGGCATAAACCCATTGCTTTTATTATCTACCTAATGCTTTTTTTAATGTCTCAAGGTTTTGCTTCATAAGGCTGAAGTAGTCTTCACCATTTTTCGTTTCTTCTTCTGTTATGGATTCTAAGTTGTGTAGAGTTAATGCTTCAGCTCCAAGTTCTGATTGAACAATATTAGCGATATTGTTGGAAACGTTTTGTTCAAATATGACATATTTTAAATTGTGTTTCTGTGCAAATTCAATAATTTCCGCTAATTCCTTTTGGGAAGGCTCATTAGTCGGTGAAAGTCCTGAAATGCTAATTTGTTGAATTCCATAACGGTTCTCCCAATATCCGTAAGCTGCATGAGAAACGATTATTTCCGAACGTTCCGCATTTTGAACAACATCTTTAAATTGTTGGTCTAAATCGTTTAGTTGTTCTTTTAATTGTTCAAAGTTTTCTTCAAAATCCTTTCTTGTTTCTGGCTTTAATTCAACTAATGCATTTTTAATATTTTCAGCAAGTTGTACGGCAAGAACTGGATCGAGCCAAACGTGTGGGTCTAAGTCATCAAGATGTGTATGTTCATCCTCGTGTTTGTCTGCGTGTTCATCCTCATCTTCATCGTTTGATTTAATCAATTCAATCCCTTCACTTGCTTTTATTACTTTTACATTTTCAGTCTCTAACGTTTCATGAGCTTTTTCAGCAAATCCTTCTAAACCTATACCAGTATATATAAATAAATCTGCTTCAGCCATTTTGACCATTTGTTTCGTTGTCGGTTCATAAGTGTGTGCATCAGCATTTGGAGGGAATACACTTTCAACTAAAACATGATTGCCACCAATTTTTTTTGTGAAATCTTGTAATGGGAAAATTGTTGTATAAATAATCAGTTGATCTTCTTTGCTATTTTCAACTTTTTCTCCATTGCTTGCTGTATTACTTGAACATCCGACAATGATAATCATCGTGATGAACCAAAAGGATAACAGTAAAGAAAGTTTCTTTTTCATTATGAAGCTCCTTCCACTATTATTTCGTAATAATTACGATTTAAATCCAAAAAAATAAATCAAAATCATTTCGATTTATATAGTATAAAAATTCAATATAAAATACAATAGAAAAATCATTATTTTTTTCTATGATTTTCGTCAGGAACTGGATCGATACCGCCTGGATGAAAAGGATGGCATTTTAAAATTCTTTTTATTGTTAGCCAACCTCCTTTGATAGGTCCAAAACGCTGAATGGCTTCAATACCATAATGTGAACATGTAGGATAAAAGCGACAAGTTGGCGGTTTTAAGGGAGAAATGAATTTTTGGTAAAATCGTATAAGTCCAATAAGTATTTGCTTCATATGACTCACCTATTTTATTTTAGTTCTTATTTTAACAGAAATAAAGAGGAAAAACACAAAAACGAATCGAACAAAATTAATGAATGATCACGGGTTTTATTGTATGATACAATAACGAAAGGACTTATAAAAAGGAGTGATAAAATGCCTTCTGTAGAAAGCTTTGAATTAGATCATAATGCAGTAAAAGCACCTTACGTACGCCATTGTGGAGTTCACAAAGTTGGTAGCGATGGGGTTGTCAATAAATTTGATATTCGTTTTTGTCAGCCTAATAAACAAGCGATGAAGCCTGATGCCATTCATACACTTGAGCATTTACTAGCTTTTACCATTCGTAAGCATGCAGAAAAATATGATCATTTTGACATTATTGATGTTTCACCAATGGGCTGTCAAACAGGCTTTTATCTTGTTGTAAGCGGAGAACCAACTGTCCGTGAAATTATTGATTTATTAGAAGATACGATGAAAGAAGCGGTAGAAGCAACAGAGGTTCCAGCTGCTAATGAACGTCAATGCGGTCAAGCAAAACTTCATGATTTAGAAGGAGCTAAACGATTAATGCGCTTCTGGCTAGAGCAAAGCAAAGACGATTTAGAAATAGTATTCGCATAAATGATCTAAAAGAGGGTTCAACAAAGTTGAATCCTATGAACTTTATTCTAGGAATTTTCATACTGAAATGTATTAAATCATTCATTTTGATGATGAATGTTCATACTTCCATGATTAATAAATAAGATTAAAGTGATATTTTATGGTTAAATAGTAAATGATTAAAAATTCACATTTTGTCATTAGTAAGTTTTAAATAGGTTTCATCGGGGTACTTTATTATTGAAATAACATTAGGAGGGATGTAAAGTGTCACAAGAAAAGTTGTTGGAAATTGTTAATAAACAAGTTGCGGATTGGACCGTTCTTTACATGAAATTACATAACTATCACTGGTACGTAAAAGGACAACAGTTTTTTGTATTACATGAAAAATTTGAAGAACTATATAACGAAGCAGCAGGCTACATTGATGATTTAGCGGAACGAATGTTATCTTTAAATGGAAAACCTGTTGGAACATTGAAGGAATGTTTAGAAATTTCTTCCATTAAGGAAGCAGAAGGAAACGAATCAGATGTGCAAATGGTTGAATCTATATACCAAGACTTTAACTCCATGCTAGAAGATTTAGCGAAAGGTATGGAATTAGCAGAAGAAGTAAATGATGAGGCAACAGGAGATATGTTGCTTGGAATTCATCAAAGCTTAGAAAAACATATTTGGATGTTAAAATCATTTCTTGGTCATAAGTAATAGAAAGTCGGCCTTTTCTCAAATTTCAAATCGAGGAAAGGCCGATTACTTTTTCTTTGAAAAAAGGAAAGAGTAATTCACGAATTTGTTCACATGTCATCGTTTCGATTTCGTGTAAAAGCTCTTCTTTTTCCAATTGATTCATAAATGAAATAAGGAGAGCATCCATATCTTCCTCGTCTGCTCTCATCGTTTCCATAAACTTTTTTAATCGTTGCTCTAAACAGTACATCCCTCTTTAACTCCTTTTATCGTTTATATATGGCTCTTTTCTAAAAAATTGTTGCTTTACTATACGATAGATTTTCGACTGTCAGGCAAGCGATACGCTTGCTATGTCACGCCTTCACCCGACAGTCTAAAAATACCGTTTACTCCATAAAAGACGAAAATGTTAAAGTTTCAAATAGAAACAAAAAATCGGAAATTCTTTATTACAACTTATATATATAAATTTTGACAAAAGAAGCCATGATCATGCAGATGAAAATAAGAATAATGCCGGTTTTTTATGGGAAAAACAAAAAAGAACGTATAAGGGGGGCGATTAAAAATGGCAGATCATAAAAAGACATATTATATATCACTTGGAAGCGGAGAAATTTCTCAAGTAGCTACAGCATCACCTTGGGATTATAAAATTAAAGCGAACGATGAAGAAATAACAGTACTCAGGGAATATTTTGATCAAATACATTCTACAGGTTGGCAAAACTTTTTACGGGCTCATGTTCCTTATATACAATATCATTACGATCGAGAAAATGATGCAATCGATTCGTTATATAAAGATATTTTTAAAATGATTTACCGATTAGGTGATGAAGAAGCAAAAGAGCATATTCGTTCAACAGGGCTTATTAGCATTGAGAATGATACGCAATAACATACACAACCTCATTTCAGTATGATAAGATGTGAATGAAACAAACTGAAATAGAGGGATTACCATGATCCGTTTTACTGATTACTATCAAAATGAAGTGATTTTGTCCTTTCAAGATCATCCGTTTTCTTCATCGCCTATGCATGTGTGGATTATTTGCCAATATAACAATCAATGGTTATTAACAAATCATCGTGATCGTGGCTTTGAATTTCCAGGAGGAAAAGTGGAAAAAGGAGAAACGCCATTAGAAGCAGCTAAACGTGAAGTATTTGAAGAAACTGGCGGGATTATTCAACGAATTGAATATTTAGGCCAGTATAAAGTGCTAGGAAAAGAAAAGACGATCATAAAAAATA
Source organism: Bacillus alveayuensis (assembly GCA_030812955.1). Lineage (GTDB taxonomy): Bacteria > Bacillota > Bacilli > Bacillales > Aeribacillaceae > Bacillus_CB > Bacillus_CB alveayuensis. Next base: position 16,963 of record JAUSTR010000001.1, read on the forward strand.
TTTATGTAGCCGACATTAAGGAAATCAAAAAGAAAAAAAACTATTATGAAACGAAAGGGCCTGTTTTATTTGATCGTCTTCCAAAAGACATTCAGCACGATTCTCGTTTTAGCTTTATTATGAAAGATGGTGTCCTATTATATAGCTTAAAAAAAATCGAAGAGAGAAACGATATTTTCTCATCATCCTAAACATATATGACGAGTTTATATAATAAAAGCATGGTGGATCGTTTATTGTTAATCGTCTCCACCATGCCCTTAGCAACAATTAATCCACATTTTTCATTAACTTCCTCTCTAACCACTCGACACCTTGATACATAATCGTAGCAAAAAATGCAATAAGTATTAAACTTAAAAGGACAAGTGTAAAGTTAAACACTTGAAACCCATAAATAATCATATAGCCGAGTCCTTTTCCAGAAACAAGAAATTCACCAACAATTACGCCCACCCATGAAAGACCGACATTTACTTTTAGGGTGGATATAATAGTTGGAAATGAAGCCGGTAAAATCACTTCTTTAAAAAGCTGGTGCTTTTTGGCTCCAAAAGTTTTCAGCACTTTTATGAAATTTGTATCGACTTCTTTAAAAGACGTGTAAACGACAATAGTTGTAATAATGACCGAGATAACGGTTCCCATTGCAATGATAGAAGTGAATCCCGGCCCTAATGCGACAATTAAAATCGGCCCTAACGCAACTTTTGGCATCGCGTTTAACACCACTAGATATGGATCGAGAACTTTTGATAACTTTGGAAACCACCATAGTAAGGCAGCTAAAACTGTACCTAAAAGGGTTCCTAAAAGAAATCCTAAAATCGTTTCAAAAACTGTTACACTTAAGTGTGACAATAATGTGCCATCACCAAGCTTCATCAAAAAAAGGTCCCATATTTTAGAAGGTGGGCTAAAAATCAATGGGTCAATCCATTTTTGTGAAGAAGTGAATTCCCAAATGAAAAAGAAAGTTAGAAAAATAACAATCTGATATAACCGGATCCATCGTTTTTCCTTTTCTAGACCTTTTAAATACTTCTTATGAAGAAGCTCAATCTGTTTATCGGTTTGTTTCAAGATGATCCAGCTCCTTCCAAATAGTTTGAAAAAGCTGTGAAAACGTTGAATGTTGTCTCGTATGAAATGGTGATAATATCCTAAGCACTTCAGGTACAGTCAAAATTTTATAGATTTTCCCAGGTTTTGGGGATAGCAAAACAATTCGATCACTCATCGCAATGGCTTCCCCTATATCATGGGTAACTAACAGTACAGTTTTTCGGTATTTTTTGATCGTTTCTGCTACTAGATCCTCTAGCTTTAGTTTTGTTTGAAAGTCTAAAGCGGAAAATGGTTCATCTAGTAAAAGAATTTTTGGATTTGTAGATAATGTGCGTACAAGCGCTGCACGCTGTCTCATTCCTCCTGAAAGTTGTCGAGGATAATAATGTTCGAATTCCTCCAGTCCCATTTCTCCTAATAATTTTTTGGCTTGTTGTTTTGTTTGGGCATTTAGCTGTTTTAATATTTTTAGTCCAATCAAAATGTTTTCTTCAATCGTTTTCCAAGGAAATAAATAATCTTGTTGAAGCATGTATCCAATTGATGAACTTTCTTTATCAATGCGTTTACCTTGAAGGAAAACATCTCCTTTTGTAGGGGAAATGAGTCCTGCAACGATGGAGAGCAACGTCGTTTTTCCACAGCCACTAGGGCCAAGGAAGGATATAAATTCTCCTTCCTCAATCAATAAATGTATATCTTTTAAGGCAATAGTTGCGGAGTCTTTAGTAAAATAAGTATGATGGATATGGTGTAAAGTTAAAAATGCCACGTCATTACCTCCCTATTATTTTGATAGATTTTCCGCAAATTTTGTGTTCACTAATGTTTCATGGTTTACGCGGACAGGGAGCTCTCCAGCTTCATCCATAATATTTTGAAGGTTGTTCCATTCTTGTTCATCTAAAATTGGATCTGTTGCATAGGAGCCTTGTGATTTGTAACGTTCAATGACTGTTTCAAGTATTTCCATTGGTGTATCTTCAAATTGAGGTTTGACAACTTCCGCAATCTCTTTTGCAGTATGCTCTTCAACCCATTTTTGAGCTTTATAAATGGCTCTTGTAAACTTTTCGACCGTTTCTTCATTGTTTGTTAAGTAGCTTTCTTTCGCCATAAATGTTGTGTATGGAACTTTTCCAGATTCTTTACCGAAGGATGCAACAATATGTCCCTTTCCTTCTTTTTCGAATATACTTGCTGTTGGTTCAAATAGTTGAACAAATTCACCGGTTCCAGAAGCAAATGCGTTAGAAATATTTGCATAGTCGATATTTTGAATAAGATTTAAGTCTTTCTGTGGATCAATACCATGTTTTTTTAGGACATATTCTCCAACCATTTGTGGCATACCGCCTTTTCTCTGACCTAAAAATGTGCTTCCTTTTAACATCTCCCATTGGAAATTTTCAATTGGTTTTCTTGATACTAAAAAAGTTCCGTCCGTTTGCGTCAGTTGTGCAAAGTTAATGATGGGATCGCTGGCTCCTTGTGCATGTACATAAATCGTTGTTTCGGAACCGACTAAAGCAATATCAGCTCCATCTGATAATAAGGCCGTCATAGTTTTATCGCCGCCCCATGTCGTCTTGAGCTCTACATCTAAGCCTTCTTCATGGAAAAATTGTTTTTCCAATGCTACATATAATGGAGCATAAAAGACTGAATGGGTTACTTCAGCTAAGCGGATTTTCTCGACTTTTTGGCTATTACAAGCAGTGAGAGTAAAAAACATTGCGAATATAAGACATAGGGATATAAACGGTTTTTTCATTTTATTTCCTCCTCCATAATCAATTGGATCGAAAAGGTTGTGAAAGGATATTACATTAGATAAAGTATGAAAAGAAGGAATAATGTGTGAATGCCTATGTTACTTGGAGGATGTTCATTATGATGAATGGTGAAATGGTTGAAAAAAAATTATTTCCATCCCCTCATCCTAACATTAGATTATATGAAGTGACCTATTTATCAGGAGGATTTAAAGTAAAGGGGTTATTAGCTGAACCTATTCAAACGGGAATATTTGATGGATTTTTATATTTGCGTGGAGGCATCAAAAATGTCGGGATGGTTCGTCCTGGAAGGATCGTTCAATTTGCATCAGAAGGTTTTGTCGTAATGGCTCCTTATTATCGCGGCAATCAAGGTGGAGATGGAAAGGAAGATTTTGCTGGATTCGATCGATTCGATGCTTTCTCTGCTTTTCAATTATTAAAGAATCATCCGAAAGTACACCCGAAAAGGGTTCATGTTTTTGGCTTTTCCCGGGGCGGTGTGATGGCGTTATTAACAGCCATACACTGTTTACATGTTCGTTCGATTGTCACGTGGGGAGGAGTCTCGGATATGTTCCTAACTTATGTAGAACGTAAGGACTTGAGAAGAATGATGAAACGAGTGATTGGAGGAACCCCTAGCAAATATCCAAACCGTTATACATGGAGAACACCATTATATGAATTAGAACGTATTTTCGCTCCTACTCTCATTATTCACGGTGTTCGAGATCAAAATGTCTCCATTGATCACGCTTATCGGTTAGAGAAAAGGTTAAAGGAGCTAGGAAAGCAAGTAGAAAGTTGGTATTTTCGTGACTACGATCATTATTTTCCTCCTCATGAAAATAGGCAAGTTGTTCATCATTTATCGAAATGGATGCATCATCAATAAACAGTTTTCCTACTACCGAATGAGTATGAGAAATGTTATGATAAAACCAAAAATATATGGAATACGAAGGGGCTGAAAAATAAGATGGGGATGCCGCTTGAATTCAATACAATGATTGTGACAAAAGGAAAAGAAATAAGAATTAAAGACAATACATTTCAGTTAGTGAAAAAAGGTTATCGTCTTTATCCATTAGATATTCCTTTAGAGGTCCGAAAAGCGGTAGAAGGAGATTCCATCGGGACGGGAATCATTGAAAAGCTGATCATGACAAAAAATGAGACGATTATTATTTATAATTTAATATCTTTAAATTCAACGAATTAAACGGAGCTTTTAAGACTAAATAAAATGGAAAACTCGGCTGTTTCATTGATAACAGCCGAGTTTTTTCTACGCCGATAGTGCTTGTTCTTTTTTGCTCTTGGTAATTTTATTTACTAAAACGGTTAAAGCCCCGTCGCCTGTAACATTTGTTGCGGTACCAAAGCTATCTTGAGCTAAATATAATGCAATCATAAGTGTAAGCATCGTTTGATTAAATCCAAGCATAGATTCTAATAAACCTAAAGAGGCCATAACGGCTCCGCCTGGTACACCAGGAGCAGCAATCATCGTAATTCCTAACATTAAGATAAATGGGAAAATAGAAGCGAAATCAGGCATTTGTCCATTTAACAATATAACTCCCATTGCACAGCTTACGAGTGTAATCGTACTTCCAGATAAGTGAATCGTAGCTAATAATGGAACTGTAAAATCAGCAACCTTTTCTTGAACACCAGTTTGTTTTACTTGTCTTAATGTTACCGGAATGGTAGCTGCAGACGATTGTGTTCCTAATGCTGTAAAATAAGCAGGAAGCATGACCTTTAACAATTTCAAAGGATTTTTACGAGCAATGGCCCCACTTGTTACGTATTGAATAAAGAGCATCGTAATATGCAAAGCAATAATTAGTGCAAATACTTTTGCAAAGACAGATAAAATAAAGGCTACTTGTCCACCATAAGTCATGTTGGCAAAAATTCCGAAAATATGAAATGGAAGAAGTGGAATAATGACTTTGGATATTAGTTTTTCAATGATCTGACGAAAGTTTACAAAAACTTGTTGGAGAGCATCTCCCTTTATGACAGCCATCCCAATCCCTAAAATGAAGGATAGAAGTAAAGCACTCATCACCCCCATAAGAGGCGGCATATCAATTTGAAAAAATGGCTGCTGTAAAAATTCCTCTGGATTTTCCATCTCTTCTAACCGATATCCTGAGATAAATGAAGGTAGGAATGCTAAACCTGCAACAAAAGCTAACAATCCAGCCGTAATGGTAGATCCATAGGCAATTAATGTTGTTATTCCCAGCATTTTTCCCGCACCTTTTCCCATTTCGGCAATGCCAGGAGCAATAAAGCCGATGATAATAAGCGGGATAACAAACCCTAAAAAGTTTCCAAAAATTCCGTTAAACGTAGAAAATATTTTAATAAGCCATTGCGGTGAAATACTGCCAATCAATATTCCTAATATAATAGCCGTAATAATTCTAGGTAAAAGGCCAAATTTTCTTAACATCGTTTTGTCCCCCTAAAATAAACAGTTGTTCATGCAGAATGAATTATAAATAACATAACATAAAACAAAAAGGAAGTGAATGAGAAAGGTAAAAATTTTAGTTTTCTGAAAAATTATAAAATGTCTTAGTATAGTGAAGAGTTTACTCACAAATAAAAATAAAAAAGCATGAGCCGATGATCTGACTCATGCCTAATAATAGGAATATATTAAGGTGGTGATTACACAATTGGTCCGCCTAGTTTTTTAATTTCTTCTGGAACATTTGAAAATTTGTTGAAATTATCTTTAAATGCTTGTGCTAATTCCTTTGCTTTTCGTACATATGCTTCAGGATCATCCCATGTTTTCGCTGGTTGAAGCACCTCATCTGGAACTCCCGGAACGTGTAGAGGAATTTCAAGACCGAAAATTTCATCTTTTACTGTTTCAACATGGTCTAGCTCACCTTCTAGAGCAGCTTGCACCATTGCTCTTGTATATTCAAGCTTCATGCGACGTCCAACGCCATATTCTCCACCTGTCCATCCTGTGTTCACTAAAAACACTTTTACTCCATGCTCGTCAATTTTTTGTCCTAACATTTCAGCATAACGCGTTGCAGGAAGCGGCAGGAACGGAGAACCAAAGCATGTTGAAAATGTTGTTTGCGGTGAAGTAACGCCTCTTTCAGTCCCGGCAAGTTTACTTGTATATCCGCTTAAGAAATGGTACATCGCTTGCTCTTTTGATAATTTACTTATTGGTGGCAGCACACCAAAAGCATCAGCTGTTAAAAAGACAATTGTGTTAGGATGTCCTGCAATGCTCGGTTTCACAATATTGTCCATAGCATCAATCGGATAAGCGGCACGTGTGTTTTCAGTATAAAAAGCGTTGTCATAGTCTGCCACTCTAGTTTCCTCATCAATGACAACATTTTCTAAAACAGAGCCGAAACGAATTGCATTAAAAATTTGTGGTTCTTTTTCTTCTGATAGGCCGATGCATTTAGCATAGCAGCCTCCTTCTATGTTAAAGACACCAGAATTTGACCATCCATGTTCATCATCGCCGATTAAGCGGCGATTTGGATCAGCTGATAATGTTGTTTTACCTGTTCCAGATAAGCCAAAGAATAGCGCAACATCACCTTCATGACCAACGTTGGCAGAGCAATGCATAGATAAAATGCCGCTTTCAGGAAGTAGGTAGTTCATAACAGAGAAAATGGATTTTTTCATTTCACCTGCATATTCAGTTCCACCGATTAAAATCATTCGTTTTTCAAATGATATGATTATAAAAGCTTCAGAATTTGTTCCATCAACTTCTGGATCTGCTTTAAAATTTGGAGCAGAAATAATGGTAAATGGATGATCATGCTGCTTTAGCTGCTCCTCGTTTTCTGGTCGAATAAACAATTGATGAGCAAATAAATTGTGCCATGCAAATTCATTTACCACTTGAATGGGAAGACGATATTTCTCATCTGCACCTGCGAATCCATTAAATACGAAAATTTCATCTTTTTCTTTTAAGTATTGGATCACTTTTAAATAAAGCTTTTCGAACACTTTTTCTGAAATAGGTTTATTGACGCTTCCCCAATCAATCTTATCTTTAGTGGAAGCTTCTTCAACGATAAATTTATCTTCAGGTGAACGTCCTGTATATTTACCTGTTGTAGCACAAACTGCACCAGTTGAAGTTAAAATTCCCTCTTTGCGTGCGAGAACTTTTTCAACTAACTGAGGAACGGATAAGTTTTGATAAATATTCGAACCATTTAATAAACGAAGCAATTCATTGGATACATCCACTGTATTCATCACTCATACCATCCTTTTTTAAAGATTCAAACCGTAAATTATTTAGCTCAAAAATAGTATAACACATTTATAAAAATAGTCTATACTAATTCTTGTTTTTTGTTCATAAACTTTAAAAAATAGGTGATTTCCTATTATTTTTTACATAAGGAAATATTTTATCTAAATACTAATGAAGATTCTTGTCACTTTTTGTTGACAATCAAATAAATTTTCCTGTAAGATAATTGCTTGAACGGATACTCTTATCCCGAGTTGGTGGAGGGACAGGCCCAATGAAGCCCAGCAACCGGCTTGAGAAAAATGTCGCATTCAATGTTTTCTTGCAGGATTGAAAACAATTGGATTAGGCCCTTAAATGCAGGCATTTTCCTAGCAATGGTGCTAACCTGTTGCAAGGTATTGTCCTTGATCGATAAGAGTGAAAGGCAATGAACATGATCATCAACCTTTCCTCGAATAGGGAAAGGTTTTTTCTTTTCAGTTCTTATATAATAAATGAATCATTGCAACGATGTATAAGAGAACCATCATCAATATGAGGGTAATGAGATCCGTCTAATGTTTGATGGGAATGATAAACCCCATCGTAATAGATCAACTTTTATGAGGAGGAAAAAGTTCATGACTAAAAAGCGTCGCCTTTTTACATCTGAATCTGTTACAGAAGGCCATCCAGATAAAATTTGTGACCAAATTTCAGATTCTATTCTTGATGCTATTTTAGAAAAAGACCCAAATGCAAGAGTTGCCTGTGAAACGACTGTTACGACTGGTTTAGTATTAGTAAGCGGAGAAATTACAACGAGCACATATGTCGATATTCCAAAAATTGTTCGTGAAACGGTAAAAGATATTGGCTATACTCGTGCAAAATATGGTTTTGATGCAGAAACTTGTGCTGTTTTAACATCTATTGACGAACAGTCTCCAGATATTGCGATGGGGGTAGATAAAGCTTTAGAAGCTCGTGAAGGTCAAATGACAGATGATGAAATTGAAGCGATCGGTGCTGGTGACCAAGGATTAATGTTTGGCTTTGCCTGCAACGAGACAAAAGAATTAATGCCTCTTCCAATTTCATTAGCTCACAAATTAGCTCGTCGTTTAACTGAAGTACGAAAAGAGGAAATTTTACCTTACTTGCGGCCAGATGGAAAAACACAAGTAACCGTTGAATATGATGAAAATGACAAACCCGTTCGTATTGATACAATCGTTGTTTCAACACAACATCATCCAGAAATTACATTAGAGCAAATCAAACGAAACATTAAAGACTATGTCATTGATCATGTCGTTCCGAAAGAATTAATTGACGAAAATACGAAATACTTTATTAACCCGACTGGACGTTTCGTTATTGGGGGACCACAAGGAGATGCTGGTTTAACAGGACGAAAAATTATTGTTGACACATACGGTGGATATGCACGCCATGGAGGTGGAGCATTTTCCGGTAAAGATCCGACAAAAGTAGACCGCTCTGCGGCATATGCTGCTCGTTATGTGGCTAAAAACATTGTAGCAGCAGGACTTGCTGACAAATGTGAAGTACAGCTTGCTTATGCTATTGGTGTTGCTCAACCTGTATCGATTTCTATTGATACATTTGGAACAGGAAAAGTTTCAGAAGATGTATTAGTTGAACTTGTCCGGAAAAACTTTGATTTACGCCCAGCTGGTATCATAAAAATGCTCGATTTGCGCCGCCCGATTTATAAAAAGACGGCTGCGTATGGTCACTTCGGCCGCAACGATCTAGATTTGCCTTGGGAACGAACAGATAAAGCAGAGGCACTTCGCAATCAGGCGTTATAATCATTAGAAAATCCCCTCACCTTGAGGGGATTTTTACGTATATGCGTACTTAAAGTTAGCTAGGATTCATCTCCCTTATTACTAAAAGCTTCATGTAGATAAGATTTCTTTAAAAATAGTATAAAAAAATGATGAGTGCTAGGCATATTGAACACCGTTTTCGTCGTGTATGACTTCTTCATATTCTTTTATTAATCGATCTAATATTTGTTCCCATGTTTGGGAGAGTGAGTAATTTCGAGCTTCATGCCCCATTTGGATTCGCATGGAGTGATGTGTTAATAAATCGGTTATGCGATCAATAAATTGTTCTGTATTTTTTGGTTCACATAGGATCCCCGTTTTACCGTGTTGAATAATATTTTTAACACCACCTGAGTTCGCTCCAATGACAGGAGTTCCAGATGCTATTGCCTCTAAAACGACATTTCCAAATGTTTCTGTTGGGGAAGGGAATACAAATATATCACTGGTAGAATAAATTTTAGCGAGTTCCGTTCCATTTAAATATCCAGTAAAGGTCACATTTTCAGACGCTTTTTCTTTCATATACGTCATTAATGGACCGTCACCGACAATAAGCCAGCGTACATTTCTCGCTATATCATTAGGAAGCTGATTGATAATGTTTAATAATGTCTCAATATCTTTTTCGGGAGCGATTCGGCCTACGTAAGATAAAATATATTTTTCGTTTATACCATATTTTTGTCGAACCTCCAGCTTATCATAATGGGGATGAAACAGTTTGCAATCGACACCCCTTGACCATATAGACATGTTTGCAAATCCATGTCTTTTTAATTGTTCCAATGTAAAATGGGATGGTACGAAAATTTTTCGAAAAGGTCGATAAAACCAGTGCATATATTTCCAAAGTAATTTCGCAAAGATTTGCAAATCATAATATTCTAAGTATTGATCAAAATCAGTATGATAGGAGCCGACTAATGGAATATTTAATTTTTTTGCGTAGTGTAACCCGCATAAGCCAACATTAAAAGGTGTAGCAATATGAATAATATCTGGTTGAAAACGTAGCAACTCTGCTTTCACTTGAAGCATATTAGGTAAAGCGAGGCGGCATTCAGGATAGAGAAAAAACGGCAAACTTGTAAAACGATATATATGATTTGAAAATAAATGATCGTTCGTACTTTCAGGTGCAAATATACGGAATTGATGACCTCGCTCCTGTAAGTGGTGAGTAAACCTTTTTAATGTTCGTGCTACCCCGTTTACATCAGGAAAAAACGTATCTGTGAAAATAGCAACCTTCATTTTTAACCCCTCTTTCATAAGAAAATGGATGTATAACAAATGGCACCTACGAAACTACCAAGAAACATCCCTGCAAGTACATCGGAAGGGTAATGCAGCCCCAAATATATACGAGAAATGGCTACATTGAAGGCTATTGGGAATAAGAGAATAGCTAGTTTAGGTATGAATAAAATAAACGGTGTAATGACTGAAAAAATTGCGGTAGTATGACCAGATGGAAAAGAATGATCTGTTAAAGGATTTTGTAATACTTTTGTTTCATGCAGCACAATATAAGGGCGTTTACGGGGATAAATTCTTTTCATGATCGCCACTGGGATGTGGCTAAACAATAAAGCGGCGCCACTTGAAATAGCCACGATTTTAATCGGCTCCTTTGTTAAGAAAATAAGGAAAAGGCATAAGGAAATGGTAAATGCAGCACCGCCGATATGAGTGATCATACGAAAATAATGATTTAATACTTTCTTTTCGAAGTGTCGGTTTACGAACTTAAATAATTTACATTCAAAGTCATAAATGTTCCCAATCAGCTTACTCAAAACACTTTTGCTCCTTTTTGTTAAGATTTTATGTCTTCATTTTAGAGGAGAAACGTTTAGGAAATGATAACATTTTGTAAAAAATTTTTAATTTTTGTTGTTCGTAAACCATTATTATCAAATTTTTGATTCCAAATGTTTGATTGTCCACTGAAAAAGTCCCCCATCTCTAAACATTGGAGGATTCATTGTATTATATGACAATGTCATGAAAAAAGGGTTATTAAAGCGAAAAAAGATACTTTTCATGATAACATTATAAACAGAGTTGCGAAATTATTCTTCTTTCTGAATAGGATTTGTTTGCTTATAATATTGGCCTTTTTCAACATACTCACGGCGAATCCGTTCCATTTCCTTATGGTCTTGATCCGTTAATTCACGAATGACTTTTGCAGGTCGACCGAAGGCTAAGCAATTCGGAGGGATTTTTTTGCCAGGTGGAACTAAGCTTCCAGCACCGATAAATGCCCCCTCCCCGATTTCGGCACCATCAAGAATAATTGATCCCATGCCAATGAGAGCGTTTTTCCGTATAATGGCACTATGTATTAATACTTGATGTCCAACCGTAACATCATCTTCAATGACTAAAGGCTTGTTTGGACTTTGATGTAGACAACACTGATCTTGTATATTCACGCGGTTGCCGATTATCGTTGGAGATACATCACCGCGGATGACAGTTTGAAACCAAATGCTTGAATGCTCCCCAATTTGAACATCACCCGTAATGGTGACATAATCGGCAATATAGGCAGTTTTTGCAATTTTAGGCTTTGTATTTTTGTAAGGATAAATCATTATTGCTCCGTCCTTTCAATTTTTTTCTTTCATTATACAGATGAGTGATGAAAACGGAAAGGGGGCTTCATCTATGTGGAAGTGGACAGCGGAGGAAGGGAAGGCTGTGATCGTCATGATTCATGGGGCAGCTGAACATCACGGACGTTATAAATGGCTAATCGAAATGTGGCGTTTAGCTGGGTATCATGTTGTCATGGGAGATTTACCTGGGCATGGAACAACTTCTCGAAAAAGGGGACATATTCAATCGTTTGATGAATATGTAGAATGTGTTGATGGGTGGATACGTTATGCAAAATCATTTCACTTGCCAATTTTTTTATTAGGTCATAGCATGGGTGGACTTGTGGCTATAAGAACATTACAAGAAAAGAAGCCAAAGCTGCAAGGTGTAATTTTATCATCACCTTGTTTAGGTCTTATACATAAACCAAATAAGGTACTTGATGTACTTTCAAAAGGATTAAATATATTTGTGCCATCGATTCGCTTTGATTCGAAATTAAATGTCAAAATAGCAACTAGAAATAAAGAAGTACAGCATAAGGACGAAAATGATCCGTTATATGTGAAAAAAGTATCTGTAAGATGGTATCGTGAATTGCTTCAAGGGATCGAACAAGCTTTTGAAAAAGTGGCACAATTTCCTAATACCCCACTTCTTTTAATGCAAGGAGGAGATGATAAAATAGTTGATAAAGCCTTTGTGAAGAAATGGTTTCATCAGTTAAATATTCAAGATAAAACGTATTTAGAGTGGGACGGCTTATATCACGAAATATTCAATGAACCTGAACGGGAGCTTGTTTTTGAAAAAGCGAAGCAATTTGTTGAAGGACAACGAACGAAACATTATGACGCCCAGAGAGGTGACAATATTTGAGCATTCCAGAACATCCAATCACGTTAATGAGAAAAGTTTATCGAGATGTATTACCGACCGTACATCATTATTTAAAATATTGGAAAAAAAGAGCAGAAAATATTCCAAATGAGGAATTAAAAAAGCAAGCACTTAATAGTATTCAAACTAAAACCTTTCATTGTGAAGGCGGCAGTATTTTATCTATTATTGCCAGAAATCATTTGGAAACGTGTATAGAGTTTATTGTAGCCTATCAAACGATAAGCGATTATTTGGATAATTTATGTGATCGGAGTACCTCTTTGGATCCGAAAGATTTTCGCATGCTTCATCAATCGATGGATGATGCTCTTACGATTAATGCAGATGTAAAAAATTATTATCAATTTCGAAAAGACCAAGATGATGGCGGATATTTGCAGGATCTTGTGTTAACTTGTCAACGTATATTACGAAAGCTAAAACATTATCCTCTAATCGTCGATCATTTACGAGAGCTTTGTCGATATTATTGTGATTTGCAAGTACATAAGCATGTGAAAGTTGATGAAAGAATTCCGCGATTAGAAAAATGGTTTGAAAGCTATCGCCCGCACTTACCAGAGATGGAATGGTATGAGTTTTCGGCTTGTGCAGGATCGACATTAGGCATTTTTTGTTTAGTCTCTTATGCATTTCAAGAACATTTTACAGAAGAGCTTGCTAAACAAATAAAATACGGATATTTTCCGTATGTTCAAGGTCTCCATATTTTGCTTGATTATTTCATTGATCAACAAGAGGATGAACAAGAAGGGGATTTAAATTTCTGCCATTATTATGAGAGTGAAACAATGTTATTGAATCGTCTTGAGCATTTTGTAATCGAAGCGGATAAAAGTTTGCAAGGCATTCCACATGAAAAATTCCACCGCCTCATTAATAGAGGGCTGCTTGGTATTTATTTATCAGATGATAAGGTTTATGAACAAAAACAATTATGGAAGGCTGTTCGAAAGCTGATACGTTTAGGGGGATCTACTTCGATTTTCTTTTATTTAAATGGCCGTGCTTATCGAACATTTCAAAAATGGAACTTATTAAAGTCTTCTTAAAGGAAAGGAGGATGACCTATAAGTTTCAGACCTCACGCTATGTGAGGTCTGGCACTGCCTTGATCAAACTTATAATCAGTAGATATAGGATTCAGCCTTTAACATTTTTCAATCGCAATAATAAATGGTGGGTTGTTTTTTTGATTGATAAATCGATATTCGAGAACGTGTGCTACCTTTTGATCCAAGCTTTGGACAAATTGGACAACAGCATCTCGTTCTACTTTTCCCTCTTGATGTCCATGATAAATAACAAGTACGATGATTCCTTCCCTCTTTAATATGGATAATAGCTGTTTAATCGCTGACATGGTTGTATGAGGTTTTGTGACTATTCTTTTGTCTCCGCCAGGCAAATAACCGAGGTTAAACATAGCACCAGCTATTTTTCCGTGGTATGCTGCTGGAATCGTTTTTAAAATCTCACTATGACTTTGATGAAATAATGTCACTCTATTTAACAGGTTGTTTTCTAATAATTTTTGTTTCGTGTGCATAATAGCCTCTTGTTGAATATCGTAGCCAAAAACTTGGCCATTTTCACCAACTAAATGGGCTAAAAAAACGGTGTCGTGCCCGTTGCCAACCGTTGCATCAACGACAATATCACCTTTAGCTACAGCTGTTTCTAATAATTTTTTTGCAAAAGGGAGGATGCGATCAAGCTTCATTTGGTCTTCACCTGTTCACTTTTGTAATATTTCCCTTGATAGCTGTTTCGTCTTTCTAGCTCCCAGTCAATGGCATTTAATACCTCCCATTTATTGACACTCCACATTGGACCAATCATTAAATCAATCGGACCATCACCTGTGATGCGATGAATAATCATTTCCGGTGGTAATATTTCTAATTGGTCGCATACTAAGCTTACGTATTCTTCAAACGATAAAAATTGAAGCATGCCTTTTTCATATTGCTTGACCATCGGGGTTCCTTTTAAGAGGTGAAGCAAGTGAATTTTAATGCCTTGGACATCGAGCTTGGCCACTTCGCGTGCCGTTTCCATCATCATATCATACGTTTCGAGTGGGAGACCGTTTATAATATGAGAGCAAACGCGGATTCCATGTTTGCGAAGCTTTTGCACACCTTCGATATAGCATTCATAATCATGAGCACGATTAATTAAATCCGCAGTTTTTTGATGGACCGTTTGCAATCCTAACTCCACCCATAAATAGATGCGCTCATTCAACTCCGCTAAATATTCAACAACATCATCAGGCAAACAGTCAGGTCGAGTTGCAATGGAAAGTCCGACGACACCATCTAGTCCAAGAACGGTTTCGTATTTTTCGCGTAAAACTTCAACAGGTGCGTGTGTGTTTGTAAAAGCTTGAAAATAGGCCATATATTTGCCATCTTTCCATTTTTCGTGCATTTTATTTTTAATTTCATTGAACTGTGTGACTAAGTCGTCAGCTCTGTTACCGGCAAAATCACCTGAACCAGCAGCACTACAAAAAGTACATCCCCCATGGGCGACGGTCCCATCGCGGTTTGGACAATCAAAGCCGCCGTCAAGTGCTACTTTAAACACTTTATGTCCAAACGTTTTCCTTAGGTGATAATTCCATGTATGATAACGTTTATGGTCATTTGAATAAGGAAATGGATTTACATTTTTCACCTGGAGCAACCTCCTGCGAGTAATATACCATTTTCAAATTCTATCACAAGGTGAAAGAGTATCTCAAATACAAATCATTGTGCAAAAAATTTCCTCGTTAAAAAGGGTGTAAGTTTTGAAAAAAAATTACACACTATGAATGATGATGCATTCGCTTCATCATGATGAAGGGGGGATGAGGCTTGGCAACGAGACAATCAGTCGAGAATTTTATTCAACGCTGTGAAGATACTTTACACTTTGCAAGGGAGCAATATTTAGAAGGTGCCAAGCAAGAGCACTACAATGATACGGAATATACGAAAGCTCAGCAGATGCTGGAAAATACACTAGAAGAGCTTGCACAATTAGAGATGAGTGCAAATGCCGAGCAGCGAGAACAATTGTACCGAATGAGATTAAGGCTACAATCGTTACAAAATGACATGATTTTACTTGAGCATTAAGGTGGCGGAAAAATGAAAAAGCGGTCAAAGCAAAATAATCCAGAACAAAAAACGAAGAATGGGATAAACAGTAATGATATAGAGTTGGGACAAGATTTTGATCCAGTTAAAGAAGCGAAGAATAAATATTTGCAAAGAACGCAAAAAAAATAATGGATGAAAAGGGAGGGTTCTAAAAGAATCCTCCCTTTTATCATTGAAAAATTGTGATTGACAAAAAAAGTAAAGTGGTGTATTGTATTAATTGTATTACTTAATGTAGTACACTTAATGCAAATAGTGTTTTGATAAGCTGTCAATAGAAAGTAGGGAGTTTGATGATTCAAATTGACCCAAGGAGTTCTACTCCAATTTACGAACAAATTATTCATAAATTAAAAGAACTATGTTTTAAAGGCGTTTTAAAACCAGGTGATAAACTGCCTTCCGTGCGAGAGATGTCAGCAATGATTATTACGAATCCAAATACTGTTTCAAAAGCTTACAAGGAGTTGGAGAGACAAGGGATTATTGAAACATTGCGAGGAAGAGGAACATTTGTATCAGAAAGTGCGAGAAAAACGATTGATGAAGGGAAGATTGACATGATAAAAGAGCAGTTAAAACCACTCATTATTGATGCTTTTTATGCAGGAGTTGATTTTGAACAAATCAAGCAGTGGATTGAAGAAATAAAAGAAGAAATCGGGAGTGAAACAAATGCTCGAAATTAAAAATGTATCGAAATCTCTTGGAAAAGAGAAGGTATTAGAAAACATAAACTTGACGCTCCAAAAAGGGGAAGTGTTTGGCTTACTTGGAAGGAATGGTTCTGGAAAAACGACGCTGCTTCGTATTATCCAACAAATTTTGCTGCCAGATGAAGGAGATGTGTTGTTTAACAATGAGCCAATACGATCTCATCCAAAGTGTAAAGAAAAAATATTGTATGTCCCTGTTCGGAATACCTTTTTCGAACCGTTTACGTCTAAACAGCTTGTTAGCATGATGAAAGGGATTTATCCAACATTTGATGTAACCTATGCTAATGAACTTATGAATCGCTACCGATTGCCTGAAAATAAAAGCTACCAAGAGCTATCAACAGGGTTGAAAAAGCAAGTATCTCTTATTTTGGCATTTGCTTCCAGACCTGATGTTATTTTAATGGATGAACCGACTGATGGGATTGATGCCGTAACACGTTATGATATTCTTCAACTTATGATGGAGGAAGTGGCTCAAAGAGAAACAAGCATTTTCATCACATCCCACCGATTAGAAGATATTGAACGGATTTGTAATCGTGTTGGTTTTTTAGATAACCATTGTCTGTCTCAAGTGATGGATGTTGATGAGATGAATAAGGAATTTGTAAAAATTCAAGTTGCTTATGAAGACGATGTTTCATTACGAATTCGTGAAAAAGAAATCAAGATTCTTGAACATGCAGGTGTGTTTTACACGATTTTATTGAAGAAAGCAGATGAAGAAAAAAAAGCCTTTTTGAAATCTCTTTCTCCACGAGTATGGAATGAACTTCCTGTTAATCTCGAAGAAATATTTCTTGCGAAGTTTGGAGGGAAACGAAGATGGTAGCTTTAGGATTACTAAAAAAAGAATGGAATCAATATCGGAAAATATTTCTGTCCGTTTTTTTCGGTCTCACTTTTATACTACCAATTATGATTTTACTAAACTATATATTTTATCAAAACAATGAATATTTACAGGACACATTTCAGATTCGCTTTGAAGAAAATAATTTACATCAAATCAATAGCATTTTCGTATTTTTGCTGGCTATTTATCAGTTAGGTCAAGAAAGAAGTAGAGGGACGATCGATTTTACATTAAGTCTTCCTTATAATAGGTCGGTCATCTATTTCACGAAATGGTTGATGGGAGCCATGACGATTGTTTTTTCGATTGTATTAAACACCGTTCTGACAGGTGTCATACTGTCTGTCACGAATGCCGATTATGAGGGATTTTTAGGCTATTTTTCCTTTTCAATTATCTCGATTCTTATGTTGTACACCCTTGTCTTTGCTATTTAGGCTACATTGTTAAAGAAACGAATAAGATCAACTTTCCTCAGCTTTTTGGATTGATTGCATTCGCAAATTCCTCTACTGCTGCGTCCAATCTTTGCACCAGCTCTTCTGACAAGCTGTATTGTTCATTTTCTTTTCTGGTTACCCAGGCATCAACGGCATAAACTCCTCCTAGAATATATCTGCCTCCCATTGTGGATAACACTGGTTTTAGCGCATAATCTATAGATAGAAGGTGAGCCAATGTGCCACCAATAAACAACGGAAGTATTGTTTTGCCCAAAAGCCCTTTTTGCGGAAGTAGGTCGAGGTATGTTTTCAATACGCCTGTATAAGCTGCTTTATACACTGGGCTTGCGATAATAATGCCATCAGCTTGTTCTACTTTTTGGTTGGCGTTCAGAATCGCCTCGCTGTCGAATTTTGCCTTGATTAAATCTTCCGCAGGCAGCTGTGCTACTTGAATGTGATCAATCTCAATTCCTTTTTGCTGCAATTGCTGTTCTGCATATTGGATTAATCCATTTAATCTTGATGATGGAAACGGACTTCCATTGATAATTACAACTTTGCTCATTTACTACTATGCTCCTTTCTACGATTCTAAAAAACATATAAATCTTATTGAAATAGTTCGTTTTATGCTATCATTATTTTTATATTCTGTAAATATATGGATGATCTTAGTTGTTATTCTAATAGCCTTTAATTTGAGCATAAATCAAGAGAAAATAAGAAGCAACTTTAAGCTCTTGGAGATTTAGCTTTTTCCAAAAATTTTTTGAGAAAGTTACATATTGTTCACTTTCTTTAAGGTGAAACAATACGAGAAGATATGAGGCGCCTTTTTATGTGCTATTCTTTAATCCCGATAACACGAATTCGCTTATAATCAGCAAACCAGATGCCATTTTTATATATGACATTTTTCAAGTTGTTTTCCACGTTTGTGAAGATAAGATTTTTTGTTTCGTTTGTCAAACTGTTAAACAGGATGCCAGCGAACATCTCTATCCAATTTTTTACCCCATTCTCCCCATGTAATGGCGTTGGACGATCAAAATGCTGGGCGAACACGACACGGAACCCCACTTCTTCCATCAACGATGAATATTCACCAATGCTCGGGAAATACCAGGGAAATTGGTCTGCTAATTCCTCCATGCCCAATTTATTGAATTCATTTCGGATGGCATCGGTAATCGTTTTGACATTGTCTTTGCCGCCGAATTCCGCTACAAAACGGCCGTTCTCCTTTAAGGCTTGGTATATATTGATTAACGCCTGTTTTGGCGGCTTGATCCAGTGAAGAACTGCATTGGAGAAAACGGCATCAAACTTGTTGCGGTATCCAAGATTTAGAACATCCTTCACCTCAAAGGTTAAACCGGGGTATTTTGCTTTAGCCTGATTAATCATATTTTCTGATTTATCAATTCCGACGACGTCAACTCCTAATTCGTAAAGCTTCCAGGCTAAATCTCCCGTACCGCAGCCGAGATCAAGAATACGTTCACCTTTTTTTGGCTCCAACAGATCAAGCAAATGCTCTCCAAATTTGGAAACAAATGAATGTTTTGCATCATACAAAGCTGCATTCCAACTGTCGTTTTTCATGTGATAAGATCCCTTCTTTCATTTGTAGTAAAAATATGGGGGAATTTTGCAAAATGCCTTTCAATGGAACATTCGCTTATTTTTGGCCATTTCTAAACGGTTCCAGTACTTCATCCACCCATTGACGAAATTTTTCATACGCTTCCTCATTTGTTTGAACATTTTCTATAAATCCACCTTTAAATTTATCATAATAATGTTCTTTATTTCCAAATAATTGTTGAAATTCTTCCTCTTTTAAATCGTCAAAAAATAAATCCATTGTGCCATCAGTTCTTTCCCAGGCAATTCCTTCGATGAAAGGGGAAAATTCATCTTTAAAGTTGTCTACATGTAAATGATTCCCGGTGTAGTTTTTCAAATGAAAGTAGTCATCCTTCTTCATGAGTGTGTCCTCCAAATTGATTTTTACATAATTTAAATTTTTTGCTAAGTATCTCGTTAAGAAAGATTACACAATATAACAAGATGTTTCTTGTTTACCAATTTGAAGAGCTATTTCGGAGCAGGTAACCTGTATCACGCTGCACTTTTATCTAAAAGAATTTAACTCCATTTTATATTTTAGAATATTTCAACTGTATCTAGTAATTCTCTATTTCATAAGATTGAGTCAAGAGTTTGTGGGAGATTTTTTTGATGTTTTTATACGTTGGATATATTTAGTTTTAACAACTTGATTTTTATAGGTATTTTGTAAGCGTTTTCTAATCCTCTCATCCTGTTTGTGTGTGCCTTCTTCGCTTTTTTTAAAACCCTTTCAATGCTTTTAATCGGCTTTAACAATATTCGCTCAAGATCTGTTTTACTGGTGTTCCAGTTTGATAAAGCTCAACCACCATTTCCTTAAATTCAGCATGATAACTTTTACGTTTTTCGCTTGTGTTACCCATAGCAGGACACATCCCTTCGTTAATATTATATTTCACTAAAGGGTGTCCATGAAACTATACTAGCATCAATGTGAAATTGCCCGAAATAGAGTAGGTAACAACAAAATAAAAGAATTAACCGATTATTTTTGGATGCAATTAAAGAATGAGTTTGGCGAGAAGGTTGTATTGAATGGACACTTGGAGCAATGGTTACCTAATACATTGAATGTGAGTTTTGTGAATAAGATCGGTCAAGACATATTATCTTCAATCCCTAATCTTGCTGCTTCTACTGGTTCCGCTTCATTCTGGCAGTATTGAACTATCACCAGTTTTGAAGGAGATGAAAGTACCTGAAAATGTTGGCAAGGGTGCAATTAGATTTAGTTTAGGTATGTATACAACGAAAGATGAGATTAATCAAGTCATTCAATGGTTAAAAGAAATAATGTAAAACATATTAGGCATGCCAAAAGATTAAAATAAGTCATGCTTATTTTTTTCTAGAACAGAAATATTTACAAAATAAACCTTATGTGATACTATTCAATTTATAAGTTGAATAGTTGAATGCCTTTCGGAGGAGGTGTTGTATTGGAACCTAGAGAATTTAAAGATTTTATTTATGGTGAGTTTGCCCGTATTGGAAAGGCATTATCTAGTCCGAAGAGGTTAGAATTATTAGACTTGTTAACACAGGGACCTAAATCAGTTGAATATTTGGCAACTGAAACAAAAATGAGTGTTGCTAATACTTCAAAGCACTTACAGACTTTACTTGAAGCAAAGTTAGTGATGTTTGCTAAAGAGAAAAATTATGTCATTTATCGATTAGCCAGTGAAAAAGTTAGAAATTTGGTCTTGGCTTTAAGAAAAACAGCAGAAGACCGAATTGCAGAGATAAATTATGTTAGGAACGATTTTATTTTAAGAAAGAA
Organism: Bacillus alveayuensis; assembly: GCA_030812955.1. Classification (GTDB taxonomy): domain Bacteria; phylum Bacillota; class Bacilli; order Bacillales; family Aeribacillaceae; genus Bacillus_CB; species Bacillus_CB alveayuensis. The sequence continues at coordinate 38,051 of JAUSTR010000001.1, forward strand.
TAAATTGAAGACAATTACTATTGAGGATCTGATCAAGAAAATGGAAGAAGGTTCAATTATATTAATTGATGTAAGACCTGTTGATGAATATGAGTCAGGACATATTCCAAATTCTATATCTATGCCCACTTCGGAACTGGAAGAAAGACTTAGTTCCTTACCAAAAGAAAAAGAAATTGTTGCTTATTGTCGAGGGCCCTATTGTGTTTATGCGACAGAAGCAGTTGAACTTCTACGTTCTAAGGGATACAATGCGTTGTTGCTTGAAGTAGGCGTGAATGAGTGGAAACAAATACAACATTAAACAGGGGGTATAAATATGTTATTTCGTCAATATTTGCATACGAATCCAGTTGCTGCCTCTTACTTATTTGGTTGTGGAAGTCAGTCACAAGGAGTGGTTGTCGATCCTTTAGAAGAAGTGGATTTCTATATTAAAGAAGCCGAAAAGTTAGGATTAAACATTGTTTATGTTATTGATACACATTTACACGCAGACCATATTTCAGGTGCTAGAAAGTTAGCAGAAAAAACAGGTGCTAAATATATTCTTCATAGTTCAGCCGAAACTACATTTGATTTTACACCAGTGAAAGATGAGGAAGAATTAATGGTTGGGAATACCAAATTAACATTTTTACATACACCCGGTCATACACCAGAACACATTTCTATTGTTGTAACAGATACAACAAGAGGAGATGAACCGTGGTTTGTTCTTACTGGTCATACATTAATGGTTGGAGACGCTGGACGGACGGAATTGGCTTCATCTCCTGAAGAAGGAGCAAATAACTTATACGACAGTTTGCAAAAATTAATGAAATTAGATGATCATATGGAAGTATATCCGGGAGCATTTTCTGGTTCTGTATGTGGGAGAGGTCTAAGTGGTAAACCATCTTCCACAATTGGATTTGAAAGACGTTTTAATCTTGCTTTACAAAAAAAGAATAAAGAAGAGTTTGTGAAATTTATGACTGAAGAAGTTCCGCCACAACCAGAAAATTTTAAAGAAATTAGAAAAGCGAATCAAGGAAAATAAGAAGAAAGCCTGAATGAATTCAGGCTTTCTTAAATGGAGATGAAAGTAATGGTACAACCAAAAATTGGAATTAAAGAGAATCTGTTTCAATTTCTTTTGTTAGTCGTTACAAACTTGTTTGTTGGATCGATGGTAGGGATTGAACGAACTGTTCTACCGTTATTAGGTGAGGAACAGTTTGGTTTGGCTTCTACAAGCGCAGCCCTTTCCTTTATCATTAGTTTTGGTTTTTCTAAGGCGATTGTCAATTATTTTGCAGGGCAAATTGCTGATCAGTTTGGCAGGAAAAGAGTTCTCTTGTTAGGTTGGGTCGTTGGTTTATTTGTACCTATTCTCACTATTTTCGCACATGCATGGTGGGTAATTGTATTTGCAAATATTTTATTAGGTATTAACCAAGGACTGACTTGGTCAATGACAGTTAATATGAAGATAGACATTTCCAAAGCGAATCAAAGAGGAACAGCAGTAGGTTTAAATGAATTCGCAGGCTATTCTGGTGTGGCAATAATGGCTGCAGTATCAGGTTATGTTGCTTCTTCCTACTCATTAAGACCAGAGCCGTTTTATTTAGGGATCGGTATTGTCATTATTGGAATTTTATTATCTTTAATTGTAAAGGATACTGGGCAGCATCTAAAGATTCAAATTCGAGATAATGCCACAAAAACTAAGAGCAATAATAATTTATCATCCAAAGAGGTATTTAACTTAACAACATGGAAGGATAAAAACCTTTCTAGTATTAGTTTTTCTGGATTGACAACAAATTTGAAAGATGGGATGGCTTGGGGGCTCTTTCCTTTATATTTTACTAATGCAGGTTTAAGTGTAAGTCAAATAGGTACAATAGTAGCCATATATCCAGCCGCATGGGGATTCTTTCAGTTGTTTACGGGAGTATTGAGTGATAAAGTCGGAAGGAAAAAATTAATTACCTATGGAATGTGGACACAAGCATTTGCCCTTTGGTATATCTTATTTGTTAACAGTTTTTCTTTATGGATTTTAGGTGCTATCCTTTTAGGTTTAGGTACAGCAATGGTTTATCCAACCTTGCAGGCAGCAATTGGTGATGTTGCAGCACCTAACTGGCGTGCATCTTCAATGGGAGTGTACCGTTTTTGGAGAGATAGTGGTTATGCGTTTGGTGCATTAATTGCTGGAATAATCGCAGATTTATTAGGTGTAACATGGGCAATTGGGCTAGTGGCCTTATTACCTTTTTTTGCAGGATTATACTCAAGTATGCGCATGAATGAAACTTTAAAAATAAAATCCATACAAAAATAATAAACGGGATAGTAATTATACAATGCTTAACAAACAAATTTATGGAACAGATCGGCTAATGAACGATAACGACTAGGACAGATGTCTCTTATATAGGATCTGTTTTTTATTGCATCAGGCAGCTCAGGTAATTATCAAGCTCCAATGGCTACCGTTATAATATGTAAAGAAGGTGCTTAGCCCAACACTTTTAGGGTTAGGCACCTTTTTAGGTCAAGAAAGCATGCATAAAAAGGAATTCGCATGCACGCTCAAAATTTGATATTGCTATCAAATAGTGGTATAAAATCGTGATATTCATTTAACATATTATCTATACTTTAGAAAGAGAGGTTAACTTATGAAAATCACACGTCAATTAGCTGAACCAATTTTAGCCAAGTTAAGTGAATTTTTAGATTACAACATAAATGTAATGAATGATCAAGGGGTTATCGTCGCAAGTAGTGACCCCTCACGTATTGATCAAATTCACGAAGGAGCAATCCATGTCATTTCTAACAAGAAACCTTTAGTGATCTCACCTGATGATTTAGATAGATTTGCTGGTTCAAAACCTGGGGTGAACCTACCCATCGAATTTTTAGGTGAAATCGTAGGAGTTGTTGGTGTGACTGGAGATCCTGATGAACTGTATAAGTTTGCTAGGATTATTAAAATTACTGTTGAGGTTATGATTCAACAAGTTTATGTAAACAATCACCTTCAATATAAGAATAAACTAATAGAAAATTGGATTTATGATTTAATTCACCCACAACTATTTGATGCAAAAACATTAGAACAAAACGGAAAACATTTGCTGAATATAGATTTTAATATGGAAATGGCTGTTTTTTTATTGCATTTCTCGGATTTAACAATATCTAATGGTTGGGAAAATATTGATGTAATGATGAAATTAAATCAAAAAAAAGATGAAATTTTAAGTGGAATTGAGGCTGTAATCCCATCTGTTTCTTTTTACTCTTTTATTGATAATGAAACATGCTTAGTGGCGATTAAGTGTAAAGGTGATAAGGTGGTGGAAGAGAAGCAAATTGCACATAAGTTGCATAACTATTTTAAACAATACAAATTATCATTGCGAATAGGAATTGGAAATCGAGCAATAGGGGTTGAAGGCTACCGAGATTCCTATTTTCAGGCTAAACAGAGTTTGGAACTAATGCGAATATTTAATTCGGAAAAACGATCAACACACATTTCAGAATGGAAATTGACTCGTTTACTTGCGAGCATCCCAGAAAAGTTGCGTAATGAATTTATAGATCAATTTTTTTCAGGAAAACATCAGCTTAATACTGAATTGATTCATACATTAGAAGTTCTATTTAATTGTCAGCTGAAAATGAAGGATACGGCAGAGGCGCTTCACATTCATCGAAACACCTTACAATATCGGTTAGACAGGATCCAACATCAAATCGGCTTAGATCCGCGAAATTTTCATGATGCGGTCATTTTACTGGTGTTATTATATCTCATGAAAATAAATGATTATCAATAATCAATATTGTTCGTTTGCACAAAAAAATATGTCTAAATTGTGAAAAGATTATTAATTTGCCCATTGTTTTTGTTCATTTAAATATAGTTTAATAAATATAAGTTTTCGAAAAATATTGAAAAAGGTGTTTGTATGAATATCGTTATAGCTCCTGATTCTTATAAAGGTAGTTTATCAGCATTAGAAGTAGGAAAAACGATAAAGAAAGCTTTTCTAAAAGAGATACCGGATGCAACAATTGACGTCATTCCGATGGCTGACGGTGGAGAAGGGACGTTAGAAACGCTTGTCTATTCTACAAATGGAAAGCGAATTCAAATAAACGTGACAGGTCCTCTTGGTGATCCCATAGAATCGGAATACGGAGTGCTTGGTGACGGCAAAACAGTTGTTATAGAGGTAGCAAAAATTGCTGGTTTACCAATGATACCTCCTGAAAAACGTAATCCAATGAAAACTACAACTTTTGGTATAGGGGATGCTATTTTACGAGCAGCCAATTCCGGTTATAGAAATTTTATTATCGGTCTTGGAGGGAGCGCTACAAATGATGGCGGACTCGGAATGCTAAAAGCTTTAGGAGTCACATTTTTAGATGAAGATGGGAATGTTGTTAAACCAATTGGTTCCTCGCTATTGAGGGTGCAAAGTGTAGATTTTTCTACCATAAATGCGATTGTAAAAGAGTGTCATTTTCGAATTGCTAGTGATGTCGATAATCCGTTATGTGGAGAACAAGGTGCAACGGCCGTATTTGGCCCTCAAAAAGGGGCTACTCCCAAACAGGTTGAAGAGCTTGATCAAGCATTAAAAAACTACGCAAATTTGATCGAGAGTGATCTTGGAAAACAGTATCAAAATATGCCTGGAGCTGGTGCTGCAGGAGGATTAGGATATTCCTTTCTGTTAATTGGAGGGGAGATCATTTCTGGAGCAGAAATTGTTGCTGAGGCAACGGGGCTTGTTGAAAAAATAAAGTGCGCAAATTGGGTGATTACAGGAGAAGGCCAAAGTGATTATCAAACACTTTATGGAAAGGTCCCATCGTTTATTGCGAAAACGGCAAATAAGTATAAGATACCAACGATACTACTTTCTGGTGGACTTGGGCAAGGATATGAACAACTTTATGATTATTTCGTAAGCTGCCATTCTATTACAGCTGGTCCAATCAGTTTAGAGGATTGTATGGAAAATGCTCGGGAACTTCTTTTTTATCAATCGAGAAATATCGCAAGGTTAATTCAGGCTAAAAAATAAGCCAATAATGCCATTATGTAAGGGGGATGGAGAAATGCAAGGGGGTTTGTTATTTCTAGTCATTTTATTAGGTGTAGGTTTTATTATTTTTGCTTCTGCGAAATTGAAGCTACATCCTTTTTTATCTTTACTTTTAGCAGCATTCTTAGTTGGGGTATTAGCTGGACTTCCGCTTACTGATGTGGTTGATGCTGTAAATAACGGTTTCGGTGGGCTTATGGGCTATATTGGTCTTGTGATCGTAGCTGGTACAATCATTGGAACGATTTTAGAAAGATCAGGAGCAGCTCTAAAAATGGCAGAGGTAGTGCTCCGTGTTGTTGGTGAAAAACGTCCGCAATTTGCAATGTCATTAATTGGAGCTATTGTGAGTATACCAGTATTCTGTGATTCTGGTTATGTTATTTTATCGAGTTTAAAGAAAGCGCTTGCTAAGAGAGCAAAGGTTGCGTTAGCTTCAATGTCTGTTGCTCTCGCAACTGGTTTATATGCCACTCATACATTGGTACCGCCAACTCCTGGTCCAATTGCGGCTGCAGGAAACATTGGAGCAAGTAATTATCTAGGAACAATTATTCTTATCGGAATAATCGTCGCTATTCCCACAATTTTAGTAGGTTACATTTGGGCAGTGAAAGTTGCAAGTAAAATTGAAGTTGAAGGAGAAGATAATACTTCATTAGATTATGATGAAATTGTAAAAGGGTTTGGTACGCTCCCTTCCGCGTGGAAATCGTTTGCACCAATTGTTTTACCGATTATGTTAATCGGATTAGGATCTGTCATTAAATTCTTTGGCTGGACAGGAACGTTTGCAAATATTCTTTTATTCTTTGGTCAACCTGTTGTTGCCCTATTAATTGGTGTCTTAATTGCCTTTACTTTAATGCCAAAGTTAAATGAAGAAACGTTAACTGGGTGGATTGGAGATGGAATTAAAGACGCATCTAATATTCTCTTAATTACTGGTGCAGGGGGTGCTTTTGGTTCTGTAATTAAAGCAACTCCTGTAGCGGATCTTATTCAAGGTATAGCTGATGGCGGTCTTTTAAATGGAGCATTCATATTATTAATCCCTTTTATTGTTGCAGCCGCTTTGAAAACTGCACAAGGTTCATCCACAGCTGCTCTTGTCGTTACATCGACACTAATTGCTCCAGTACTTCCCGAAATGGGTATAGAGGGTCAAGTTCCATTAGCACTTGTTGTAATGGCAGTAGGTGCAGGAGCAATGGCAGTTAGTCACGTAAATGACAGCTACTTTTGGGTTGTTACACAGTTTAGCGGTATGAAGGTAACAGATGCGTATAAAGCACAAACAGCAGCTACCTTATTACAAGGGGTTACAGCACTTGTCTTTACAATGATTTTATGGGTTATTTTGGTCTAGTAGGATTTGTGTGAAAGGAAATAACCTTAAACGATTGGTTAAGATCTCTAATCTATAATTAATTGTCAATTTTAACAGCAACAGCTCGCAATGCATCCATTCTTCAATTTTTCGACATTTGCTTGCACAGAGTGTGAAAATTTTTTAAAATAAAAGTGGAAAATTTGATAATTTGACAAACGGTGAAAAGGACTAGTAGTGAATGAAACGCGTTAAGAGAGTTGACGGGTGGTGCGAGTCAACCGATGTTCATTCGCGAACTCCCCTTTGAGTTACAGGTGTGAAATGATTCATCAGAGTAATGCCTTGTCGTGATAGTCCACGTTACGGAAATGAGCGAGCGCATGTTGTGCTAAATTGGGTGGTACCGCGGGAAGATTCATATCCTCTCGTCCCTTTTTGGGATGAGAGTTTTTTATTTCTCGTTTTTCTTATGACAAAAAGCCTTATTTTTCTTAAAACGGTTTATACTGTTAACATCATGAAAAAAGGAGGAGGCAATATGAGTTTTAACCATCGTGAAATCGAAAAAAAATGGCAAAAGTATTGGTTAGAAAACAAAACGTTTAAAACAGTAGAAGATTCGGATAAACCGAAATTTTATGCGCTTGATATGTTCCCATATCCATCAGGTGCTGGTCTCCATGTTGGACATCCAGAAGGATACACGGCTACGGATATTTTAGCGCGTATGAAGCGAATGCAAGGATACAATGTGCTGCATCCAATGGGGTGGGATGCTTTTGGTTTGCCAGCTGAGCAATATGCACTAGATACAGGGAATGATCCAGCGGAGTTTACGAAGAAAAATATTGATAATTTCCGTCGTCAAATTCAATCACTCGGGTTTTCATACGATTGGGACCGTGAAGTAAATACGACAGATCCAAATTATTACAAATGGACGCAATGGATTTTCTTAAAGCTTTATGAAAAGGGGCTTGCTTATATTGATGAAGTGCCTGTCAACTGGTGTCCAGCACTTGGTACAGTTTTAGCAAATGAAGAAGTAATAGACGGAAAAAGCGAACGTGGTGGACACCCAGTTGAACGACGTCCAATGAAGCAATGGGTATTAAAAATTACTGAATATGCTGACCGTTTATTAGAAGATTTAGAGGAGCTCGATTGGCCAGAAAGCATTAAAGAAATGCAGCGTAATTGGATTGGTCGTTCTGAAGGGGCAGAAATACATTTTACTGTTGATGGAACAGATGAGACATTTACAGTATTTACAACTCGTCCGGATACTTTATTTGGAGCAACCTATGCCGTATTAGCACCTGAACACCCACTTGTGGATAAAATTACAACAAGTGAGCAAAAAGAAGCGGTTGAAGCTTACATAAATAAAGTAAAAAATAAAAGTGATTTAGAGCGTACAGATTTAGCAAAAGAGAAAACAGGTGTCTTTACTGGCGCTTATGCCGTAAACCCAGTAAATGGTGAAAAAATGCCGATTTGGATCGCCGACTATGTCTTAATGAGCTATGGAACAGGGGCTATTATGGCGGTTCCTGCGCATGATGAACGCGACTATGAATTTGCGAAAAAATTCGATTTACCGATGAAAGAAGTTGTCGCTGGTGGTGATATTTCAAAAGAAGCTTACACGGGTGATGGCAAGCATATTAACTCCGATTTCTTAAACGGACTAAATAAAGAAGATGCCATTCATACAATGATTAAATGGTTAGAAGAAAACAAAAAAGGAGAAAAGAAAGTAACGTATCGTCTACGCGATTGGTTATTCAGCCGTCAACGCTACTGGGGAGAGCCAATTCCAATTATTCATTGGGAAGACGGTACAATGACACCTGTTAAAGAAGGAGAACTTCCATTAATGCTTCCAAAAACAGATGAAATTAAACCATCTGGAACAGGTGAATCACCACTTGCTAACATTGAAGAGTGGGTAAATGTCGTTGATCCTGAAACTGGTAAAAAAGGTCGCCGTGAAACGAATACGATGCCGCAATGGGCAGGTAGCTGCTGGTACTACTTACGCTATATTGATCCACATAACCATGATCAATTGGCAGATCCAGAAAAACTGAAAAAATGGCTCCCAGTTGATATATATATCGGTGGAGCTGAACATGCGGTATTACACTTATTATATGCTCGCTTCTGGCATAAATTCCTGTATGATATCGGGGTTGTTCCTACAAAAGAGCCGTTCCAAAAGCTATTTAACCAAGGAATGATTCTGGGTGAAAACAACGAGAAAATGAGCAAGTCGAAAGGGAATGTTGTCAACCCGGACGAAATTGTTGAAAGTCATGGAGCAGATACATTACGCCTTTATGAAATGTTCATGGGTCCTTTAGATGCATCGATCGCTTGGTCTACAAACGGTCTTGATGGCGCACGTCGTTTCCTAGATCGTGTATGGCGGTTATTTGTTGAAGAAAATGGAGAGCTAAATTCCAAAATTATCGATGAACCATCTCAGGAGCTTGAAAAAGTGTATCATCAAACGGTGAAAAAAGTGACAGAAGATTATGAAGGACTTCATTTTAATACAGCAATTTCACAATTGATGGTATTTATTAATGAAGCATATAAAGCTACAGTTCTTCCGAAAGAATATATGGAAGGATTTGTGAAGATGTTATCTCCAGTTGCTCCTCATATTTGTGAAGAGCTTTGGGAAAAACTCGGTCATTCTAAAACGATTGCCTACGAGCCATGGCCGACTTATGATGAAGCGAAGCTGGTGGATGATGAGGTAGAAATCGTTATTCAAGTAAACGGTAAAGTTCGTGCTAAACTGAATGTTCCGAAGGATGCTTCAAAAGAACAAATGGAAGAAATCGCACTAAAGCATGATAAAATTCAAGAACAAATTGAAGGTAAAACGATTCGCAAAGTAATTGCTGTACCTGGAAAACTCGTTAACATTGTGGCAAATTAAAAATGAGGAATTCCCTCCTAAGTAATATGGGAGGGAATTTTTTATAAACAACATTTAAAGTTAAGAAATATACTGAAAATACTGGATAATTATTTCATAGACGGTTCAACATAATTGACTTTAATTATATATAATAGTATCATAATTCTTGAATTCGAGATATTTATGTTTTTATTTTCTTTCAAAGAATGGAGAAAATATAAGCATAAAATTTAAATCTATTCAGTTAGGAGTGATGAGGATGTCAAATGTAAAATTAGCGGTCATTTACTACAGTTCAACTGGTACAAACTACAAGTTAGCGAAATGGGCAGAAGAAGGAGCAAAAGAAGCTGGGGCTGAAGTGAAAGTGTTGAAAGTAGAGGAATTAGCTCCTGAGACAGCCATTGAATCCAATCCAGCATGGAAAGCGCATGTCGAGGCGACAAAAGATGTACCAACAGCTACTCTTGATGATTTAGAGTGGGCAGATGCGATCATCTTTAGTGTTCCAACTCGTTTTGGCAACGTACCATCGCAATTAAAGCAATTCCTAGATACAACTGGTGGCTTATGGGCACAAGGTAAATTAACGAACAAAGTAGTTAGTGCAATGTCATCAGCTGGAAATTCTCACGGTGGTCAAGAACAGACAATCCTTTCCCTTTACACGACAATGATGCATTGGGGAGCGATTATTGCTGCACCTGGGTATACGGACCAATCTGCTTTTGTTTCTGGTGGAAACCCTTATGGTACATCAGTAACAGTTGATCAAGAAGGAAATATGGTAGAAGATGTTGAAGAAGCTGTAAAACATCAAGCGAAGCGTACTGTTCAAGTAGCAGAATGGGTAAAGAAAGGTATGGAGTAAGTAAGAAAGATTCATTCAAGCTGGGATTTATCCCAGTTTTTTTATTACTTGCTAATAAGATATTAACCGTTGAAAATAAGGCAGCGAGATGATCATCAGTTTCCGACAAACAGGTTATATATATTGATGGTTGATCTGGTATAATAACGTTAGCAATTTTTAAAGGAGCTGGGAAAATGTCAGAAATAAAAGAAATTACACCATCAGAACTTGAAGAAAGGCTAAAAAAAGGTGAAAAGCTTGAACTAATTGATGTCCGTGAAGAAGAAGAAGTAGAAGAAGGGATGATCAAGGAGGCAAAGCATATTCCGATGGGAGAGATCCCAAATCAACTCGATCAATTTGAAAAAGACAAAGAATATATTTTTATATGCCGTTCAGGTCGAAGAAGCGAAAATGTTTGCTTGTACTTACAAGATCAAGGATATCAAGTCGTGAATATGGTTGGCGGAATGCTTGAATGGAAAGGTGAAACCATTCCGAAAAGTCAAATCAAGAAATAACATCACTTAAAAGAGGCTCTTCCAATTGTGTAAAGTGACACAAATAGTTGGGATAGCCTCTTTTATTTTGGTTGTTTTCATAAGCTATAGTAAAGCCATAATCTTTGCGAAAAGAGCTTTATTTTAGAGTAAGCTTGTCATCTTATGGCACAAAAAAGAATATAATGGTATCAAAAACATTGGGGGGTGTAAAGAAATGTATAAAGTCGCTATCTTTGATGAAGAACATGAAAAGGATTTAGAGCAAGAAGTCAATGAGTTTTTATCAACACTGTCAGAAAAGCAGTTTATCGATATTCAATATCGAATATCTACTGCATGTGATCAAAAAGGGGAACAAATTTACTGCTTTTCTGCCATGATTTTATACCGAGCATAAAGAAAAAAGATTAAAAGATGGTAATCGTCCTTTCAAGCCTTATATTTTTTAAAAGCATATGATCATTCTATGATGACAACTCAAATTTTTCATTTCTGATTAACTTTCCCTTATATGTTTGATGAATCCTCAATGCTTTTTCTCTTAATGATTTCATTTCTTCACGCCCTTCAATAAGATTGTTGTATTATTGCAGGATATATTTATTGTTAAGTATTATATAACATAATATTCTGAATTGACAATCTCTTTTAGTTTAAAAATGAAATAATTGAAAAAAATTCAGCCATCACTTGTGTTAATATGCCCGGCCTAACTCTCTTTCCTTTTTAGTATGGTTATCCATAATTGAATAAAAAAAGAGGGGGTGTCGAGACTCTCCCCCTCTATTTACGGCAAGTTTTATTGGAAATGGCGTTTTTTAACTGTTGAATGAGCTGTTTTTTATTAAGATTTTTAGATGATGCTTCGTCTAAAGGCGATACGAGCTTTTGCAATACATACATCCAAGGAAGGTCGAGATGACAAGATTGAATCGTATCTTCTTCTTTGAAAACGGTGAACGGACTTCCTTGAAGGACAATTTTTCCTTTATGTAATACGATCATTTCATCTGCCCATTCATAGGCAAGTTCGATGTCGTGTGTTGAAAGGATAATCGTTTTACCTTGTAAATGAATGTTATTTAACAATTCGATCATTTTTTTGGAATAATACGGGTCTAATCCTGCAGTTGGCTCGTCGAGAATGAACATTTCAGGATTAATGGCTAAAATACCTGCTATTGCAACACGTTTTTTTTCACCTATACTTAAAGAATGAATCGATCTGTCTTTAAGATGGTAAGTATCTGTTTCAATCATCGCTTGTTGAACTAGCTTTTCTATTTCTTTTCCATTTATACCTACATGATAGAGACCATAGCATATATCTTCAAAAACAGTAGGCATAAACAATTGCGAGTCAGAATCTTGCAGCACAATTCCAACAGCTTTCCGCAATTTTTGAATCGCTTTTTTATTGTAGGAAAGCGGATGGCCGCAGAAATAAATGGTTCCACTTGTTGGTTTTAGTAAACCGTTTAATAGGAAGAATAGTGTGGATTTGCCCGCGCCGTTATTTCCAAGAACGGCAATTTTTTTGTTTCTCTTAATCGATAAAGTAATATTTTGTAATGCGGTTTGTCCATGCGGATATTGATATGATACGTTTGAAAGGGTGAACATAACTTCATTCATTTCCACATCGTCCTTAAGAAATATAAAATGATGAGAAAACATATATACCAGTACACGTTCAAAATGCTTCTTTTCGAAAAGGAACTTTCATGAATTTGTACATATTCAAATGAACCATCTCCACGAATTTCAAGCGCTCTTTGTAACTCGTTTGCTCGATTGAGCGCTTGTATAAATAACGATGACACAAGTGATGATAAAGAAGTTAGAGATTTGTAAAACGATTGATACCCTTGGCGTATTTGTTGGGCTACGTAAATTTGTTTAGCTGTATGAAAGAAAAGAAATAAAAAGCGATATGAAAATGCGATTAAATCGATTAAAAGCTGTGGAGCTTTCAACCATTTCAAAACATATAAAACTTCATGAAAAGGTGTCGTTAGTAAGAAAAAATACAGAATGCTAATGGATGTGATGGAAATAAAAAATAATGTTACAGCAGCATCAACTTGTTGTTTAAGGATGTAGATGTGAAAAGGCCCATAATGTTGATAAAACAGAACGGAATCTCCTTGCACGAACGAAGTCGAAATTGAAAAAACAATGGATATGATGCTTAATAAAATAAAAGAAAATGGTAATCGCAATAGCTTCCCATAAACGTTTATCGGTATTTTAGCGTGAAAAATAATAAGTAAACTCATCGTCATAAATAATATCGCTGATACAAATGCATCCTTCATCCACAGCGTAAAGAGTAGCGAAAAAAAACTGATGATGAACTTTTTAACTGGATGAACGCTTCGCAATGCATTTCGGTATGAGTAATAATCAATAGTCATCATCGTGTTCTACTAATTGTCCCTTCTCTTTATATTTAAATCGTGCCTTAGCAAAGCCGAATGCATAGCCGATAAACGCCGCTCCACCGGCAGCTTGTAAGGCGAAAAGGAAGCTTTCTACCTCTCCACTATTTGGTTCCCATAGATTTGTAAACCACGGTTCATAAAATGGATTGATATTCTCTATTGTTTCCATAGCCTTCCCATCAGCTCCGGAAAATTCTTTGTTGGATAAAAATACAAGTGGCAGGACGATCATCGAAACAGCGAGCAATAAGAGAATCACGTTCGTTTTCACCTTGTTTCAGCCTCCTTCCAAGATAATAGTGTTAATTCACGAGAATTGTATTTTAATAAATAATTCATTGTCATGACAGTTAAAATGCCTTCTGTAATGGCTAATGGCAGCTGTGTCATTCCGAAAATGGCGGTAAACTTTGCAAATGCACCGATGAAACCGCTTGTTCCGTCTGGAAAGGCGAGAGCAAGCTGGAAAGAGGTCATCATATATGTTGATAAATTTCCAATTGCTGCACTTATAAAAATTGCAAGTTTCATATTCATTTTTAGTTTTTTAAAAAATTTGAATAAAAAATAGGTTGCAAAAGGACCGACCACACCCATCGAAAATGTATTTGCTCCAAGGGTCGTAATCCCACCATGTGCTAAAAGCATCGCCTGGAAAAACAGTACAATAAATCCTACAACGGTCATGACGGTTGGACCGAATAAAATCGTTCCGAGTCCTACCCCTGTTGGATGAGAGCTACTTCCTGTAACAGAAGGCAGCTTTAGAGCTGATAAGACAAAAGTAAAAGCGGTACTAACTCCAAACATTGTTTTGAGATCAGGAGCAAGAGTAAGCTTTTGTTGGATCGTTCTTACCCCTTTTATTAAAAAGGGAATGGTCATTGCCCACCAAAAAATCACCCATTTAATCGGCAAGAATCCTTCCATTATGTGCATCGCATATACATGCTGATAAGAAAAAGACCAAAAATACATAGCAGCGAATATGGTGATACAAGATAATATCATGAACCTTTTTTGCATTAAATAACCCCCATTTCATGATTTGAGCAAATAAAAAAGCATTTTAACCTAAGGGATGGTTAAAATGCTAGTACGTCAATAAAACATTTAAACATATAGACATTTAAGCACTAACGTAACCTATATCCCGTAGGTTGTTAGGTTTTTGAAATAGGCAGGTCTCCTGACTTATCTTCATTGCTCCCTGCGTCTTCCCGTTTTCACAGTGACATGATGCAGGTTGCTCAGACTTACAGTGGCGGGAACCGTGTCGGACTTTCACCGAGCTTCCCTTTTAAGTTGTTCATGGAACAACACCTATTTCAAATTCTCATATTCATTTACTATGGTTTAGTATAATTTGAAAAATGAAATGTTGTCTACAATTTTTCGAAAAAATTTTTTCTTGCCAACTTTCAAGGTTTCTTGATAAAGTAAAAATAACAACTTTAGAGAAGACAAGTTTATATTACCAAAAATTAAAAATTATGCAATTAAAAACTGAATAAAACGTTTAAAAGTGCTTAAGGTTGCTTTAGGCAACGCTTAAGATAATAGGGAAATCGGTGCAAATCCGATGCAGCCCCCGCTACTGTGAGCGCTGATGAAATTGTTATAGACCACTGGCATATTTGCTGGGAAGGTGACAAGAGTAAAATGAAGCGCGAGCCAGGAGACCTGCTTTTAAACGTAGCAATCCGCATCTTTCGGAGGGAAGGATGGGATGAGAGGAAGCTTATGTTGAAAAATAGCTTGTTCAAATCCTTAATTCCGTCTGGAGTTAAGGATTTTTTATTTTCGCTCTTTTCTAAAAGATTGTCGCTTTATTTTAGCTCTTTGACTGTCATAGGCAAGCGATACGTTTGCTATGTCACGCTTGTAGTGTGAGTCGGAAAGCAACAAAGTTTACGAAAACAGCCTTTAATTTTAATACCAATAATTTGAGTTTGGGGGAATCGGGATTATGGCAACATGGAATTTAAATGGAACGAAACATCATGTTTTCATTTGTAATGGCAGTAGCTGCATGAGAAAAGGGGGAGAAGAAGTCACCATGGCCATCCGTGAAGAAATAACAAAATGCGGGTTAGATTCTGTCGTTCATACAAGTAGAACGCGATGTAATGGGCGATGTCAAGATGCATGTGTGGTAATCGTTTATCCAGAAGGTATGTGGTATGAAGGTGTGACAGAGAATCTTGGCCGGGAAATAGTCAAAGAACATTTGCAGCACGGGAAGCCAATTGAGCGTTCAATCAGCTACAGAATGACAGATGTTGGTATGCAGCTTCAAAACAATCGTCCAATCGGAAAGACTAAAGCAGCAGCAAAATAAGGGAGGGCTACGTATTGTCAGGGAAATTATTCATTATTGGATTCGGTCCAGGTAGCGTGAAACATTTTACAGAAAGAGCAAAGGAAGCGATTCGTGAAAGTGATTGCATAATTGGCTATAAAACGTACATTGAATTAGTCCGTGACTTAATTGGCGAAAAAGAAGTGATTAGTACGGGAATGTCTGAAGAAGTGACGCGTGCTATAAAAGCGGTCAAGCTCGCTGAACAAGGACGGAAGGTAGGAGTCATTTCTAGCGGCGATGCAGGCGTTTATGGAATGGCGGGATTAGTTTACGAAGTTTTAGTCGAAAGGGGATGGACGGAGAAAGACGGAGTAGAAATGGAAGTAATACCGGGAATATCTGCTATTAACTCTTGTGCGTCCCTTCTTGGTGCACCCATTATGCATGATGCCTGTACGATTAGTTTAAGTGACCATCTAACCCCATGGCATATTATTGAAAAACGATTGGAAGCTGCAGCAAAAGCTGATTTTGTCCTTGCATTATACAACCCAAAAAGCGGAAAAAGGACGAGACAAATCGTAGAGGCGCAAAAAATTTTATTAAAGTATCGTTCAAGAGAAACTCCTGTCGGTTTAGTCAAAAGTGCTTACCGTGAAAGGCAAAAGGTTGTGATCACAACACTTGGTGACATGCTTGAGCACGAAATCGGCATGCTAACAACGGTAATTATTGGAAATTCAACATCGTTTCGATATGAAAATAAGATCATTACACCAAGAGGATACCAGCGCAAATATACGTTAAGAAAAGAAGAACAACCATTAAAACCACATGAACGCTTACGGAAGGAAAATGAACCGTGGGCATTACATGGAGGAAAAGAAGAAAATGACGCTCCTCTGGATTTAGCCAATGAGGCGTTAAGTAAAGTGAAAAATGGGAAATCGACTGTACCGATCGTTCATCACGTTCAAGAAAGCATTTTAGAGTTCGCAGTAAGTCCAGGGTTAGCGAATAAACAATTTACTCCTGAACAATTAAAGACATTAGCAGAGGTTGTTGGGGAAAAAGGAACAATGGAATATACGCCGCATCACCAAATTTACGTGAAAATTCCGACGAATAATCGCGAGAAAGTAACAGCACCTCTAAAAAAAGTAGGATTACTCCTTTTGCCTGTTGGAAATGTATTAACAATTAAAGCTTGTGATTTTTGTGATGGTGAAAAATCAGATTCTATTCCTTATTTAAACGAATTATATGAGCACATCGGTGGGATGGAGCTGCCAAAAGAATTGAACATTGGCTTTAACGGATGTGGGATGGCGTGTTATGGAGCGGTTCATGAAGATATCGGCATTGTGTACAGAAAAGGAAAATTCGATTTGTTTATAGGGGCAAAGCCTGTTGGGAGAACCGCTCACCCAGGGCAATTAGTCGCAGAAGGAATACCGCCAGAACAAATCGTAGATGTCGTTTCTGGCATCGTCCATGAATATAAAGAAAAAGGTTATCCAAATGAACGGTTTTTCAAGTTTTTCAAACGTGTAAAGGAAGTTCAAGGATTTGTCTATCGCGATATTACTCCCAAAATAGATGTAAACCCAGCACCATGTGGGGACTAAAGGAGGAAGATGATGGAAAGAGCAGTGCTGTATGTCGGACATGGAAGCCGTGATCAAGAAGGAAATGAGGAAGTGAAACAAGTTGTTCAAAGTTTGAAAAGAAAGGTGAATGAACCGTTCATCATTGAAACGTGCTTTCTTGAATTTCAAGAGCCAGATGTGAAAGATGGGATCGAGGCGTGTATACAAAAAGGGGCAACGGAAATTGCTGTTATTCCGATCATGATGCTTCCAGCCGGACATTCGAAAATTCATATACCAATGGTCATCGACGAGGCGAAAAAAAAGCACCCAGCCGTCAAGATTTCGTATGGTAAACCGATTGGCGTACACCCATTAACTTTAGAGATTTGTAAAGAGAGATTAGAAGAAATAGGAGAGAATGTCACGAAGCCGGATGAACATACAGCCATTCTCCTTCTCGGAAGAGGCGGGAGTGATCCTGACGCTAACAGTGATTTATTTAAAATATCACGGTTATTATGGGAAAAATTGAACTATCCAATTGTTGAGACGGCTTTTATGGGGGTGACATCTCCGTTATTAGAAGAGGGAGTGGAACGCATCATAAAGCTTGGTGCGAAAAAAATTATTATTGTTCCTTACTTCCTTTTTACAGGGATCTTAATAAAACGTCTTCAAAAGCAAGTCGAACATTTTAAACAAAAGTATTGCGGTATTCAATTTTCACTAACACATTATTTTGGTTTTCATCCTTTACTTGAAGATATTTTACTTGAACGGACAGAAGAAACATTAACTGGATCCGTTGCGATGAATTGTGACACATGTCAATACCGCATAGAGATAACAAATCATCTGGAAGGTCATCACCATCACCACCACCATGAACATCATCATAGTAGTTCATAAAGGGGGACCGAAAATGATTTTGTTTCTAGCAGGGACGAGTGATGCGAAAGAATTGGCCCTTTTGTTATTTAAAGAGGGATATGAACTCATTGCTTCTGTAGTAACTGAAAATGCCGCCAACGAATTAAAGCAAGTCCAAATTCCAGTAAGGGTCGGCCGTATGAATGAAGAAAAGTTTGAACGATATGTAATCGAGCAAAGGATCGAAGTAATGATCGATGCAAGTCATCCATTTGCAGAGGAACTATCTCGCACTGCCATGAAAGTAGCGAAAAAAGTCAGCATTCCATACATACGTTATGAACGCGAAAGCAAAAGTTACGATCATAGGCTAGTAACGTATGTGAATCATTACGAGGAAGCAGCTGAACTAGCTGCTCAGAAAAAAGGAGTTATATTTCTTACGACAGGAAGTAAAACGTTACAAATATTTACTGAACAATTACTGAATTTACCGAATACGAGATTAATAGCCCGAATGCTCCCGAGAAAAGACAATATGGAAAAATGTGAAGCACTCGGTCTTCCTCAAAAAAATATTGTGGCGATTCAAGGACCGTTTACGAAAGAGTTTAACAAAGCTTTATTCAAACAATACGGTGTAACTTTAATGATTACGAAAGAAAGCGGCAAAGAAGGAGCAGTTGACGAAAAGCTTGAAGCGGCACTGGAGCTGAACATTGAAACCATTATGATAAAGAGGCCAAAAATGAAGTA
Organism: Bacillus alveayuensis; assembly: GCA_030812955.1. Lineage (GTDB taxonomy): Bacteria > Bacillota > Bacilli > Bacillales > Aeribacillaceae > Bacillus_CB > Bacillus_CB alveayuensis. Next base: position 56,771 of record JAUSTR010000001.1, read on the forward strand.
TGAAACGATGTTCCATACTTTTGAAGATGTTCTTAATCACGTTCGAACATTGAGGAAAAAAGGAGGAAATGACGAGTGGATTTTAAAACGGAGTTTAAACCAATAACTGTACAGCCGCAACAAATTGAAGGGAAAAGCTTTGAAATCATTGATCAAGAAATAGGTCCTCATTCATTTACAAAGGAGCAATACCCTATTGTTCAACGAGTCATTCATGCTTCAGCAGACTTTGAACTCGGCAAACGTTTACTGTTTCACCCTGATGCGATAAGGGCTGGGATTGAAGCGATTAAAAATGGAAAAAAAGTCGTTTGTGATGTTCAAATGGTACAGGTTGGGATTAGCAAACCGCGGCTAGAAAAGTATGGCTGTGAAGTAAAGGTATATATTTCCGACGAAGATGTTATCGAAGAAGCGAAGCGATTAAACACAACTCGTGCGATTATTTCCATGCGAAAAGCAGTGAAGGAAGCAGAAGGTGGAATTTTTGCGATCGGAAACGCTCCTACAGCTCTATTAGAATTAATTCGTCTAGTAAAAGAAGGAGAAGCAAAGCCAGGACTTATTATCGGTCTTCCCGTCGGTTTTGTATCAGCTGCTGAGTCGAAGGAGGAGCTGGCAAAATTAGATATACCATTTATTACGAACGTTGGAAGGAAGGGAGGAAGTACAGTTACAGTCGCAGCATTAAACGCTATTTCTTTGCTTGCTGAACGTGTGTAAAAAATGAAGACGAACAAAAAACTTCGTGAAGGATTTACAACTGGAGCTTGTGCTACTGCTGCTGTAAAAGCTGCCTTAACGGCTTTAATTACAGGCGAACAACAAACAGAGGCTACTATTTATCTACCCGTTGGTCGATTTGCAACCTTTCAAGTGATAGACTGTTTCATTGATGGAAAGTCTGCTGCTGCTACTGTAATAAAAGATGGTGGAGATGATCCTGACGTTACACATGGAGCCAAAATCGGTGCTGCCATTTCGTGGATCAAAGAAAATCATATTTTACTAGATGGCGGAGAAGGGGTAGGACGTGTTACGAAACCAGGATTGCCTGTACCAGTTGGGGAAGCAGCGATCAATCCTGTTCCTCGAAAAATGATCATGTCTGTTGCAGAAGAAGTGTTGAAAACATTTCAAATCAATCGTGGGATAAAAATCATCATCTCGGTTCCTAATGGAGAAGAAATCGCTGAAAAAACATTAAATAAACGGCTCGGAATTGTCGGCGGTATCTCGATATTAGGAACGAGAGGGATTGTTGTTCCTTTTTCTACAGCTGCTTATCGTGCAAGTATTGTACAAGCACTTCAAGTAGCGAAGGCAAATCATTGTGAGCATGTTGTCATCACAACAGGGGGGAGAAGTGAAAAATATGCTATGAAGCAATATCCACATCTGCGGGAAGAAGCATTTATAGAAATGGGCGATTTTGTAGGATTTACACTTAAACATTGCAAACGTCTCGGAATGAAGAAAGTTTCAATGGTCGGTATGATGGGGAAATTTTCAAAGGTTGCACAAGGTGTTATGATGGTTCATTCCAAAAGTGCCCCAGTTGATTTCGGATTTTTGGCAAAAGTCGCTGAGGAGGCTGGAGTTAAGGAGCCTCTATTAACAGAAGTTCGAAACGCAAATACTGCTTCTCAAGTAGGAGAATGGATGGCGCAGCATGGTTATCACCAATTTTTTAAGCATTTATGTCATTATTGCTGTCAACAAGCTTTATGTGAAGTGAATGGTGGATTACACATAGAAACGACTTTATACACATTAAAAGGGGAGAAACTAGGAGAGGCGGATTTAAATGGGTGAAGCGATAAAGCTAATCGGAATTGGAGATAACGGAAAGGAAAGTTTGCTGCCAATCTATGAAAAATGGATTTACGAAAGTGACATTCTTGTAGGTGGAGAAAGGCATCTTTCTTTTTTCCCTGACTATAATGGCGAAAAAATCTCGATTAAAAAAGGATTGAAGGAATTAGTCAATCGTCTACAACACGAAACAAAGAAAATCGTGATTTTAGCGTCAGGTGATCCGTTATTTTATGGAATTGGCAGTTTTTTAGCATCGAAAATAAATCTTGATATATATCCGAATGTCAGCTCCGTACAGCTTGCATTCGCTCGAATGGGAGAAAAATGGCAAGATGCCTATATGACGAGTGTTCATGGAAGAAGTATGAAAGGTTTAGCACAACGGATCGATGGAAAGGAAAAAGTGGCGCTATTAACAGACGAACAAAACAGTCCGAATGAAATTGCAAAATACTTATTATCCTTCAATATGACTGAATATGAGGCATTCGTTGCTGAAAATTTGGGAGGGGAGCTTGAAAGATGTGGTTATTACACATTGGAAGAGATGGCACAGGCAACTTTTTCACCTTTAAATGTTGTCATTCTTAAAAAAGTAAAGCCTTCCCCTTCCTGGACATTTGGAATTGATGATCAAGAGTTTTTGCAACGAAAGCCAGAAAAAGGGTTAATTACGAAAAAGGAAGTTCGAATATTGTCTTTAAGTGCTTTACAATTAACACCTGCTAGCATCGTATGGGATATCGGAACATGTACCGGATCTGTTGCTATTGAAGCAAGTAAAATTGCAACAGAAGGAGCGGTATATGCAATTGAAAAAAACGAGCATGACATCGAAAACTGTTTAGAAAATATGAAAAAATTTCGTTCTGATATAACGGTAGTTCACGGGTGCGCACCTGAAAGACTGGATGAATTTCCAAATCCAAATGCCATTTTTATCGGAGGGACTTCAGGGAATATGGATGAAATTTTAGACGTCTGCACAAAACGATTGGAGCCAAATGGGCGCATCGTCGTGAATGTTGTGACCATTGAAAATTTAGCAGCTGCCTTAAAAGGATTAAAACAAAGAGAGTTTGATGTGGACATAACGTCTGTTCAAGTTTCAAGAAGTAAGCCGATTTTGTCCTTAACACGATTTGATGCATTAAACCCGATCTACATAATAACGGCTAAAAGAAAGGGAGAGGTTTGAAGGTGATTGGTACATTGTATGGTGTAGGAGTCGGTCCAGGCGATCCAGAATTAGTGACGGTAAAAGCATACCGTATATTAAAGGAAGCACATGCCGTTTGTTATCCGAAAAAACGAAAGGGAAGCAAAAGCTATGCCCAGCAAATTATTGATGTATATATCAATCCACATGAAAAAGATATGCTTGGACTCATCTTTCCGATGACAAAGGATGAAACGATTTTAAAGCGTGAATGGACAAAGACGGCAAATCTTTTGTGGGAAAAGCTAAGAGAAGGAAAAGACGTAGCTTTTGTCACGGAGGGTGATCCTCTTTTATATAGCACGTTTATACATGTTATGAACATCATGAGAGAGAAATATCCTGAGGTAAACATTAACATCGTCCCAGGCATTTCTTCGATCAACGGTGCTAGTGCTCAGCTAAAAATTCCATTAGCAGATGGAGATGAGCATGTAGCGATTATACCAGCAAGAGACGACTATGAAACAATGAAAAAAGCTATACTCGAAAACGATTGTATTATTTTTTTAAAGGTAGCGAAAGTCATCGATTTAATGATTGAAATCCTTGATGAGCTTCAATTGCTGCATAAAGCTCATGTTGTTACGAAGGCCACGTCAAAGGAAGAAATCGTTTGGAACGTGAAAGAGCTGAAAGGGATGGAACTTGAATATTTAACCTTAATGGTGGTGAGAAAATGAAGGTGTACTTTATTGGAGCAGGTCCGGGAGCGAAAGATTTAATTACAGTACGTGGACATCAACTTATTCAAGAAGCGGATGTCATTTTTTACGCAGATTCTTTAGTGAATGAACAATTGTTAGAAGATGCAAAGCCATCATGTGAAATTTTCAAAACAGCACGGATGCATTTACAAGAAATGATCGATATGATGGTCGCTCGCGTAAAAGAAGGAAAAAACGTGATTCGCCTTCATACAGGTGACCCATCTGTATTTGGAGCAATAATGGAACAAATTTCTTTATTAAAGCGAGAAGGGATTGAAGTCGAGATTGTCCCAGGAGTAAGCTCTGTTTTTGCCTCTGCTGCGGCATTAGGAGCAGAGTTAACCATTCCGGATTTAACTCAAACGGTCATATTAACAAGAGCAGAAGGACGGACCCCAGTTCCACAGCTAGAAAAGCTTTCCGAGCTAGCCAAACATCATTGTACGATCGCTTTATTTTTAAGCGCAACATTAACGAAAAAGGCCGTAAAAGAGCTATTAAATGCTGGATGGGATGAACAAACACCAGCAGCGGCCGTTTATAAGGCAACATGGCCTGATGAAAAAATTGTTCGGACAACTATTGGACAATTAGATGAGGAAATGAAAAAACATGGTATTAGGAAACAAGCGATGATCTTAGTCGGATGGGCACTTGATGAACAAATACACGAAAAAGATTACCGCTCTAAATTATACGATCCACAGTTTACACACGGCTTTCGAAAAGGGGTGATGAGATGACGGTCAGTTTAACAGAAAATGCCCCAATATTGATAAAGCGAACGCACCCTTATGCGGTCGTGGCCATCACGAAGCATGGTGTTCATATTGCAAGAACACTATTGAAAACCTTTCAGCAAGTAGATGTATATTATATGAAAAAATTCGAGAGTGGAGATGAACAAGAAAGGGGCATTCAGCTTTTTGAAGGAAGTGTTCGACTTTTAATCCCCTCTTTATTTCAAACATATAAAGGGATTATTTTCATCATTTCTTTAGGTGCGGTTGTTCGCATGATTGCTCCCATTTTGAAAGATAAAAAGACAGATCCGGGTGTTGTCGTGATCGATGATAAAGGAGAAAATGTTATTAGTGTATTATCGGGGCATTTAGGCGGTGCGAATGAACTAACAAGAGAAGTAGCCAAAGCATTAAATGCTAATCCGGTTATTACAACCGCTTCTGATGTACAACAGACAATACCAGTTGATCTATTCGGCAAAAGGTTTGGATGGGAATGGGACTCTCCTGAAAATTTAACATCTGTAAGTGCAGCTGTTGTTAATGAAGAACAAATTGCAATTGTACAAGAAAGCGGAGAACGTCATTGGTGGGATTATGATAAACCATTACCGACACATATAAAGGTGTATAAAAACATGGATGAAGCAAAGAAAGCAAATCCGGATGCCGTTTTAATGATTACACATCGGATTTTATCCGCCGAAGAAAATGAGTTTTTAGCAAACGGGGTTCTGTATCGTCCAAAGGTGATCGTACTCGGCATCGGGTGCAACCGCGGAACGTCATCACAAGAAATAGAGGCGGTCATCCACGAGACATTGCTAAAGTTAAATGTTTCCATAAAAAGTGTCAAAGCGATCGCAACAATCGATTTAAAGAAAGATGAAAAAGGATTAAGAGAGGTAGCACAGAAATATCATTGGCAGTTTGTCTATTATCATCCTGAACAATTAAATAGTGTTCCAATTGATTTCTCTTCTGAAACGGTATTTAAATATACGGGGGCATACGGTGTGAGTGAACCAGCTGCTAAATTATATAGCGGTTCCAATCAACTTTTATTGAAAAAGAAAAAGAGCGGCAATGTAACTATTTCTGTCGGTCTGATCAAACATACATAGAAAGTGGGAGTATAATGAGGAGAGTGGTGATTGCTGGAACAGGCAGCGGCGTAGGAAAGACGACGATAACGATTGGATTAATGGCAGCATTTGCAAAGAGAGGCTATACGGTACAAGGATTTAAATGCGGTCCAGATTATATTGATCCTTCCTATCATACAGCTGTTACGAATAGAGCTTCTAGAAACTTAGATAGCTGGATGTTAAAAAAAGAAACGGTGAAGGAAATATTTTTAAACGGAAGTGAGGGGGCCGATTTATCGATCATTGAAGGAGTTATGGGCTTTTATGATGGAAAAGATCCACTTTCAAACGTTGGAAGTACAGCTGATATTAGCGTCATTACAAATAGTCCCGTCATTCTCGTTGTTAACTGTGCAAGCTTGGCTAGAAGTGCAGCTGCGATTGTAAAAGGATTTCAAGCTTTATCAAATGAAGTAAACATTGTCGGTGTCATTGCTAATCAGGTTGGCAGTGAAGGGCATTATAAACTCGTAAAGGCAGCGATTGAACAAGAGTGCCAAGTGCCAGTCGTCGGTTATTTAAGACGAGATGAGCATTTAACGATTCCTGAAAGGCATTTAGGGTTAATTCCTTCTATTGAAAGAGGGGAACTCGATTCCTTTTTTCAATTCCTAGGAGAAATGGTATCGGAAACGATTGATTTAAATAAAATTTATGAATTAGCTGATGCTCCGCCGATCGAGATCAATCATAAACCCATTTTCAAAAAAGCAGCAGAAAAGCATATCCGAATCGCCATTGCAAAAGATCAAGCCTTTCATTTTTATTACCCAGAAAATTTGGAGCTGCTATCAGCATATGGAGCTGAACTCGTATTCTTTTCACCGTTGAAAGGAGAGAAAGTTCCAAAAAACGTTCATGGATTATATATCGGAGGAGGATTTCCAGAAGAATTTGCCGAAAAGTTAGCCAAAAACGCCAAAGTGAAGTCCTCCATTAAAAAGGCAATTGAAGATGGAATGCCGACATTGGCAGAATGTGGAGGGTTTATGTATTTAACAGAGACCATTGAGACGACAGAAGGTAAACAGTATGAAATGGTTGGGGCTATAAGAGGAAAAGTACGGATACACAACAAATTAGCAGCTATAGGCTATCGAGAGGTTAGAGGAGAAAAAGGAAACTATTTACTGCCAAGTGGTTTTGCTGCCAAAGGGCATGAATTTCATTATTCAACGTATGAAGCTGAAAATGATCTTCCTTTTGCGTATGACATAAAAGGTTTGCGAAAAGAACAAAAAGAAGGTGTTCGACTAGGAAATCTAGTAGCTGGTTATACACATATACATTTTGCTTCTTGTCCAGAACTCGTTCATAATTGGGTGAAGCAATGCCAACGATACAAAGAAGGTGATGAACTTGTACATGAATAAAATCCCCCCTTTGAATAAAGAAATGGGAAGAAAGGTTAAAGATTATATTGATACATTAACGAAGCCAAGAGGGAGCTTAGGAAAGTTGGAAGACTTGGCTATAACCCTTGCGGAAATGACGAAAAGTCCGTATCCGACCGTGACACCGCCTGGGGTTATCATCTTTGCGGCGGACCATGGTGTGGCAGAAGAAGGAGTTTCAGCTTATCCGAAAGAGGTCACTAAACAAATGGTGATGAACTTTGTCCGAGGTGGAGCAGCTATTAATGTTTTCTCAAGGCAAATCAGTGCCATCTTTTCGATTGTTGATATTGGTGTTGATGGTGATGTGCTTCAGCCGGAAGTGCGGCAAAGAAAGGTTCGAAATGGTACTGAAAATTTTTTGTATGCACGAGCTATGACGCGAGAGGAAGCAAAGAAAGCGGTTCAAATTGGGATGGAAGAAGGAGAACGGCTCATCCAAAAAGGTGTAAAATGTTTCATTATTGGTGAGATGGGGATTGGCAATACTACATCTTCAAGTGCACTATTATATGCGATTACTTCAAAACCACTTTCAGATATCGTTGGCTATGGAACAGGAATTTCAGAAGATCAAAAAAAGCAGAAGGAAAAAGTGATTAAACGAGCCATTGAGCTGCATAAACCGAACCGTGAAGATGGGTATGACCTTCTCTCTAAAATCGGAGGGTTTGAAATTGCAGGCATGGTTGGTGCGATGTTAAAAGCAGCAGAACATCAAATTCCTATATTGCTAGATGGATATATTTGTACAGTTGCAGCGTGTGTGGCCAAAATAATAAATCCGAACGTGTGCCATTACATGATAGCAACGCATTGTTCCGTTGAATACGGCCACAAAATCGCTTTACAATTTATCGAGAAGGAACCTTTGCTTGATTTAAAGCTTCGCCTAGGTGAAGGCAGTGGCGCGGCTGTTGCCTTCCCTTTAATCGTTTCAGCAACTCTGATGGTCAATGAAATGACTACGTTTTCTGAAGCAGGAGTTTCAAGCGAACGTGAGGAGACGAAATGATGCATTATCCAGCGATGCTTAATTTAACGGGTAAGAAAGCTGTCGTGGTCGGTGGTGGACAAGTTGCGGCAAGAAAGGTTCAATCTTTATTGAAAGCAAATGCAGAAGTAACAGTCATTAGTCCGACACTTACAGAACCATTACGTCAATTTGCAGATCAACAGCGCATTGTTTGGAGAGAGAAGCCGTTTGAGCCGAGGGATATTCGAGGGGCCTTCTTAGTTATTGCGGCTACAAATAGCCGAGTAGTAAATGATGAAGTGTTTAAAGCAGCAAATGAATATCAACTCATTAATATAGTCGATGATCCAAGTAATAGTAATTTTATCGTACCAGCCGTATTTCAAAGAGGGAAGCTGGTCATGTCCATTTCAACGAGCGGTGCTTGTCCTGGATTAGCGAAACAAATCAAAAGAGATTTGGAAAAACATTATGACGATCGTTATGAAGAGTATTTATCCTTTCTCGAAAGCTCCAGGAAAGAAGTTATTCATACGATGAATGATGATAAGCAAAAACGAGCCATGTTGAAGGAACTACTACATCCACGATTTTTACAAATGTCTGGAATCGAGAGGCAGGAAGAGTTTCAACAAATCATGAAGAAAAGTAGGGGAACGTCATGAACGAAGGAAAGGTGTATATTGTTGGAGCAGGACCTGGTGATCCAAAGCTGATTACCGTTTATGGACTTGAATGTATTCAGAAAGCAGACGTGATCGCTTATGATCGTTTAATAAACGATGATCTGCTCAAGCATGCCAAAAAAGGGGCAGAGCTTATTTATTGTGGGAAGGAGCCGGGAAAACACAGGCTTATTCAAGAGCAAATCCATCAGCTTTTAGTGGAAAAAGCGTTACAAGGGAAAGTCGTAACTCGTTTAAAAGGTGGAGATCCTTTTGTATTTGGACGTGGTGCAGAAGAAGCGAACGTATTGGCGAAATATGACATACCTTATGAAATTGTTCCAGGAATTACAGCTGGAATTGCTGCCCCTTTATATGCTGGAATACCTGTAACGTATCGTCATTTAGCTTCTTCTTTTGCAATCGTAACAGGACATGGGCGTGCTTATAAAGGAGAAGACAACGTTCACTGGGAAGCGTTGGCAAAAGGGATTGACACGATTGCTTTTTATATGGGAGTCGGTAACCTGCATTATATTTGTGAACAGTTAATGAAGCATGGAAAGGATCCAAAAACACCTGTTGCGGTCATCCAGTGGGGGACTTATAGGAAGCAAAAAACCGTCATAGGGGACTTAACGTCTATCGAAAACCGTGTAAAAGAGGAAAGTGTAACACACCCCGCTATTGTCCTTGTTGGAGAAGTTGTCAAGATCCGCGAGCAAATTCAATGGTTTGAATAGGTAATTCAAAATCAATCGATAAACGTGTAAGGGGCATAAAAATGAAACAAAATAAAAAAGGAAAAATACTGATATATACGGGAGACGGAAAAGGAAAAACAACAGCAGCTTTAGGTTTGGCCATACGTGCACTTGGTAGAGGCTTACGTGTATTGATCATACAATTTATTAAATCACCAGAACGCACATATGGTGAAAAAATCATCTTTGAAAAGCTCGGAGTGGAAATCGTTCAAAAAGGGGCTGGATTTACGTGGACGAAAACACCTGAAGAACATCGCCAAGCATTAAAGGATGCGTGGCATTTTACGAAGGAAAAAGTTTATTCAGGAGAATACGACCTTATTATTTTAGATGAGTTGAATAATGCATTAAGCATTACGACCTTTAACATTGATGATGTATTGCCTTTACATGAAGTTCTACAACTAATGGAAAACAAACCGCATCATTTGCATTTAGTCATCACGGGAAGAAAGGCAAAAGAAGAAGTCAAAAATAAAGCAGATTTAGTTACAGAGATGAGGCTTATAAAGCATTATTTTTCAGAAGGAACGAAAGCGATAAAGGGCATTGAATTTTAGAAGGGTCAGGAGTTAATCGTCTGACCCCTCAGACTGTTGACAAACGCTTGCATTCTTTGTTACTTCGCCCTCTTCGAATGCTCATGACCGTACTTGGTAACTCCGCTTCTCATCGGGCTCGTGCCTCGAATATCAAGCGCTTTCATTCAGTCTGAAAATTCCCTTTTCAATAGACTTTGTCTACAAACTCAAGGGTCAGGAGTTAATCGTCTGACCCTTTCGCATATATTGCAGCGTTTTTCCCAGCAAGACGTCCTGTTTTCTCATTCAAGTGACTATGTACAAATTTCTATTCAAGGTATTGTGAACCTAGAATATGTGAGGGGTCGTTACATTGCAACGCCCTCCACCCGAAATGGCAAGTTTTCTCCCAAGTTTATTTCCTTTTTCCACAAGTAAAACGTTTGCACCTTGTTCTCCTACAGCAATGGCAGCCATAAGTCCAGAAGGTCCACCACCAATGACAATGACATCATATTTCATTTACGTCACGACCTTTATGAAATTTTCATTTTTTCATTATAACGAATCAAAAATAAGGGAACAACATGAAAAATTGTCCGGAAAGGTTGTATCAGATTTAAACGAGATTGTGATAAAATAATAAAGTTAAATATGAATATTAAATATTACATAATGGTGAGTGTGATATGTCAAATAAATTATTGCGAGGCACAATCATTTTAACATTAGGAACCTATATTTCCCGCTTTTTAGGAATGATTTATGTCATTCCGTTCTTTGCTTTAGTTGGTGAAACGGGTGGAGCGTTATTTCAATACGGTTATGTTCCATATACTGTTTTTTTGAGCATTGCTACAATGGGCTTTCCATTAGCTGTCTCAAAATTCGTCTCAAAATATAATTCCATTGGTGATTACAAAACGAGTCGGAGAATGTTTAAATCTGGCATTATTTTTATGTTCTTAACGGGAATGATTGCATTTATCATTCTGTATGTTATGGCGCCGTTTTTTGCCCAACAATTTTTAGTACAAGAAAAATTAGGTGATGTTACGTTAGAGGATGTTGTGTTTGTCATACGCATGGTCAGCATGGCCCTTATCGTTGTTCCTGTGATGAGCTTGATTCGCGGTTTCTTTCAGGGGCATCAATCAATGGGGCCAACGGCTGTTTCTCAAGTCGTTGAACAAATTGTGCGAATTGTATTTCTTCTTGCATCTTCGTATCTCATTTTAAAAGTATGGCATGGCGATTTAGTCACAGCAGTCGGATATGCTACATTTGCCGCATTTGTCGGAGCGATTGGTGGATTAATCGTGTTATTAAGCTATTGGTTTAGAAGGAAGCATAAACTTCTAGCTATGCAAGAAAACACTGTTCCTCCATCTAACATACCATTGAAACAAATGTTTACAGAATTATTCCGATATGCAGGACCATTCGTTTTTGTCGGTTTAGCTATTCCGCTTTACCAATATATTGATACGAATACATTTAATAAAGCGATGATTCAAATCGGCAAAGCAGAAAATTCCCAAGAGCTACTTTCGATCGTAAACTTCTGGGTGAATAAAATTGTCATGATTCCTGTTTCATTAGCAACTGCCTTCGGTTTAACACTTGTACCAACCATTACGAAGTCACATACAGAGAACCATTATAGCTTGCTTAATACACAAATTAATCAAACGTTTCAACTATTAATGTTTCTTGTTTTACCTGCAGCTGCCGGATTATCGATCTTGTCTCAGCCTGTTTATATGCTTTTTTATAATGAAAATGAAGTGGGAGGAAATATTCTCGCAGCGTATGCACCAATTGCTATATTATTTTCTTTTTTTACCGTGACGGCGGCCATTTTACAAGGAATCAATAAACAAAAGCTTGCAGTGATTAGTTTAGTTTTCGGATTAATCATTAAAGCAAGTGTCAATATTCCACTCATTATGTCCTTTCAAGCATATGGATCCATCATGGCCACGGCTTTAGGCTTTTCATGTTCACTTTTATACAGCTTTGCCATGATTAAAAGGCATGCTGGCTATACTTATAAACAATTTATGAAACGGTCCGTATTGATGGGTATTTTTACGATTTGTATGAGTATTGCCGTATTAGCAGTTTATTCTGTCTTATCCCTTTTTATGGACTTTCGTGATGGCAAGATGGAAGCGGCGATGATCTTATTCATTAGTGTAGCAATAGGAGCAGGAACTTATTTGTACTTGGCGAGCTACTCTGGTTTACTGCAGCTTTTGGTCGGTTCTCGATTCAAAAAATGGAAGCAAAAAGCCGTTTAAAGACAAGGAGGTGAACCATTTGCGTATTGATAAATTGCTGGCGAATATGGGTTTCGGTAGCCGGAAAGAAGTGAAAAAGCTATTAAAAGCTGGTGTTGTGAAAGTAGACGGAAATGTAATGACTGACAGAAAGGAGCATGTCGATCCAAATGTTCAAGATATAACGGTTAATGGTGAGCCAATTGTATATAAAGAACACGTTTATTTCATGATGAATAAGCCTAGAGGGTATTTATCGGCTACAGAAGATGCAGTCCAAAAAACGGTTTTAGATTTATTAGAATATGAAGATCTCATCTATAAGCCATTCCCAGTCGGACGTCTTGATAAAGATACAGAAGGATTGTTGCTATTAACGAATGATGGACAACTAGCACATCAGCTCACATCTCCCAAAAAGCATATACCTAAAAAATATTTTGCTACCATTTTAGGAGAAGTAACAGAAGAGGATATTCATACCTTTCAAAAAGGAGTCCTCTTGGATGATGGATATCAAACAAAGCCAGGTAAACTAGAAATTATGGAGTCCGGTCCAAAGTCAACCATTTACTTAACGATTACAGAAGGAAAATTTCATCAAGTAAAAAGAATGTTTGAAGCAGTTGGGAAAAAAGTGTCATATTTGAAGCGAGTCGAAATGGGGGCGTTGCAACTAGATGAGGATTTATTGACTGGAGAGTACCGTGAATTGACGGAGGAAGAAATTCAACAATTAAAAAATGCAAAACCTATTGATTTATAAGTGACGAAGGTATATAGTAATTATTCGGTAAGGAGTGGCAGAAAAAAAGAACCTATTGTAAGGTTCTACATATATATAAAGGTTCTTATTTTTGTTTGTTAATCATAAATTAAGATGACATCTTTACTTTCTTCTTTGTAGTCGTCCATTTACCTCTTGATGGGCTATGCACCAAATCGTTATATGCTAACACGTTTAAGTCTCGTTGTACAGTTCTTGGTGTAATTCCAAATTCATCAACAAGTTCTTGTGTTGTAACCGTTCCTTTTTCCTGAATGAACATGTAGACAGATTTGATACGAGTTAGCATACGGTTTGTTGAAGGTTTCAAAAAACCACTCCTTATCGTTTTATGAATCCCTTTAGCCTTTTACAACCGAGCTGTTTTAAAATCTTAAGATGTCATGTTTTCTGTATTAAGTTGTTCATACGCTACAATTCTATTTTACACGATATTAGGTATGACATTCTAGTGATCGAGGTAATTTTACATAATTTTAATAAAAAAATGTTAATTATTTGTTTTTTCATTAACCTATATGAAAAAATTTGAAATTTATGATTATTTTAATACTCTCCCTTTTTAGTATAAAAAGCGTTGGACAGCTGATTGCCCAACGCTTTTTTGGTTGGCTATTTTCGTAAAATTTGTTGCTTTTCGACTGTCCATGAACCGAACAAAGCACGTGGTCGGACAAATGATATTTGTCCGACCATCACCTTTTGTTCGGTTCACGTCACATTAATGTGTGACATAGCAAGCGTGTCGCTTGCTTGGACAGTCGAAAAGCTATGGTTGTAAAGCAACAATCTTTTAGAAAAGAGCCTTTTGGTTAAAGTAATAAAATGGAACAACGCTCGGCGCTCTTGTTCATGATTAAACTTAATGAGCGCCAAGGAAGAAAAGCTGGTAGAAGAATAAAGCTGCGAAAATATATAGGAACGGATGAACTTGTTTAGCTTTTCCTTTAACAATTTTCATTAAAGGGTAGGAAATAAACCCTAAAGCAATTCCTGTTGCAATACTTGAGGTAAGCGGCATGCTTAAAATGACTAAAAAGGCTGGGAAAGCTTCGTCAATCTCTTTCCAATTAATTTCGGCAATCGCTCCCATCATTAAACTTCCAACGATAATAAGCGCTGGAGCGGTAATCGCTGATACACTTGAAACGGCGGCGATGGTTGGACTAAAAAAGGCGGTAAAGCAGAATAAAATGGCTACAACGAGAGACGTTAAGCCTGTCCGCCCACCTGCAGCAACTCCTGAAGATGATTCGATATATGCGCTTGTTGGCGAAGTTCCAAACATGGCTCCGATCGTTGCCGCAATCGAATCAGAAAGAAGTGCTTTTCGGGCGCGAGGCATTTCATTGTCCTTCATTAATCCTGCTTGTTTAGCTACACCAATCATCGTACCAGTCGTATCAAAGATCGTAACAATTAGGAAAGAAAAGACAACCGTATATAAACTATATTGTATAACATCACCTAGAGCTGTCACCGGATTTGCGACAATGATTCCTTCTGGAAGCTTCGGTAAAGATGTAAAACCGTTTTGAAATGAAAGCTGGCCAGTAAAGAAAGCGATGAAGCCTGTCGCGATCATTCCAATAAATAGAGCACCATGAATGTTTCGGCTCATCAGGATAAGCGTTATGGCTAAACCAGCAAGTGCTAGTAAAACAGATGGTGAATGCAAATCGCCAAGAGTAACTAAATTTGTTGGATGATCAGCAATAATTCCCGTCATTCTTAAGCCAATAAAAGCAATAAAGAGTCCAATACCAGCTGTTATCCCATTTTTTAAACTATTCGGAATCGATTCGATTAATTGCTTTCGAAAAGGTGTTAATGAAAGAATGATGAAAATGATACCAGCAATGAAAACAGCAGAAAATGCTACTTGATAGGAAATATTCTCATGAGCTCCAACTACGGTGTAGGCAAAATAGGCGTTTAAGCCCATCCCTGGTGCAATAGCAATTGGATAATTAGCCGAAAGGGCCATCCAAAGAGTTCCAATGACAGTGGCAATAATAGTCGCAGTAAATACTTGATCGAATGGTACGCCGGCATCCGAAAGAATAATTGGGTTCACAACTACGATATACACCATTGTTAAAAAAGTTGTTAAGCCCGCAATAATTTCTGTTTTCACATTTGTCCCATTCTCTTTTAAGTTAAACATCGGAAACCTCCTGTAAATACGAACATTTTTTCAAGACATTTATTATAATATTCGTTTTTATAAATATATGCAAGAGAAAAATGTATAAAGATGAACATTCATGCTATGATAGTTTGATGAATATAAAAAATTTTACTTCGAACGTAGAAAGGAAAGTAAAGATGAATTGGTTAGAAGAAGTGTTCAAACGAAAAGAAGAAATTATTCAGGAAACACAAAGTTTTCTTCGGATAAAAAGCGTCTTAGATGAGGAAACGAAAGACCTCGGAACACCATTTGGGAAAGGGATACAGGAGGCTCTTCACTATTTGCTAGAAAAAGGTAACCGAGATGGCTTTGGAACGAAAAATGTTGATGGCTATGCTGGACATATCGAGATGGGAGAAGGTAAAGAATTAGTCGGTATTCTTTGTCACATTGATGTCGTTCCAGAAGGAGACGGTTGGTCGGTGGATCCATTTGGAGCAGAAATTCATGACGGGAAAATTTATGCTCGAGGTGCGCTCGATGATAAAGGGCCGACAATGGCTGTTTATTTTGCGATGAAGATCGTAAAAGAGCTGAATTTGCCGTTGTCTAAACGTGTACGGATGATTATAGGAACGGATGAAGAAAGCGAGTGGCGTTGTGTGGATCATTATTTTAAACAAGAGGAAATGCCAACGATCGGTTTTGCTCCAGATGCGGATTTTCCGATTATTTACGCAGAAAAAGGGATTATCGATGTAAAGTTATCCGTTCATCTTCATCATTTAAGTGGAAATGGAAAAACGATGTTAACAAGCTTTCAAGCGGGCAGACGCTTTAATATGGTGCCAGATTATGCAAAAGCTATATTGAAGAATGGTGAAAACAAAGTGGACATCGAGAAGTCATTTAAAACCTTTTTACAAAATGAAGGCGTGAATGGTGTGGTAAAGTTACAAAATAACAATCTTATTTTGGAGCTTGAAGGAATTTCTGCACATGCAATGGAACCTAATAACGGTGTAAATGCTGGTATGCTATTGGCTAAATTTTTACAGCGTCAAGATTTAGATGAAAAGGGAAAATACTTTGTTGATTGGCTAGTCACACATTTTCAACATGATACGCGCGGCCAGGCTTTACAAATAGCCTTTCATGACCATATTAGCGGTGACCTAACAGTAAATGTCGGAATCATTCGTTACAAAGGAGATGGCGAAAATGAAATTGGTATCAATATACGTTATCCCGTAACGCAAATGGGAGAGGAAATACATCAACGATTAAAAAAATTGGAAAAAGCAACTATAACACATTTTTCTGATTCAAAACCTCATTTCGTTGATGAACAACATCCTCTTATTCAAACGTTAAAACGTGTTTATGAAGAACAAACCGGTGAGGAAGCGAAGCTGATCTCAATCGGTGGCGGTACTTATGCACGTGCCTTAAAGGCTGGCGTTGCTTTCGGGCCCTTGTTCCCAGGCAGAGAAGACGTTGTTCATCAAAAGGATGAATATATTTACATTGACGATTTGCTAAAAGCAACGGCTATTTATGCACAGGCCATCTATGAATTAGCAAAGTAAAGTTTTTCAAAAAATAAATGTTGTGATAGTATTGATCATGATCTTATTCCTAATTATGGAATCGATTTTTCAGAGCTTAATGAAATAGAAAGAAGGGAAGGATATGGAAGTTTTTATCAACAGAGCCGATCGGGCCACAAACATATATTTTTACTTGTTTTATTTTTTTGTCTTTTTTGGATTCGGTTCTTTGTTTCCGCTTCTTTCTGTTTATTTAAAAGATGTGGTAGGGTTAACAGGGAGCCAAATTGGAATCGTCATGTCCATTAGCCCAATCGTCATGATTATCGTTCAACCGATTTGGGGAATGGTTAGCGATGCAACGAGGAAACCAATTGTGATTTTAACTACTTCTTTAATTTTCGCAGCATTTTTTGGACTTATTTTTTCTTTTTTAGAAAACTATTACTTTATTATTCTCATTTCAGTTTTGCTTGCTATTGTACAAAGTGCCGTCGTTCCGTTGTCGGATAGTGTGGCGATGAATTACGTCCAACGAACGAATATCGAGTACGGATCGATACGTCTATGGGGAGCAATAGGATTTGCTGTAGCGGCGCTCGTCGTCGGTTGGTTATCAGAAACCGTTCATTTAAAAATGATTTTTTATTCCTTTGCCATCGTTTTTTGCATATCCGCCTTTATGGCTCTTCAGCTTCCGAAAGAGAGCGACTCCCTGCATGTGAGTATAAAGGATGGATTATTAAAATTAAAAAAAGTACCACAATACTTTTTATTTTTAGTATGTACGTTTCTCATCCTAGGACCAATTTTAGCTAATAATATTTATTTTGGTATTTTCGTTGATGAGCTTGGGGGAGGATTAGCAGGAGTTGGACTAGCTTTTTTGCTAGGAGCCGGAAGTGAGGCGCCTTTTATGAAAGCGGTAGGCCATTTTATTCAAAAGCTCGGTATACATAAAGTATTATGCTTAGCAGCACTTGTATCAGCTTTAAGGTGGGGACTATATGTATTTGAACCGCCGCTTTGGGCGGTATATGCCACAATATTTATGCAAGGTTTTTCGATAGGGCTATTTATTCCAGCTTCCTTGCAATATGTTCGTGAAATTACGCCTAAAAGTGTTGGCGCTACTGCTATTTCACTTTATTCAGCAATTGGAAACGGCTTAGGAAATTGGTTTTGTACATTTATAGGAGGAATGATTTTAGAGGCTTTTCGAGTTGTAGGAGTTTATATGTTTTTTACAGCATGTACAGTTATCGGAATGAGTTTATTACTTCTCATCCCTATAATGAATGATAGGAAAGGCTGATTCAGCAAATCAGCCTCTGAATAAATCACTAGAAAGATATCGTTCTCCAGTGTCTGCCGTCATACAAACGACGACATCATCTTTAGATAGTCGTTTTGCGACTTGAATAGCTGCATAACACGCTGCCCCAGAGGACGGTCCAACTAATATGCCTTCTTCCAAAGCAAGGCGCCGAGTAATATCATAGGCATCTTCATCTTTCACTTGAATAATTTCATCATAAACGTTTGTATTTAAAATCGGTGGGATAAAGCCTGGGCTTGTGCCGACAAGCTTATGTTTGCCGGGCTTTCCTCCTGATAAAACAGGGGAGCCGGCTGGTTCTACAACATGAACAGTTAATTGTTTATAATGTTTCTTTAATTCTTCACCAGTTCCGGTAATGGTTCCTCCTGTTCCCGCTGTTGCGATAAATGCTGATAATGGCTTTCCGATTTTCTCCATTGCTTCGATAATTTCTAATGCTGTTGTCGTACGGTGTGCATCAGGATTTGATTCATTTTCAAACTGCATTGGGATGAAGCTGTTCGGAATTTTTTCTGCTAATTCATGAGCCTTTTTAATGGCACCAGGCATTTTTTCATCCCCTGGAGTTAACACAACTTCTGCACCGTATGCCTTTAACAGATTTATTCTTTCTTGTGTCATTGTATCAGGCATAACAAGAATCGCCCGATAGCCTCTCGCTGCAGCATTCATGGCAAGTCCAATTCCAGTGTTTCCACTAGTCGGTTCAATTATTGTGGCTCCAGGCTTTAGCTTCCCTTCTTTTTCTGCTTGAATGATCATATTGTAAGCAGCACGGTCTTTAACGCTTCTACTTGGATTAAAATATTCAAGCTTCACGTATATCGACGCTCCATTTTCTGGAGCCACGCGGTTTAATTTTACTAAAGGGGTTTGCCCAATTAAGTCTGCCATATTTTCAACTACTCGCATTTTTACACTTCCTTTCCCCTTACTTTCGTCATAATCATATCATAATTTTTTGTCTATTCCTATTTCCTTACTTTGCTTTATTGGACTAAAAGCTTTAACATATGCAAATCTGTTCCTTCTTTGTTACAATATTTTCAAAACAACCTAATTTTAGGAGATGTCATGTATGAAGCCTCATTATTTTTTAGCTGTTGATCTTTCAAAAGAAATTAACAATAGCATATATCAGTGGACAAGTGAAATAAAGAGGAAATGGCCGTTCGACAAATGGGTATACCGTGAAGATTATCATATTACCCTCGCTTTTTTAGGGCCTATTGAAAGTGAAAAGCAATTAGAACGGTTATATAGAGATGTGTCAGATGCGATAAAAGGGGTTGGTCCATTTTCTTTACAAATTTCAGACATCGGAGTATTTGGACGACCTGAATCACCGCGCATTTTATGGGTAGGTATTGAAAAAAGTAAAGAACTAGATGAACTCAGAAATCGTGTTTACAACGCTTGTGTACAAATTGGTTTTTCACTTGATTCCAGGGCTTTTAAACCGCATATAACCGTTGCCAGAAAATATAAAGGAAAACATCCTTTTATCATTAAGGAAGTGGACCGTTCTTCCTTGAAAAAAATGGATTTTCAAGTCGGTTCGATAAAACTTTTTCAAACGAATGTCAATCAAATTCCAAAATATGAACGAATACGTGAATTCGTATTTTAATGTTTTGATGGAGGATATAAAATGCATTCATGGATGAAAATTGTTATACAAGTAATATTTCTTTATTTGATCTATTTTTTTGGTGTGTTTTTACAGAATCTATTTCATTTAATGATTCCTGGTAGTATTATTGGCATGATAATCTTGTTTGTTTTGCTACAGGCCAATTTTTTTCAAAAAGAGTGGGTAAAAGATGGGAGTTTATTTCTTGTCAAGTATTTGCCACTTTTATTTATTCCAGCCACGGTTGGAATTATGCAATATTTACTTCTCTTTACCTCGAAAGGTTTTCTTACAGTGATCGTCGTTCTTATCAGTACAGTATTAGTGATGATTTCCTCATCATGGATTTGTCAACAGTTATCAGAAAGAAAGGAAGATGTTAATAAGATTAAAGAAAGGAAGTATAGTGGATGAAGATTGCTTTTGCACTATTTATGGTATTGTTGACGACAATAATCTATTTATGGATGACGAAAGTGTATCAACGTTTTCATTTTCCTATTCTTGTACCGATTGCGACTTCTACGGTTGTCATCATTTTGTTCTTATCTCTTTTTCATATTTCATATGAAGACTACATGCTTGGTGGTAAATGGATTGATGAACTTTTAGGTCCAGCCGTTGTCGCATTGGCTTATCCTTTATATGAAAATCGAAAACAATTGAAAGAACATTTTCTCCCAATTGTTGCAAGTGTTTTCGCTGGTACAGTGATCGGACTACTTTCAGGCATTTATTTATCATTATTATTAGACGTGGATGAAAATCTCCTTCTTTCATTAGCACCAAAGTCCGTCACCTCACCTGTAGCAATGGATATTGCGACCATAATCGGCGGAATACCCGCACTAGCTGCCGTTTATGTCATGGTTGCTGGAATTAGCGGAGCGATGTTTGGACCATATATTTTAAAATTTTTTAACATTCATCACCCGATTGCTGTCGGAATTGGTTTTGGAGCAGCATCGCACGGAATTGGCATGGCAAAAGCTTATGAATTTGGTCGATTACAGGGGGCCATTAGCTCAATATCCATGACGTTAAGTGCTGTGTTTGCTTCCATACTAAGTCCATTCGTCATTCAGTTATTTATTTAGGCTGTTTTCGTAAGCTTTGTTGCTTTCCGACTGTCCATGAACTGAACAAAGCACGTGGTCGGACAAATCACAGTTGTCCGACCATCACCTTTTTGTTCGGTTCACGTCACGCTTGCAAGTGACATAGCAAGCGTATCGCTTGCCTATGAAAGTCGAAAAGCTATAGTAAAGCAACAATCTTTTAGAAAAGAGCCTTTATTTAAAACAGGGGAGGGACAATATTGGCTCAGGTTATTAAAATTGAGGATTATATTTCCCGATATGAGATTGATCCATATCGCTATTCTAATCAATTTATCCGTTACAAAAAAATACAATGGGATACAATCAAAAACGAAGTAGCTGATGAATCACTCGATGAGCGAAAACAACAGTTTTTAGAGCATATTTTTTATCATCAAATCATATGGGCTAGTTCGACAGTTCGATCTCAATCGCATGTTAAAGAAAAATATTATAAGGATCTTTATTTAAAAAATTTTGCTTTACGGTTTCCAGACCAATATTTTCTTATGTATTATCCTGTTTTTTTTATTAAAAATGCTCCAGTAGAAAGTGAAATTATTTTAATTTGTCCGACTGTAATTTTTTGCATGACAATTTTAGATGGTGAAGAAGATGAAGTGGTGCATGAAGGTGCAGGACACTTTTGGATACGACGTAGCCAAAAAGGCGAAAAAAGATTACTTGCACCGACTATACCTTTAAACCGAACAGAAGGAATTGTCAAACAAGCTTTAACAAAAGCTCAAGTTGAAATGCCTGTTAAAAAACTTATTATCCATAAAAGGGGCTATATTCATGCACCGAAATTATCATTTAACTTTCGAGCAATCGATAAGCGAGAATATCAGCAATGGTTTGAGAGAATGAAACAA
The DNA here is from genome assembly GCA_030812955.1 of Bacillus alveayuensis. Classification (GTDB taxonomy): domain Bacteria; phylum Bacillota; class Bacilli; order Bacillales; family Aeribacillaceae; genus Bacillus_CB; species Bacillus_CB alveayuensis. The sequence goes on from JAUSTR010000001.1 coordinate 78,435, forward strand.
CATTCCACCCCGATTAAACATACTCAACTGAAGGTGGTAAAAGCACTTCTATCAATGTGTTTAACGAATTCGTACGAACGTTTTGAATTTGAACTCTAAACGTGTTTAGGTGGGAAACTGTCTTCCCGCCTTTTTTCTAAATGAGAAAACCATTAACAAATGATTTTATTGTTTCATAATATAGAAGTGGCTATATTACTTCTAAATGTAAACGTTTTTGAGTAACGATGCAAAATTGGTTCTCTTTTCATTTAACAGGACTGTTAACGTTTGAAGTCATGTAAAATTGGTAATAAAGGGTATAATGTGAGACAGTATGTTGAATATTTGCTTATAAAAAATATTCATGACTAAGTTTACGATATTATTGAGTCATGATCGTTTTTGCAAGTATTGGGGGTGGCGGATTTTGTTATCAGTAAAACGGGATTATGAAGCATATTTAGATGATATGAATAGCGTAACGATTTTATTACCAAAATCAGCTTTTCAAGGTGAAGAAAAAACATTTTATCTTGAACGCAATCATCGTCTTGAGACATTAGAAATAGTTGATGCATACCCGATCGAACCATTTCAAAAATATGTTTGCAAACTCTGTCACTCAATTGAATTTGGAAAAACTTATTATATTCAAGATGAAAAGGGTGTTAAAACTGATCTTCAAATTGGTGCAGTGATACGTTCTAAAGAGTTCGATGATCTGTTTTACTATGATAGAGATGATTTAGGCGTTTCTTTTAATGAGAATTCAATCGTTTGCAAAATATGGGCACCAATTGCAACAGCAGTAAAAATTAGATTAACAAATCCATCTAATTTTGAGGTTAAAGAATACCCATTAACGAGAGAAAATAAAGGGGTTTGGACAATCAATCTTGAAGGTCGCTTTGAAAATTTTTATTACACCTATTTAGTTTGTGTAAATTTAATTTGGCGAGAATTAGTTGACCCATATGCAAAGGCGGTATCTGTCAATGGAGAATTTGGAGTCATCATTGATTTGACAAAAACAAAGGTTGAAAAAATAAAGGTTCCTCCACTTACACAAGCAACAGATGCGATCATATATGAACTTCATATCCGCGATTTTACGATTCATCCAAACAGTGGAATAAAGTGTAAAGGAAAATATTTAGGTTTGGCTGAGAACGATACGAAGACGAAAAACGGTTATACTACAGGGTTAACCTATTTACGTGAGCTAGGAGTGACGCACGTAGAGCTTTTACCTATTAACGATTTTGCTGGAGTGGACGAAGAACAACCAAATCATTCTTATAATTGGGGCTACAATCCACTTCATTATAATGCACCTGAAGGAAGTTATGCGCTAAATCCATATGACCCATATTCAAGAATTATTGAATTAAAAAAAATGATTCAAGCGTTTCATCGTCATGGCCTCAAAGTCATCATGGATGTCGTCTATAATCATGTTTTCATTCGTGAAAGCTCCCATTTTGAAAAATTGGTTCCAGGATATTTTTTTAGACATGATCAATATGGGATTCCTTCAAATGGATCAGGAGTAGGAAATGATATCGCTTCAGAGCGGAAAATGGTTCGGAAATTTATCGTCGATTCCATTAGGTTTTGGTTAGAAGAGTATGACGTAGATGGTTTCCGCTTTGACTTAATGGGATTATTAGATATAGAAACGATGAATGAAGTCAGAAAGGTGATATCTTCAAGGAAGAAGGATGCGATTATTCTAGGAGAGGGATGGGATATGCCGACACCTCTCCCATACGATCGAAAAGCAATCATAGCCAATAGTGTGAAAATGATGGATATTGCTTTTTTTAATGATCATTTCCGAGATACCGTTAAGGGAAGTACGTTTGACCTTGTAGAAAAGGGATTTTCATTAGGAAATGTTCATAAAAAATCGCAAATGGTGGAGTCGATAACAGGTTCAATTTCTTTTAACAGCCAGCATAGAGGTTTATTTCAGCATCCAGTCCAATCGATTAATTATGTTGAGTCACACGATAACCATACTTTTTGGGATAAGATGACCTTTTGTTTAGATGAAGAAGATGAGGACACAAAAAGAAAACGACAGCGCCTTGCAACTTCTATTGTTTTGTTATCACAAGGGATTCCATTTTTGCATAGTGGTCAAGAATTTTTTCGAACTAAAAAAGGAGAAGGGAATAGTTATAATCTTCCTGATTGTATTAATCAAATAGACTGGAGCTCCCGTGAACAATTTGACGAAGAAATCGACTATGTGAAGAAATTGATCCATCTTCGCAAACTCCACGGCGCTTTTCGTTTTGCAAAGGCGGAACTTGTCAAAAAACATTGTACGTTTCTCGAAACGAACGAAGGAATCATGGCATATCAATTAAACAATGTTTTACAATTTGGACCGTGGAGCCATCTTATCATTGTTCATTGTAACCAAAAACGTAGCAAGAGACTTTCCTTAACCAGAAATGGTGATTGGCAGCTAATATGTACACCAAAAGTGTGCTCACCAGAAAAGCCGCTATATATCATTCAAGAAAAGCTGGAAGTACAAGATATTGGAACTTATGTATTGTATCAAACATAGCGGCAAACAAGAAGACTCTTCCATCTCATGCGATGTATTTCACTTTTTCTTGACTAAAATTATTAGTTGACGATAAAATTTAAAAGGGATAGCTATTGTCACCATCTTTTAGTCCAATAGCTGTCTTTTTTATTTCTTTCAAACGTAATATTGGATATATAATGGTCGATATATAAAATAGGGTTAGTCATCATAAAAAATTAAAACGAAATGTGGGCTTGAAATTGAAGGAAAATTGGTTGGAGTTTGTGCTAGGTAGCGAGTGGGAAATCTCTCCAGCAGGCGGTGCGACTGGAGATGCTTTTTACGCAGAAAAAGAGGGAAAAAAGCTTTTTTTAAAACGAAATTCTTCCCCATTTTTAGCAGTATTATCTGCTGAAGGGATTGTACCGAAGCTTGTGTGGACAAAAAGAATGGAAAACGGAGATGTCATCACTGCACAGCATTGGCTTAATGGAAGAGAGTTGAAGCCAAAAGATATGAATGACAAACAAGTCGCACAACTGCTTTATAAAATTCATCATTCGAATGAATTATTAGATATGTTGAAAAGGTTAGGAAAGCAGCCGCTAACGCCAGATGAACTGCTTGACGATATAAAGAAAACGATTGATCAAGGATTGAAAATATTTCCTGTTATCCTAGAATCTATTCGATTTTTAGAGGAGCAGCTCCCAAATGTTCAAAATAAAGAAATGGTTGTTTGTCATTGCGATATTAACCATAATAATTGGCTGCTTTCAAATGACAATAAGCTTTATTTAATTGATTGGGATGGTGCGATGATCGCAGATCCTGCTATTGATTTAGGCATGTTATTGTATTCTTATATTCCAGAAGATGAATGGGAGTTATGGTTGGATAAATATGGAATTAAATTAACAGATGATTTGCGTAATCGTATGCATTGGTATGTTTTAGCACAATTCATTATTTCCATTGCTTGGTTGAAAGCAAAAAATCAGCAAAAGGAAATGAAAGAGCATCTTGAACAATTGCATTTTTTGCTTACGAAAACATGTTGAGATCTTCAATCCAATTCGTAATATGTTGATCATATTCTGTAATATGTTGAGCCGGATCACGGCTATTTTTCCCTTTTTGACTATATTGATAAATGTTTTTTAGAGATTGCTTTAAATGATCATGGATGGCATCATTTGCTAATAATGATTGAATTAACCTTTCCAGTTGTTCATATTCCGAAATGGTCCCACAACACTCGCTTTGTTGTTCAGATAAAATATCTTTTAAGAGCATCAATTGATGTTCATGATTTAGTTGCATTCTCATCATCCCCTATACAATTATATTGTTATGTTGTGCAAGCCTTACGTTTAATATACAAAAGGGTCAGTCAACAGGCTGTCCCTTTTTCGCTTGATTTTATTAAGATTTTAAAAATATTGTACTTGCACCTATTCTACTCTTCGTGTTATCTTTTACATCGATTAACGATTACTAGAACCTGAGGTGTTAAAATGCGTTTACGGAATAAACCATGGGCAAGCGAATATATTGCAGAACATCCTAAATATGTGATACCGAATCCACAAGAACAGAAAGGAAACTGGCATAAACTTTTTGGAAATCATCATCCTATCCATATTGAAGTTGGTACAGGGAAAGGGCAGTTTATTGTCGAAATGGCAAAGCGAAACCCTAACATCAACTATATAGGGATTGAGTTATATCAAAGTGTTATTGTTTCAGCATTACAAAAGCTAGAAGAAGAAAAGCTGCCAAATCTTAAGTTATTAAATGTGAATGCAAGAGATTTAACGGAAATTTTTGCACCTAGTGAAGTCGAGCGAGTTTATTTGAACTTTTCAGATCCTTGGCCGAAAAAACGGCATGAAAAACGCCGTCTTACCCACAAATCGTTTTTAACTATTTTTGAGAACATTCTCGTTGAAGGCGGTGAAATTCATTTAAAAACAGATAATCAAGGATTATTTGAATACTCATTAAAAAGTTTTTCAGAATATGGATTATTACTAACCTTCGTTAGCCTTGATTTACACAATAGTGATTTTGAAGGCAATATCATGACTGAATACGAAGAAAAATTTTCTAAGAAAGGTCAGCGTATTTATCGTTGTGAAGTGAAATTTAGATAAAAAGGTTCGTGATCAATCGATTATTGTCAGCTCTATTTAAGGTTCAATGCTTTTAGATCAATTTTGTCATGAGGAAAACGAAGTAAGTAAAGATGTACAAGTGATTTGAAACAAGTGGCATCGTTCTTCCCTCATTAATCATGATGGTGAATGATAGCTTGGGAAAGAAGCCGTCAAGAAAAGTTCTTGACGGCTTCCCTGTAGCTGACTTGACTATATACTAAGATGAAATCATATCAAATGACCATTAAGCTTTTGAAATCATACTTTCTAAATACTTGCGAATGGCTTCGACATCTCCAGAAACCTCTTGGGCTCTTTTTTCATCTTTTTCTATTTTTTGCAGTGATTTTTTCAATATTTCATCTTCCATGCCTTGTGGAATGACTGTAACGCCATCAGCATCTGCTACGATTAAATCACCTGGTTGAACACTAACACCGCCGCAGGAAATGGGAACGTTAATTTCTCCAACTCCAGCTTTTCCGCTTGCCGCCATCGTCGTTCCTTTACAAAACACAGGAAAATTTAATGCTTTACTATCTTGAACGTCACGAATTACTCCATCAATAACAAAGCCGCTAACTCCAAGCGTTTGCGCCATTCCTAAAACAAAGTCTCCTGCAACAGCCCGATATGTATCGCCTTTTGCATCAATGACAATGACATCGCTAGGCTTGGATTCATAAATGGCTTTTAATACGGCCAGATTATCGCCGACAGGCATTTTTACTGTAAGAGCTTTTCCAACTATTTTATAATGCTCTTGTAATGGCTTAATAGAAGGATCTAAGTTATTTAAGCCATCCATGGCATCAGAAATAGCTGTCGTTGGAATTGATTGAAATTCTTTCATATAGTCTTTTTGTACCGTCATGAATAAACTCCACTCCTTTCTTATTCTCTTATTATTTTAAATAATGAGAAGATTAATGAAAATAACTTAAGGAACATTTGGTTGCTTTTGATCACGATAGGCTCCGTTCTTGTAAACGTATACATGTTTGTAATACTTTTAAATTGGCCGTTTCGTTTTTTCTTATCGAAGCAGCAAAAAATCTTCCATGGGATAGTGGCGATTCACCGCAAATATCAATTCCGATAACACGTTTTTGCACTAAAATTTGTTCAAGAAAGGAAAGGAGTGTTTTTAATTTCATCTTCCCTTGATCCCAGTTGGTTGCCGCTTCCTCTTTATGTAATACATCTTTGTCGATGCTAATATATATATTGTCTGTTTTGATGTTGGATAAAATAAACTTCGGAGAGTAGTTTTGTTCTTTGTGAAAAGAAAAAATGGTGACTTTTTGATGCTGGAAGTTGTATGCTTTTGATGTAGGTCCGACGATGAGTACATGTTTTAAATACGGGATGTTTTGTAAAGCGAAGGATACCCATGTTCCGCAAGAGATCATGGAATCATGATGATCCATCTTTACATCCATGTCTAGGTGATTATCAAAAAGAATGAGTGTGAACGGTTTTTTGATCTCTTTCAACAGTAAATAGGTTACATAATGATAGTTGCCACTGCCAATAAAGGTAATCCCTCGCTGTTTTCTATTTGAAAGCTTCTTTTCGATCAATTTCAATGATTCGTCTGCACAGTATAAATGAACGTGTGATAAACCTAAGAAATCAATATTTTCATGTGGAAAAGAATAGAGCTTTTGCTGAAAAAAATAAGTCTCATCAAAATTTAAAAACGTGACACCTTGATGTAATAAACACATAGTCCCTTCATCTCCTCCGGTTTATAAAGGTGTTGTTTTTAAAGTGTTTGATGTTTTTTCAGAAAAGCCTTTATCGGTTATTGTGGTTTTGAAACATATGCATTAAGATTCAAAGGATAATGAATCGATATGTAAAATGGTTCCTGTTTTAGCATCGACGATCACTTCAAATTGCTTCGTTTCATCTTCATTCTTACGAGTTATTCCAACTTTGTAAACTTTATAAGTTAAGCCATTCATTTCATAATCTTGTGGAATCGTATAAATCCATGATCCATCAATCGGCCCTTTTTCCTGAAAGGCTTTTTTAGCATTTTTTAAAGCTTTGTCAGGGGAAATGAATTCTTTATCCCATCGCTCTTTTAGGACGTATCCGACTAAAACGCCAACACTAGCGCCAATAATAAAATGTTTCCATTTCATTTTTTTCCCTCCATAAACATTTCGATATTATAAGTATAACTGATTAGCGGAAAATTTTTAAATTTTCTCTAACGATATAAGTTGAAATATTTTCTACACTCAGCCGATTACTGGCCGCATTGCATCGTATTCGCTTGAATGGAGAAGCAAATATATATATACAACTGGGAGATTGAACTTATGGCTGACGAAAAAACAGACTCCCTATTTTTTCGAAAGTCGAAAAATACCGATTACTCCATAAAAGACGAAAACGTTAAAGTTTCAAATAGAAACAAAAAATCGGAAATTCTTTATTGCAACTTATATAGTTCTATTATTATTCTGATTGCCTACAAACTGGAAAGGATGAAAAACTTTCTGTAAAATGAAAGCAAGTGTCTAAAGTATTTCATATTCAAGACGGGAAAAGGAGTAGAACAAATGAATGTTGAGACTTTAGAATTATTTCGGAATTTAACAGAATTACCCGGTGCTCCTGGACATGAGCATGCTGTTCGAAAGTTTATGCGCAAAGAACTTCAAAAATATGCAGATGATATCGTTCAAGATAAACTTGGAAGTATTTTTGGGGTAAAACGTGGTCATGAAGATGGACCTGTCGTTATGGTAGCTGGTCATATGGATGAAGTAGGATTTATGGTGACATCGATTACAGAGAACGGTATGATTCGCTTTCAGCCTTTAGGAGGATGGTGGAATCAAGTACTGTTGGCGCAGCGTGTACAAATTATTACCGAACATGGTCCAGTTATAGGTGTAATCGGTTCGATTCCTCCGCATTTGCTAGAAGAAGAAAAGCGGAAACGGCCGATGGAAGTGAAAAATATGCTTATTGATATCGGTGCAGACAATAAGGAAGACGCAGAAACAATAGGGATTAAAACAGGACAGCAGATTGTGCCGATTTGTCCATTTACACCGATGGCCAACTCAAAAAAAATATTAGCTAAAGCTTGGGATAATCGCTACGGCTGCGGACTGGCAATAGAACTGTTAAAAGAATTAAAAGAAGAAGCGTTGCCAAATACGCTTTATTCTGGTGCCACGGTGCAAGAAGAAGTCGGGCTGCGAGGTGCACAAACAGCTGCAAATATGATTAAGCCTGATATCTTTTTTGCGTTAGATGCTAGTCCTGCTAATGATATGAGCGGTGACAAAAAAGAATTTGGCCAGCTAGGGAAAGGAGCGCTTTTACGCATTTATGATCGCTCCATGGTTACACATCGCGGCATGAGAGAATTTGTATTAGATATGGCCGAATCTAACAATATCCCTTATCAATATTTTGTTTCACAAGGTGGAACAGATGCTGGAAGAGTACATATATCCAATGAAGGTGTTCCTTCCGCTGTCATCGGTATTTGCTCCCGTTATATTCATACACATGCTTCCATCATTCATGTTGATGATTATTTAGCTGCAAAAGAGCTGTTAGTGAAGCTAGTAAAAGCGTGTGATCATTCCACTGTTTTATCAATTAAGCAAAATGCATAAGAACGAAATGTTGGAGGAAAAAAATGAAAGTGGCAATCGGAACAAAAAATCCTGCTAAAGTTAATGCGGTTATGGAAGCTTTTATGAGCTTTACAAATATAGAGTTCATTTCAACTGATGTACCTTCAGAAGTGTCATCTCAACCATTTTCTGATAAAGAAACCATGATCGGAGCGATCAATCGTGCCCAAAATGCCTTGCTGAAAGAAAATGCTGATATCGGAATTGGACTAGAAGGTGGAGTAATGGAGACGGATATGGGTTGTTTTCTCTGCAATTGGGGAGCGTTAGTGGACCGACATCATGAACCAATTGTTGCAGGTGGGGCAAGAATCCGTTTACCAGATGAAATTTATCAACTGTTGAAAAAAGGGAAAGAATTAGGCGATATTATGGATGAATTTGCTAATCAACACAATATAAGGAAGAAGGAAGGAGCGGTTGGCATATTGACAGATGGCTATGTTGACCGCAAAAAAATGTTTGTTCATGTTATGAAATTATTAGTTGGACAATGGACATATCAAAATAAAGAGAAAGTGAAATGACCAGTTAAGAGGCTGTCAAGTGTCAGACACTGCAACAAGACACTTAACAGCCTTTTTGTTTTACCGATTATTTATTTTCCTCTTCAAATATGTAGGATAAGACTTTTAATGCTTGGTTTACGGTTTCAACTGTGACATTTGCTTTATTCGACAGTTCTTTTAGCGGGTGATGCAAAGCTTCTGGTCTGATTAATATTAACGGTTTATTCAACGCAACAGCTGTACTAGCATCCATAGCAGTGTTCCATTGCTTGTATTTTTCTCCAAATAATGCAATCACAAGATCTGCTTTTTGCATTAAAACAGTTGTCCGGAGATTATTAATTTTAGAAGCAGCTTCATCTTTAAAAATGGCATTCGGTTGTGTACCTAATATTTCTTCCCCAATGTGGTCAGAACGCTCATGATTTTCCATTGGCCCTACAAATTTGACAGGGAGTTGTAGTGCTTGCGCTTTTTCCTTTATTTCTTGTCTCCAATTGCTATGAATTTCCCCGGCAAGGTAAACAATTAATTCCATAAAATCCCTCCTTCAATATTTTCCTTTTATTTTAACATGATTCATATAGAAACCGAAAATGAGGATGTCCCATTACTCTTGTCAATATTTTTGTGAAAAGGTTATTATAAATGTTAGAGTCCTAGGAAAAAGGAGGAAGCAGCAAGTGAGGCTATTTAAAATTGCTTTCATATATAGTTTTGCCTTTACGTTATTGGTAGGCTGCTCGATATCAAAAGAAGAAGTAAAACAATCGGCTATAGCATCAATCAAGATCGCTTTTCAAGAAGATTCTGTTAAGGCAAATGAAACGAATGATCAGTTCTCGTTTTATTTGCCTGACACTTTTGATATAGAATCGGCTTCAGGCAGCAATCTGATTTTGTCAGAAGGGGAGCAGCAATATATTTTATTCGTCAATAAAAATGAAAAAAGAAATAGTAAGCTTTTATATCAAAAGGGGATCGATACGGCAACAGATATACTTGTGAATGAAACGATGGAGACCGATGATGAGTTTAAATATACAATTATTATTAAACTGAATGAAAAAGTATATGAAGTGATTACAGGAATAGGCGGAATAAAAATGACAACTCACGCTAATAGTCAAGATGTTGACGATAGTGTAAGAAAAATGATCAAAATTGTTCAATCTGTCCAATACTAAGCTTGCCCGCGGTAAATGCCGGGGGTTTTTCTTTCGAACTGATTAAAGAGGAGTGTTTGTATGAAAAGCTTTTTACAAAAAAAAGGGGTATCTTTATCGATAAAAGTATATTTAATTGATGCATTAAGCTATATGGCTCTCGGATTATTTTCTTCTCTGATCATCGGCCTTATCATTAAAACAATTGGAGAGCAATTGCAATTTGAGCCTTTCGTTGATATTGGAACGTTAGCGATGGGGCTAATGGGACCGGCAATTGGTGGAGCCATTGCTTATGGTCTTCAGGCACCTCCATTAGTATTATTTTCTAGTATCATTTGTGGTGCTGCTGGTGCAACATTAGGTGGTCCAGCAGGTAGTTATGCGGCCTCTTTATTAGCGACTGAAGTTGGGAAGCTAATAAGTAAAGAAACAAAAGTGGATATCATCTTAACACCATTTGTCACGATTTGCACAGGCTATGTTGTTGCCACCTTTATTGGTCCGTACATAGATAGCTTCATGAAAGGTTTTGGAGAGCTTGTGATGTGGGCAACAGAACAGCGGCCGCTGATCATGGGGATGTTAGTGGCGGTTTTAATGGGTCTTGCTTTAACCGCACCCATTTCTAGTGCGGCAATTGCCTTAATGCTTGATCTTCATGGCCTCGCTGCTGGAGCTGCAACAATCGGCTGTAGTGCCCAAATGATTGGATTTGCTGTTATAAGCTATAAAGAGAATGGAATTGGCGGACTGTTTGCGCAAGGATTAGGTACATCGATGCTGCAAGTGCCGAATATTGTCAAAAACCCGCGTGTATTAATTCCACCAACTGTAGCTGGGGCCATATTAGCGCCAATTGGGACAATACTATTTGATATGACTAACAATGCTGCTGGTGCCGGAATGGGAACGAGCGGGCTTGTTGGGCAAATCATGACGTTTACCACAATGGGATTTTCTATGAACACACTATGGAGTGTAATTTTATTGCATTTTATTGGCCCTGCTGTCATTAGTTTGATATTATCCAATTGGATGAGGAAAAAGGGATTGATTAAACTAGGTGATTTAAAAATTCATACTGGAGAGTGATTAAACATGGAAACATTACAATCTATTGATCAATTTGAAAAATTAAAAAAGCAAGATAAAGTCATATTTATGTTTTCTGCTGATTGGTGCCCTGATTGTCGGGCGATTGAACCAGCCCTTCCAGACTTAGAAAAGGAAAATAGTGACTTTACCTTTTATTATGTCGATCGTGACGAATTCATTGATTTATGCAGCGAGTTAAATGTTTTCGGTATTCCAAGCTTCATTGCCTATCATAAAGGAAATGAAATTGGCCGTTTTGTAAGTAAAGATCGAAAAACGAAAGAGGAAGTTCAGCAATTTATTAACAATTGTAAGAAAGATCTTTAAAAAGGTGGGAGGACTTGACTATAAAGAAATGAAAATGAATTCAAAAAAAATGGTTGAATTAATGAAAGAGAAATTAAGAAATGAGCCGTTTACGTATCATTATGATCGAAAAAAAGATACATTGCGAATCGAAGATCCAAATGTAGAAAAAGGTGTGACTATTTCGATTCCTAATTTGATTGCAAAATGTGAAGAAAAAAAGGAAAAAGCGCTTGAAGAATTTGTTTATTATATTAAAGAATCCCTTTATGCAATGAAAGAAAACCATGAGCTTTCAGGAAAAGAAAAGCGTATTTTTCCTGTTATTCGCTCAACATCTTTCCCGATTGAAACGAGTGATGGTATACCGCTCATTTATGATGAACATACTGCGGAAACGCGAATTTTCTATGCTCTTGACCTAGGAAAGACGTATCGTTTGATTGACAAGCACTTATTAGAAAAGGAACAGTGGTCTCCCCAACATTTGAAAGAAATGGCTTTATTTAATTTACGTTCATTAGAAACGGTTATTAAGGAAGACCATGTTGCGGGAAATGATTTTTACTTTATTCGTTCCAATGATGGATATGACGCGAGTCGAATATTAAATGAATCGCTTTTACAGCAATTTCAAAAGAAGATTACAGGGGATATGGTCGTAGCTGTTCCCCATCAAGATGTACTAATCATTGCTGATATTCAAAATGAAACTGGCTATGATGTGTTAGCGCAATTAACGATGAGTTTTTTTGCAAGTGGACGAGTACCGATTACCGCTTTATCATTTATATATGAGAATAACGAGCTAGAACCAATATTTATTCTCGCTCATAATCGCAAAAAACAAGATTAGAAGGGAATGACAGCATGAACGTATTTTACAATCGTGAAGGTATAGGTGACACATTATTAATTCAGCTTAAAGAGATTCCAGCTGAAAATAGAACATTTGAACGAAAAGGAGATGTCGCAAGAATATTTGATGCAACAACAAATGAAACTGTTGGTTATAACATCTTTCATGCTTCCACCTATGGTTCATTTAAAGGAAATGGAAACCTTTCATTAACTGAAGAAATGGTAGAAAAAATAAATGAAATTCTTCATCAAAACGGCTTCTCTGAGAAGATTGAAGTCGACTTGTCACCGAAGTTTGTCGTCGGTTTAGTTTTAGAAAAAGAAAAACATCCAAATGCAGATAAATTAAGCATTTGTAAAGTGGATGTAGGTACAGAAACGTTACAAATAGTTTGTGGTGCACCAAATGTAGCAGCAGGACAAAAAGTCGTTGTTGCCAAAGTAGGTGCTGTCATGCCAAATGGCATGATTATTAAGGATGCCGAGCTTCGTGGTGTCGCTTCAAGTGGAATGATCTGTTCGGAAAAAGAATTAAATTTACCAAACGCACCAACGGAAAAAGGAATTCTCGTCTTAGATGATGAACGTCCAGTTGGATCTCCATTTTTTTAATCATCCATTTGTTAAAAAACACTTGAACCACTAGTTTTTCTAGTGGTTTTTTAGTTTCATGTAGAATAGGGGGAATTCTCGGTAGAGGATTGTTAAAAATTTATTTTTATTGCTACAATTAGGTAGTAGATACATCGTGATTGAAAGAGTGATGATGGATGAGGTTGTTTTCTAGGCTATTAAAATGGTTAATGGGAGATCAAGAACATCATAGAAAAGAAATGGAAATGATCCGTGATAAAACATCTGAAGAAATAAGTGCAGGCACTGAGTCTAAAGAAATAAAAGCAAAAGTGGCTTATCAATATCCGCAAGGAAAATTTCGCTTTCCGGTTATTCCAGATGAGGAAATAAGAGATCGTACAAGACAAAAAAGAACGGAAAAAAGCGATCAATGGATAAAAGAAGGAAAAAAGCAATTTCGTCATAAACGCTATGATCATCATGAACAATCTAGTATGAATCGTTCATCGTTTCGACCGACCGAAATTCCGTCCCCCATTTATGGATTTGGTCCGCGAAACGAGTCTTCATACAGACAAGAAGTTTTTTCAAAGAATGATGTAAATAACAAAGAAGTGAAAGAACTGCAAATAAATGAATATGACGAAAAAGAATTCGCTCGTATTCAAAAGGTTGAAAAGGCACATCCTATAGATGTGGATCCACATTGTGTACATAAAGAAAATGTTCATTTCGCTCAAGAGGAAGTGAATATTCATTCTACAGAAAAACTAGCTGAAGAAAGACAATTCGTTCATGATGAAAATAAAGAAGGTATGCAGGAAAAAGAGTATGAGGTTGGCTCTCATTTTTTGACGGAATCAGTCCATCAAGGAACAATGGAAAACGAAATACCGCTTTCACCTTCAGATCAAGACGAGGTAAAGGAAAGCTTTGATAATATTGAGGAAAATGAAGATGAATTTGAGGCAAATAAGAAAGAAGTCAAAGATGAGGAGCAAGAATTAGGTTGTCAGCTTGAAACGAATGAGCAAACTCGTGTGAAGGATGTTAAAGAGAGAGAGGATCAAAAAGACAACACATCAGAACAAAACGATCGAAAAGAAGAAATGTCGAAAGAGAAGCAAACGACATCACGAACAAATGAAAAACGCAGCACAACCATTCCTTACAATGTATTAATGTTCGGCCGAGATAAACGAAAGCTTCAACAGAAAGAACAACATGGTTATGTGTTTCCAGATTTATCTTTGCTAAAAATGCCGCCCGAAGAGTCATTTAGCGATCATGAGTGGATAAATGAGCAAAAAGAATTGTTAAATTTAACATTAAAGAATTTCAATGTGCGAGCAAAAGTAGTAAACGTAACGCAAGGTCCTTCTGTGACAAGATTGGAGGTTCATCCAGAGCCAGGTGTAAAAGTCAGCAAGATTACGAATTTAATAGATGATATTAAACTAAGTCTGTCCGCAAGGGATATTCGGATCGAAGCCCCAATCCCGGGGAAAAATACAATCGGCATTGAAGTCCCAAATAAAAAAAGTAAAATGGTGTATATTCGCGAGATTTTAAGGTCTCCGCAATTTAGGCAAAATCCTTCCTCATTAACGGTTGCTTTAGGATTGGACATATCCGGTCAGCCGATTGTGACCGATTTAAAAAAGATGCCACACGGTCTTATTGCGGGAGCAACAGGATCTGGAAAAAGTGTTTGTATTAATACAATGCTTATCAGCTTGCTATATAAGGCGTCTCCACATGAAATTAAACTGTTGCTCATTGATCCTAAAATGGTCGAGCTCGCACCTTATAATGATATCCCGCATTTAGTAAGTCCGGTCATTACGGACGTAAAAGCAGCTACTGCATCATTAAAATGGGCAGTGGAAGAGATGGAGCGAAGATATGAGTTGTTTGCCCATACAGGTGTCCGTGACATATCAAAATATAATGAAAATGTGAAAAAATATCATCAAGGAGAAAAACTTCCGTACATTGTCATTGTGATTGATGAGTTAGCCGATTTAATGATGGCTGCACCAGGTGATGTAGAGGAAGCCATTTGCCGCATTGCTCAAAAGGCAAGGGCTTGCGGCATTCACTTGCTTATAGCCACACAAAGACCGTCTGTGGATGTAATCACTGGTTTAATAAAGGCAAATATCCCTACAAGAATTGCTTTCGCCGTTTCATCACAAGTAGATTCGCGTACTATTATCGATACGGCAGGGGCAGAACGCTTGCTCGGAAAAGGGGATATGTTATTTCTTGAAAATGGCTCATCAAAACCATTGCGAGTTCAAGGAAATTTCGTTTCAGATGAAGAAATTGAACGGGTTGTAGAGCATGTTCGTCAACAAGCAAAACCGCAATATTTATTTAAACAAGAAGAATTGATCAAAAAAGCTGACATACAGTCTGAGGAAGATGAGTTGTTTTACGAAGCATGTGAATTTGTCATTGAACAAGGTGGGGCTTCTACCTCAAGCCTGCAGCGCCGTTTTAGAATTGGTTATAATAGAGCTGCTAGGCTTATAGATCTCATGGAAGAACAAGGAATCATTTCCGAATCGAAAGGGAGTAAACCGCGTGACGTTTTAGTTACAGAAGAAGATTTTGCTGCTTTAAAACAAAGTAGTATCCATTCTTAAATTGTGATATGATGAGCATGAATTGAACGTTACATCATAAATAGTTTATGATAAAGATTAACGAGAAAAGGGAGAAAATGGTGGATGAAGGAAATAGAATTAAAAATGCAAGGAAAAATAAAGCGGTTAACGAATAAAACGTTTAAATTTGATGAACGTGTAAAGAACGGTTGGTTTTCTGCCGTTTATTTCTTAAAAACAAGGGACATTGTTAGAGAATTTCGACCAGATAACATCGTAACGATGCAATTTTTCCAAAAAAAACATGCAGTTCTTTGCGGTACAGATGAAGTAATCGCTCTAGTGAAAACCTTTGCAGATAATCCAGATGAGCTTGAAATTTATTCATTAAAAGACGGCGATAAAATTAGCCCATTTGAGACTGTGTTAACGATAACAGGTCCTTACCAAAACTTTGGATTTTTAGAAGGAATTATTGATGGAATTTTAGCACGTCGAACCTCTGTTGCAACAAATGTTTATAATGTCGTAAAAGCAGCTGGGCTATCAGGGAAGCAAAAGCCGGTCATTTTTATGGGAGATCGGGATGATCATTTTACCCAGCAAGCAGGAGATGGGTATGCTGCTTATATTGGGGGATCAACGGCACAAGCTACTCATGCGATGAATGAATGGTGGGGAAAGCAAGGCATGGGTACAATGCCGCACGCTTTGATTCAGCTTTTTGATGGAGATGTTGTGGAAGCGGCTAAAGCTTATTATAAAAAATTCCCTGAAGATGAGCTGATCGTGCTCGTTGATTATAACAATGACTGTATTACAGATGCATTAAGAGTTGCTCGCGAGTTTGGCGATAAGCTTAAAGGAGTCCGTGTTGATACTTCTCGGACGATGATCGACCAATATTTTATACGAAATCCAGATGTACTTGGAACATTTGACCCTCGCGGCGTCAATGCACCTCTCATATTTGCCTTAAGAGAGGCTTTAGACCAAGAAGGATTTGAACATGTAAAAATTGTCGTTAGCGGCGGTTTTAATGAGCAAAGAATCAAAGAATTTGAAGAACAAAAAGTGCCTGTAGATATATATGGAGTCGGCAGCAGCTTATTAAAAATCCATATCGGTTTTACAGGAGATAATGTGTTATTAAATGGAAAGCCTCAAGCAAAAGCAGGTAGAAGATATCGTCCAAATCCACGATTGGAAAGAGTTGATTAATCATAACGATACTTTTTATTGATTATGAATCATGATAAACAGAAAAGAATAAAGCTATAGGAACTGCCTGAAATGGGAAAACTGTTAAGAAAAGTTCAGTTTTCCCATTCCTTTATGCAGTAAATAGTCATAACTCACCTTTAATGCTATAATGATGTAGCGTGGTTGATTTAATACATTTCGTTTTAGTTACAAAACTAGTGATCCATCATATACTGTCATACAGATAGACAATTGTTGGAGGTTCTTATATGACTGTTTATCATTTTGTTGGAATAAAAGGAACAGGTATGAGTTCACTTGCGCAAATTCTTCATGATATGCACTATAAAGTTCAAGGCTCTGACATTGAGAAGGAGCTTTTTACACAAAAAGCGCTAGAGGAACGAAATATACCGATTCTTCCTTTCTCGAAGGAAAATATTCATCCAGGATTAACGGTTATTGCAGGAAATGCTTTTTCCGATTCACATGAAGAAATTGCAGAGGCTCTTAGGATAGGTCTCCCAGTTTACCGTTATCACCAATTTTTAGGTGAATTTATGAATCGTTTTATTAGTATTGGTGTGACAGGTGCTCATGGTAAAACTTCAACTACTGGTTTGCTTGCCCATGTTATTCAAGGTGCTGAACCAACATCCTATTTAATTGGTGATGGTACTGGAAAAGGAATAGATAAGAGCAAATACTTTGTATTTGAAGCATGTGAATATCGGCGCCATTTCCTTTCATACTATCCTGATTATGCTATTATGACAAATATAGATTTCGACCATCCGGACTATTATCGAGATATTGAAGATGTATTTGATGCGTTTCAACAAATGGCATTACAAGTGAAAAAAGGTATTATTGCCTGCGGAGATGACGAATACTTACAGCAAATTCAAGCGAAAGTTCCCGTTCTTTATTATGGGTTTCATGACGAAAATGATTTTCAAGCAAGAAATATTGAGAAAAGTACAACTGGAACAAAGTTTGACGTTTTTGTGCGCAACACCTTTTATGGTAATTTTGAGATTCCGGCCTTTGGCAATCATAATATTTTAAATTCATTAGCGGTTATTGCCTTATGCCATTATGAAAATATCGATATTTCCATTATTCAAGAACGCTTGAAAACCTTTAAAGGTGTAAAACGGCGCTTTAATGAAAAGCAAGTTGGGACGCAAGTGATCATTGATGATTATGCACACCATCCAACGGAAATAAAAGCAACGATTGAAGCGGCAAGACAAAAATATCCTGATCGTGAAATCGTGGCTGTGTTTCAACCGCACACTTTTACACGAACGCAGTCGTTCCTTGACGAGTTTGCTAATAGTTTGAAAGAAGCTGATCAAGTATATTTATGTGAAATTTTCGGATCTGCCCGCGAAAAAACGGGTACGTTATCTATTAAAGATTTACAAGCACAAATAGATCAAGCGGTTGTCATTGATGAAAGAGATCCATCTATTTTAAAAAGGCATGAAAACAGTGTTCTCGTTTTTATGGGTGCTGGTGATATTCAAAAATACCAAAAGGCCTATGAAAAATTAGTGGGGTAGAAAAATTGGGCTGGACTCAAATAGTGAAACTAAATGATGTTTGAGTCAGCCCCGTTTTTTTGTATTATTTGAGGTTTTCCGGGTTTAGTTGTTCAAGCTCTGAAATGACAAAGCGTCCATCTTTACGAATGAGTACATCATCAAAATATAATTCTCCACCACCATATTCAGGTCGTTGGATCATGACCATATCCCAATGGATATTTGAATGGTTTCCATTATAAGCATCATCATAACATTGGCCAGGAGTAAAGTGGAAGCTGCCATCAATTTTCTCATCAAATAAAATATCTTGCATTGGATGTTGAATATAAGGGTTGACACCGATAGCGAATTCTCCAATGTAACGAGCCCCTTCGTCCGTATCCAAAATCTTATTAATACGTTCGGTATCATTTGCTTTCGCATCAATGATTTTGCCATCTTTAAAGGTAAGCTGGACATTTTCAAATGTAAAACCTTGGTATGGTGATGCTGTATTAAAAGTAATGGTGCCATTTACGGAATTTTTAACAGGCGCTGTATATACTTCTCCGTCTGGAATATTCATTTGGCCAGAACATTTAATAGCTGGGATATCTTTAATGGAGAATGTTAAATCTGTCCCCAATCCTGTAATCCGGACTTTATCTGTTTTGTTCATTAATTGTACAAGTGCATCCATTGCTTTGTCCATTTTTCCATAATCAAGTGTACAAACATCAAAATAGAAATCTTCAAAAGCTTCGGTACTCATTTTAGCCAGTTGGGCCATCGAAGCATTAGGGTAGCGCAGCACCACCCATTTTGTTTTTGGAACGCGTATATCACGATGTACTTTTTGGCCGATCGTTTTTCCATGAATTTTCATTTTATGATCAGGGATATCAGCAAATTCATTAATATTATCTCCTGAACGCAAGCCGATGTAAGCATCCATTTCAGCCATGATATTTGCTTCAAAAGATGCCATCATCTCAAATTGCTCCTCTTCAGCTCCTAATAAAAGAGCACGATCGATCTGATGATCTTTTAATGAAACAAATGGATATCCTCCTGCTTTATAAGCTTCTTTTACAAGGGCGATGACAAGCTCCCTTTGTAATCCAAAGTTTTCAATTAATACTTTTTCGCCTTTTTGTAAACGAACAGAATAATGAATCAAGATGTTAGCTAGTTTTTCAATTCTTGGGTCTTTCATGGAAATCCTCCTATGTATTGGAATATGGATAATGTTATTTTACCTTTTTATCAAGGCTTTTAAAATAAGTAACTTTTTATTCTCATTTTAAAAGGGAATTGGATAATATTTGTTGAATATAAAGTATAATCAAACAATGGCGACACATTTTCTATTACATCTGGAGGTGCTATCATGATATTGATCTTATATTTAAGTGCAGCCATTTTCGCTGTTGCTTTTGCTATTTTAGTTGTCTATTTAGCCAAAACATTAAAATCGCTTCGAAAGACGTTAGATCATGTTGCTCATACACTGTCAAGCCTTGAAAAACAAGTGGAGGGGATTACGCGAGAAACAACAGACCTTTTACATAAAACAAACAAGCTAGCTGATGATATTCATCAAAAAGCAGAAAAGTTAAATAATGTTGTAAATGCTGTACAAAATGTTGGACATTCGATTCAGCAATTTCATGAATCTGTACAAAAGGTTTCCTCTACAGTATCCTCGCAAATGAAGGAAAAACAAAATAAAGTTTCACAAGCCATTCAATGGGGAAATACTTTGATAGAGATTTTGGAAAGAGCGAAACATTGGAAACAGAGAAAGTAGAGCGTTTATGGAAATGAAACGTCTTTTCATAAGAGGAAGGAGGTTTTGGGTTTGGTGAATGATCAAAAGAATGGCAAAAATTTTTTGTTTGGCGTATTGTTCGGTGGAATAATTGGAGCGCTTATAGCTTTATTTTTTTCGCCTAAATCTCGTTATAAGCTGCGAGAAGATTTCAATCAACAATTTTGTGTAGCAAAGGAAAAAACATCGAAAATGACAGAAGATGTTTACGAGAAAGGAACACAATTTATTAGTTTAGCAAAAGAAAAATCAACAACTGCTTCGAATCTTTTTAATAAAGTTAAAGAAATGAGCAATCATTCAGAAAAAGCTTTAAATGTAAAAGAGGAAGATGAGAAAATTTTAGAAAATAGCTATAACGAAGGGCAACAATTCATGGAAAAATCATGATGGATCACATTCAATCCATCGGCAAATATTTTGCTGATGGATTTTCCGTATTATACAATATTTTTGTGAACATGCAATGATGGTTTGAGGTGATAATGATGGGAAAAATAAAAATCGATACAATCGAACAATTTCAAGATTTAATAGAAAAACATAACAAATTTGTCATTTTTAAAAATAGTGTGACGTGTCCGATTAGTGCTGCCGCTTTTTCACAATTTGACGAATTCACAAATGGTCATCCAGAGATTGCTGCCTACTATTTAAATGTTCAGGAATCAAGAAGTTTATCAAATTATATTGCTGAAACATATCATATTAAACATGAATCTCCACAAGTGCTGTTGTTTGAAAACGAAAATGTACGGTGGCATACGTCACATTGGGAAATTACTAAGGAAGCGTTGGAGGTAAATATTTTGCCATTTTAAAATGAAAGGGAACCATTTATTCCCGAAAACGCTTTATCGCTTAAAAGCGTTTAATGAATAAAGAATTTTTTCGTGACATTCCCTTTCATATCGTATATAATAGTCCCTAATTAAAATAATTTCTTTAAAATATATTTCGGATTGGAAGGGTGACAAACATGAGCAATGCTGAGCTAGAGGCACTGAGAAAGAGAGTAGATGAGATTAATCTACAAATTTTAAAACTTATTAATGAACGTGGAAAGCTTGTACAAGAAATCGGGAAGGCTAAAGAAGTACAAGGTGTACATCGCTATGACCCAGTTCGAGAACGGAAAATGCTGGATATGATTAAAGAGCATAACGACGGTCCTTTTGAGGATTCTACATTACAGCATATCTTTAAAGAGATTTTTAAAGCAGCATTAGAGCTTCAAGAAGATGATCATCGCAAGGCCTTACTCGTTTCAAGAAAGAAAAAGCCAGAAGATACAATTGTTGATATCAAAGGCGAGAAAATTGGCGACGGAAGTCAATATTTCATTGTCGGACCATGTGCAGTTGAAAGCTACGAGCAAGTAGCTGCTGTTGCTGAAGCGGCGAAAAAGCAAGGATTAAAGTTATTAAGAGGGGGTGCGTTCAAGCCGCGTACTTCCCCATATGATTTCCAAGGGCTTGGCTTAGAAGGGCTTAAAATCTTAAAGCAAGTTGCTGATGAATATGATATGGCTGTCATTAGTGAGATTGTCAATCCGGCTGATATTGAAATAGCACTCGATTATATTGATGTGATTCAAATCGGAGCCCGGAACATGCAAAATTTTGAATTGTTAAAAGCTGCTGGATCTGTTCAAAAGCCAGTCCTATTAAAACGGGGGCTTGCTGCAACTCTTTCCGAATTTATGAATGCAGCTGAATATATTATTTCCCGAGGCAATGACCAAATTATTTTATGTGAACGCGGTATTCGTACGTATGAACGTGCGACAAGAAATACGCTTGATATTTCCGCTGTCCCAATTTTAAAACAAGAAACCCATCTTCCTGTATTAGTTGATGTGACACATTCAACAGGACGTCGAGATCTACTGTTGCCAACTGCAAAGGCTGCACTAGCGATTGGAGCGGATGGAATCATGGCAGAAGTTCATCCAGATCCAGCTGTTGCACTTTCCGATTCTGCACAGCAGATGGACATCGAACAATTTAACAAGTTTATTACAGAACTTAAACCATTAGCAAAAGTGAATGCTTAAGTTAAAATGGAGCCGAAAAGGCTCCTTTTACTTTTTTCACGTATTTCTTTCCTAAAGCGCTTGTAAAATTTATTTATTTTGAGATAATATTATTTCAAGATATTGTCTTCCATGTTCAGAAGCTGTTTATCGCCGTACTTTGATGAATAGTAAAATGTGAAGAAGAAATTGTGATTTTTGTTCATATTATGAACAAATTTAAACAATTTGGAAAAGAAAGGGCAAAACAGTGGGTAAGTACATTGCAGACGCTTTCATTGTATCGTATGATTATAATCATAAAGGATGAAGACTATAAAGCAAAATTGACGATAAATATTTTCCACAATAAAGGAGTGTATAAAAATGAATGTGACGATTTATGATGTCGCACGTGAAGCAAATGTTTCGATGGCAACCGTTTCACGAGTAGTAAATGGAAACCCAAATGTGAAACCAACAACAAGAAAAAAAGTTTTAGAAGCGATCGAACGTTTAGGCTATCGTCCTAATGCTGTTGCCCGCGGATTGGCAAGCAAGAAAACGACAACTGTTGGGGTTGTAATACCAGATGTTTCAAGCACCTTTTATTCTGAACTTGCAAGGGGCATTGAAGATATAGCAACAATGTATAAATATAATATTATTTTAAGCAATTCGGACCAAAATAAAGAAAAAGAGCTGCATTTATTGAATACAATGCTCGGTAAACAAGTAGATGGGATTGTATTTATGAGTGGTAATATTACAGAGGAGCATGTCGAAGAATTTAAACGTTCTCCTGTGCCAATCGTGTTGGCAGCATCCTTTGATGAACGTAACGAAATTCCATCTGTTAACATTAATTATGAACAAGGAGTTTATGATGCTGTTAAGTATTTAGTTGACAAAGGTCATCAACATATAGCCTATGTATCAGGTCCGATGGAAGAGCCTGTTAATAAAGTGAAAAAATTATCTGGATACCGTCGTGCCCTTGAAGAGGCAGGTCTAACTTTCCATGAAGAATTTGTCATTGAAGGGGATTATACGTACGAATCTGGTATTGAAGCATTTGAAAAAGTATTAAAATTGTCTCCACGCCCAACAGCGGTGTTTGTTGGGACCGATGAAATGGCGTTAGGTGTTATCCATAGTGCGCAAGATCAAGGGTTTCATATTCCAAATGATTTTGAAGTAGTAGGTTTTGATAATACACGGTTAGCGATGATGGTTCGCCCGCAACTTACTACTGTTGTACAACCGACGTATGATATAGGAGCAGTAGCGATGCGGCTCTTAACGAAATTAATGAACAAGGAATCGGTCGAGGATCACACTGTTGAATTACCTCACCGTATTGAAATCCGGCAATCAACTAAATAACGGTTGAACATCGAAAGGGACTGAAAATCACAGTCCCTTTTCAATATTAATGATAAAACTTTCAAAAAAATTAAAATTTTTATCTTATTTTTATGGACACTAATAACTTTCATTAGCATTTGTACGATTTCTTTTTGGTTTGTTTTCACGAATGAAATGAAGCACTTTATTTAATGTATTTAAATTTTTTTCTTCAATTTCCTGTTTTCGAGGAATTGGTGGATATAAAGGTGATGGGTCTTCCCATTTGGGTATGAGAGGAACGGTAGCTTTCTTTTGCCAACGATCGACCCATTCTTTAGGAAGAGAACCTGATACTTGAATGTTTTTCATTTCTAGCCAAATGAGAGCCCATGCTCTTGGTACGACACGCCAAATATCATAACCTCCCCCACCAACAGCAATCCAACGTCCGTTTGTATATTTGTGAGCGATTTCATGAGCGAGCTTAGGAATCTCCTGATAAATTTTTATTGTTGCACATAAATGGGTTAATGGATCAAAATAATGAGCATCTGCTCCATTTTGGGTAATAATGACATCTGGTTGAAAAAATTCAGCAATTTCCTCTAAGGATTGGCGATAAGCATTTAGCCATGAGTCATCTTCTGTAAAAGCATCTAAAGGAATATTAAAGGAAAATCCGTATCCTTTTCCTTGCCCGCGTTCAGAAATATTTCCTGTACCTGGAAATAAATATCTCCCAGTTTCATGTATCGATAATGTACAGACGTTAGGATCATCATAGAAAGCCCACTGAACACCGTCGCCATGATGGGCATCTGTATCAACATATAAAACTCTTGCTCCATATTTTTCTTGAATATATTTAATGGCAACAGCGCTATCATTATAAATGCAAAATCCTGAGGCTTTTCCTCTAAAGCCGTGATGAAGGCCTCCACCTAAGTTTAAAGCGTGCTTGGTTTTTCCTGTCATAACATAATCTACAGCCGTTAATGTCCCTCCGACAAGAAGGGCGCTTGCTTCATGCATATTTGGGAATATTGGTGTATCTTCTGTACCAAGACCGTATCCGAGTGCCTCTTCTTGACGAAGCTTTCCCTCTCCTGCCAACTTTACTGCTTCTATATATTTTTGATCATGAATGAGTAAAAGCTCTTGATCAGAAGCTACTCTTGGATATACGATCTCTTCCTCCTGAATAGCATCCAATGATTTTAACAAATCTAATGTTACTTCAACACGAAGTTGGGTAAATGGGTGCATTTGATGGAATTTGTAAGACTGATAAAGAGGAGAATAAATGAAAATACTATCTTTCATGATGACATCCCCGGTACGTTTGGCCACAATACCGTATATCCATGTTGTTGTAAATCCTTTACGATGCTCGTTGGATTCATCGTTTGCACCCGAAAAACGAGAATTTTGTATTGTTCATTTTCATCTGGGTAAACTAATACGCTCGAAATATTAACATGTTTCTTTTGAAAAAGTGCGGATACCTCTGAAAGCATTCCGGAAATATTTGGCACTCTCACTTCAATTCGAGAGCTTGGCTGGTGGGCTCCAGTTAATTGGACAAATGTGTAAAGAACATCTGCTTCTGTTATCATTCCAACAAGCTTCTCGAGTTTGATAACCGGTAAACAGCCGATGCGGTTTTCAAAAAAGATAGCTGCCGCTTCTTCGACAAAGTCGAGAGGATGAGCCGTAATAATTTCTGTTTTCATAATTTCTTTAAGTGGTTTTGTGAAAAGGGATTGCTCATCTTTGTCAGAAGTTAAGATGGACGGGGCTGCTTCTTTAATATCACGATCTGATACAAGTCCCACGAGTGTACGGTCACCCGTAATAATTGGAATATGTCTGATTCGATTTTGTCGCATCATTTTCATTGCAGTTGCAATTGTATCGTCAGGTGTTAAGGTAAGAACATCTTTATTCATGATCTTTTCAATAATCATGAAAATCACTCCAATCCATTTTAATACATAAAGCGGTTCATAAATCGCAATTTATCGAATTTTTGAATGGATTCTTGATCAACTCTTTTTCCGATTCGAACCATTAAGCAATTGGCTGGATGTGAACTAATTTCCGGATCATCAGTAGCATACCAAACAAGTCCACCAGCATTCATCATTTTTTCCATCACTTTACGATACTCCCAAACATTTAATCCAGTACCCTTTAAATCCCAGTGCCAATAATATTCAGTCGTAATAATAATATAGTCTTCCATTGCATCATCCATCATGGATACCTTTAATAAATTCTTTCCAACGGAGCATCCTCGGAACTTCGGAATGACTTCAATTGCGCCTAGTTCAATTAAGTTTTCCATATTCCCTTCTGACCAACGTTCCAAAGGGTCGGGATACAAGTATGTAACATATCCAACGATCGTATCATGGTGTCGTGCAATGATAATTCTCCCTTCTGGAAGGCCAGCAATCTCAATAAGTGCTTGATGTTGTTGCTTGGCAGGCCGGAATGCAGTTAAATCTTCATGGAACTCTAATCGAGCTAATTTTTCGGGTGAAATTGGCCCTTCAATAATAATTTCACCATGTGGTGTTTTTAATTCTTTTGCATTATATGTTTTTTTATGCTCCATCCCATCACCGCCTAGTAGTCTATTAACATTATTATACTAGAAATACGTATAAATAAATCATTTTTAAATAGAATTTGTTTATATTTTTTTAAAATTGAGAAAAAACAAAAAGTGTACTATAATTAAAGTCGAGGACAAACTTACATAAGGGGGAGTAATGGCATGAAAGTGGAAGCGTTACCAGCAACAAAGGGGAACTATAATCTTGAAAACTACGAGGAAACATATCAAAATTTTGATTGGAAAGAAGCTGAGAAAAATTTTACATGGTATGAGACGGGAAAAGTTAATGCGGCTTATGAAGCAATAGATCGCCACGCTGAAGGATTTCGGAAAAATAAAATTGCCCTTTACTATCGCGATCAAAATCGGGAAGAAAAATATACTTATAAAGAAATGAAAGAGCTTTCTAACAAAGCTGGGAATGTGTTAAAACAGTTTGCTGATGTGCAAAAAGGAGATAGAGTGTTTGTATTTATGCCAAGAACACCAGAGTTATATTTCGTCGTTTTAGGCGCTATTAAATTAGGCGCTATTGTTGGTCCGCTTTTTGAAGCATTTATGGAAGGGGCCGTTCGTGATCGACTAGAAGATAGCGAAGCGAAAGTAGTTGTGACAACTCCTGAGCTTCTTGAACGTGTTCCAGTACAGGAGCTGCCTTCTCTTAAGCATGTAGTAGTCGTGGGGGAGACAATTCCTGAAGGGGACTACATAGATTTTCTTAAAGAAATGAAAGAGGCGAGCAAAGATTTACAGATTGAATGGGTGGATCGATCGGACGGACTTCTTCTTCATTACACTTCAGGTTCAACCGGAAAACCTAAAGGTGTACTACACGTTCACAATGCTATGATCCAGCATTATCAAACAGGTAAATGGGTACTGGATCTAAAAGAAGATGATATTTATTGGTGTACAGCAGACCCAGGCTGGGTAACTGGTACAGTTTATGGAATGTTTGCACCATGGTTATTAGGTGCTACAAATGTTATTGTAGGTGGACGATTCAGCCCTGAATATTGGTATGAAACAATAGAAAAATATGGTGTAACGATTTGGTATAGTGCTCCTACAGCATTCCGGATGTTAATGGGTGCAGGAGATGAATTAGTAAAGCAATATGATTTAAGCACATTACGTCATATTTTAAGCGTTGGGGAACCGTTAAATCCAGAAGTTATTCGCTGGGGGATGAAAGTCTTTAATAATCGTATTCATGATACGTGGTGGATGACTGAAACAGGCGGTCAGCTCATTTGTAATTATCCATGTATGGAAATAAAGCCAGGATCGATGGGTAAACCGATCCCTGGAGTAAAAGCGGCCATTGTTGATGATCAAGGAAATGAGCTTCCGCCATACCGAATGGGAAATCTTGCGATTAAAAAAGGTTGGCCTTCGATGATGCGCGCAATTTGGAATAATCCTGAAAAGTATGAATCCTACTTTATTAATGGCGATTGGTATGTTTCTGGGGACTCTGCCTATATGGACGAAGATGGTTATTTTTGGTTCCAAGGACGCATCGATGATGTAATTATGACGTCAGGTGAGCGTGTAGGACCATTTGAAGTCGAAAGCAAGTTAGTTGAGCATCCAGCTATTGCTGAAGCAGGGGTTATCGGAAAGCCTGACCCAGTCCGCGGTGAAATTATTAAAGCCTTTGTAGCTTTGCGTGACGGTTATGAACCTTCAGATGAATTAAAAGAAGAAATACGATTATTTGTCAAAAAAGGTTTAGCAGCACATGCTGCTCCAAGGGAAATAGAATTCCGTGATAAATTACCGAAAACACGCAGCGGTAAGATTATGAGACGCGTATTAAAAGCGTGGGAATTAAATTTACCAACCGGCGATTTATCAACAATGGAAGACTAAAAAGAAATCCGTAGCTTAGGCTACGGATTTTAGTTGGAAGACAAAGTCTTTTTCTAAGGAATTTTTCAGTTTGTAGACAATTGCTTACTTTCTTGATCGTTGCGATCGTTTTGTTTGCTTTCGTTAGGTGTGGTTGGTTCTATCGTTGTCTGTTCATTATTTTGATTTTGTCCAGAATCATTATTGTCGTCATGCGTTGGTTTTTCTTCTTGAAGCTTTTTCTCCTCATATTCACCAACTTTCAAGATAGTAGAAGGATTTGATTCTTTGCCGGCTACGTCAACAGCGACAACATAATAAGCACTAGCAGTAGGACTTACTGTAAATGAAAGGTTTTGGTTAGCTGGGACACTTCCTACTTTTTGAAAGTTAGTAGAATAATTTAGAGCTCGATAAATGCGATATCCAATGACATCATTGTCGGCATTAGCCTTCCACGTTATTGCGTTGCCACTTAGCTTGACGCCTTCAACAGTTGATGGGGCTGAGCCATTATCTCGAATCGTTTTTTCCGACGATGCAACTAAATGATTTAATTTCGAATCCTTTGGCAGCCATTTCATAAGTTGGGAAATACTTGGAATTCCTAATTTTTTTAATGCTTCCTCCTTCAGTATAGGACCTTCTTGTACAAACTCACTTGGTGCTGAATCTGGTACTTGATAGGCTTCTTCTTTTACATAAACAAACTTCCCATATGTTAAATTGTCGTCAACTTTCGTTGGTGCATATTTTGCGTTAAAAATATCTGTTGCCACTAGTCCAGCCTTTTTACATAGGTCTGATGGCAAATGACCAGAAATCGCACAATATGACCTTGTGACAATTCCTCCTGGAGATTTAAATGTTTCATTAGGATCAATTAATTGTGGACGAACTTCATAGGCTGCATTCATCAGTTTTGCCCATAGAAGGATGTTACGTTTACTATAAGTTAATCCTTTATATTTCGTTTCTAGCCGTTTTGGAGTATCATATCCAATCCAAGTACCAAACGAAACGTTTGGATTTGAAGCTACAAACCATGCATCACGGTAGTCTTGTCCAGTACCAGTTTTTCCAGCCCAATCAGAATTAAATGTTAAATAACTTTTTAGAGATGCAGCGGTGCCACTGCGAATGACATCTCGCATCATATCAATGGTTAAATAAGCAGTTTGCGGTGAGAATACTCTTTGCTTTACAGGTTGATGCTTATAAATGGTTTGACCATCTTTTGTCTCAATTTTTTCAATTAAATAGGCGTCGACAAATTCACCGCCATTTGCAAAAGTTGCATAAGCATTAACATTTTCTTCTACAGTTACACCAATGGTCATTCCACCTAAAGCTAATGAAAGTGCACCATAATCTCTTTTGTCGATCGTGGAAAAGCCCATTTTCTCTAAATATGAGATTGGGTTGTGAGAAATGCTTTTTGCATATGTTTTGACTGCCGGAATATTGTAAGAGTATTTTAAAGCATCTCGAACACTCGTTAACCCATGGTAGCCGCCCCCATAGTTTTTCGGACTATAGCCACCGATGGAATATGGTACGTCAGCAATTACAGTTCCTGGTTGAACAATTCCAAGCTCCATCGCTGGTGCATAAACAAGCAAAGGCTTCATCGTTGAACCGTTCGGTCGGGGGGCAGACGTTGCATGGTTTACTTGTTCGCGGTTATGGTCTCGTCCCCCCACAAAGCTAATAATTTTACCTGTTTTATTTTCAATGAGAACAGCCCCTACTTCGACAGGCTCTTGCACGGTAATAAGTTCACCTGTATCAGGGTCTTTCTTCTTTTGAGGCTTACTGTTTCCATAATATTGATATTCTTTCGCCACTTGCTGCATGCGATCATATATTTCTTTATCAATGGTTGTATGAATGACGTATCCATCATATCTCAAGCTTTGTTCGGCTTTTTGATAATATTGATAATATAACTTTTCATTATTGGCTAAATCTTTTTCATTGTATCCGTCCTTCTTCGCAAATTGTTTCATTAAAATATCTCTTGCTCGCTTCTCAACTTCGAATATTAAATATGGGTATTGTTCAATGATCGAAGGCTTTTTATCAGTTAAATTTGCCCGCAAATCAAATTTAAGCGCTTCTTCATATTGTTGTTTTGAAATAAAGCCAGCATGAAGCATCCGTTTTAAAACTGTTTTCATTCGATTTAATCCAGGCTCTAAATTTTCTTTTACCTCGCCACTATTTGTAAAAGGGGTATAGCCAAAAGGACTTTGTGGCAGCCCTGCAATAAAGGCAGCTTGAGGAATGGTTAAATCTTTTGCATCCACACCGAAAATACCTTGAGCAGCTGCTTGGACACCTGCAATGTTTTTTCCAGAACTATTTCGTCCAAATGTGGCAACATTTAAATAGGCTTCTAATATTTGATCTTTCGTAAAAAATTGTTCTAATCTCATGGCTAGTAAAATTTCTTTTGCTTTACGGTCAAAAGAAACTTCATTTGTTAAAATCTGGTTTTTAATTAATTGTTGAGTTAATGTACTTCCGCCAGTACGTACCGATGAATTTGTGAACTCTTGAAAAAGAGCGCGCATTATTGCTTTCGGGACAATTCCATTATGCTCATAAAAATATTCATCTTCTGTAGCGATAATGGCATGAATTAAATGCTCGGAAACATCTTCAAGTTTGACTTCTTCCCGCTCAATATCAGATCGCAATTTCCCAAGATATACATTGTTTGCAAAATATACATCTGTCGTTTCCGAGTAATCGTAAATTTGTTTTTCCATTTCTTCATATGAGCGAATAGGCTCTTCTTTAACAAGTGAAGCAAAATAACCCGCACCAACTCCACCTGCAAAGGAGATGCCAATTAAACAGACGACTATAAATAAAAGAAATAAATTCCAAACGACTCCGAGTGTAATTCGAACTTTTTGGACATGTTTATCATAAAACTCCACAAATCGCCTCTTCCATTGTTGGAAATTTTCCATACGATCATCCCCCTAAAATCCTATATATTATAGCATATTTCAACAATTTTTTTACATACTTTTCGATAGAGAACGATGAAGTGAATAACATACATTGACAAGAGAATTTAATTTATGTTAAATATGCAATAGAAAAAGAGAATACGTTTAGCGATGATTGGAATGAGTAGTGGTCACCTCCCTGTTTAAGAGAGCTGATGGCTGGTGCGAATCAGCACATAGGTGTTTCATGAATTACGTCCATGAGCATTCTTTGCGAACGGTATTTCAATAAATGAAGGCGCTGCGACTCTTTTGAAACGAAATGATTTATCAGATAAAATTTACTCCCTTGTCTGATAAAGAGCTAGGCGGCTTGAGTAAGATGTGAACTCATTAGCAAAGGACGGCAATCTGCCGTTATCTTGATGAAGTGAAGAACACACGTGTGTTCTTAAGTAGGGTGGTACCGCGTTTTAAACGTCCCTTCATGAGAAGGGGCGTTTTATTTATCTTAAGGGGAATTATATTTGAAAAAGCTATGTCATTCATTTTGAAAGGAGCGATATTCATTGAATCAGTTATTGGAAGATTTAAAATTTCGGGGGCTAATAAATCAAGTGACAGATGAAGAAGGTTTGGAAAAGCTTTTATCAGAAGAAAAGATTAAGCTATATTGCGGCTTTGACCCAACAGCGGATAGTCTCCACATCGGGCATTTGCTGCCAATATTGATGCTGAAGCGATTTCAAGAAGCTGGACATCATCCTATTGCATTAGTAGGTGGTGGAACTGGTTTAATTGGAGATCCAAGCGGAAAAAAAGCTGAGCGTTCCTTAAATGAAAAAGTAGTTGTGAAAGAATGGTCCAATCGAATTAAAGAACAGCTTTCTCGCTTTTTAGACTTTGAAAGCGATGAAAATCCAGCTATGATTGCTAATAACTATGAATGGCTCGGTTCACTTGATGTCATTCAATTTCTACGTGATATTGGGAAAAACTTTGGCTTGAACTATATGCTAGCAAAAGAAACGGTTCAATCTCGAATCGAAACAGGTATTTCCTTTACAGAATTTAGTTACATGATTTTACAATCATACGACTTTTTAAAACTATACCAAACGCAAAATTGTAAGCTGCAAATTGGCGGTAGTGACCAATGGGGCAACATTACAGCTGGATTAGAATTAATTCGGAAAACGGAAGAAGATGCAAAAGCATACGGTTTAACCCTTCCGTTAGTTACGAAAGCGGATGGAACAAAATTTGGTAAAACAGAAGGCGGTGCTGTATGGTTAGATAAAGAAAAAACAACCCCTTATGAGTTTTATCAATTTTGGATTAATACGGATGATCGTGATGTCATTAAGTACTTAAAATATTTTACGTTTCTTTCCAAAGAAGAAATTGAAGAGCTTGAACAAGAAGTTCAAACAGCTCCTGAAAAACGAGCAGCCCAAAAA
The DNA here is from genome assembly GCA_030812955.1 of Bacillus alveayuensis. Classification (GTDB taxonomy): domain Bacteria; phylum Bacillota; class Bacilli; order Bacillales; family Aeribacillaceae; genus Bacillus_CB; species Bacillus_CB alveayuensis. The sequence goes on from JAUSTR010000001.1 coordinate 110,750, forward strand.
CGTTTAGCGGAAGAAGTGACGAAGCTTGTTCATGGCGAAGAAGCGTTAAAGCAAGCGATCAAAATTTCACAAGCACTCTTTAGCGGAAGCATTCAACAATTGTCTGCAGAAGAAATTAGACAAGGCTTTAAAGATGTTCCGTCATTCGAATTAAAAGAAGAAGGGATTGGCTTAATCGATTTATTAGTTCAAGCGAATATTTCTCCATCAAAGCGTCAAGCACGGGAAGATATTTCGAATGGTGCCATTTACATTAATGGAGAACGTCAGCAAAAACTTGAATATGTAATCTCAGAAAAAGATAAAATAGAAGGTCAATTTACAGTCATTCGCAGAGGGAAAAAGAAATATTTCTTAATTAAACATGTTTAAACAAAAGTGGCTGCCAGTGTCAGACTGTAGATACTTATGGCAGCCATTGGAACAATTATATTGGAAGTTGAGATGTTCTAAAAATAAGAATTAGGCTTGGATTTATTTGCATCCAAGCCTTGTTTTTATGCGAAATGGCAGTAAATTGCAGTGATTGTGTCTAAAAAGTGATTACCCTTTTTTCACTTCCTCTGGTACTTCAAGACCAAGACCTTCAGCAACACGTGTTCCGTATTCTGGATCAGCTTTGTAAAAATGAGAGATTTGACGAAGTTTAATTTCTTCTAATTCAACAGGTTTCATTGATTCGATGATGTTTTCGATTAGGCGTGTTTTTTCTTCCTCACTCATGAGACGATATAAATCACCCGCTTGAGTGTAGTGGTCATCATGATCGTATCGTGCATTTTCAGCAACACCAGATACTGGGAATGAAGCTTGTTTGGCTTCCGGAGTTTCTTTTGGACCTCCAAAGCTGTTTGGTTCATAGTATACGGAACGGCCTCCGTTGTCGTCAAAGCGCATAAATCCATCGCGTTGATAGTTGTTCACTTCTACTCTTGGACGATTGATTGGCAGTGAGTTATAGTTTGCTCCGATGCGATAGCGATGAGCATCGTGATAAGCGAATAGCCGTCCTTGTAGCATTTTATCTGGTGACACGTCTACTCCTGGAACAAGGTTACCAGGCGAGAAAGCAGCTTGTTCGACTTCTGCAAAGTAGTTTTCAGGGTTTTTGTTTAAGACTAATTTTCCGACCTCAATTAATGGATAGTCTTTATGCGACCAAACTTTTGTCACATCAAATGGATCCCATTTGTACGTATTGGCATCTTCAAGCGGCATCATTTGTACATAAAGTGTCCAAGAAGGATAATCTCCATTTTCAATTGCATTGAATAAATCCTCTGTATGGTAGTCAGGATTTTCTCCTGCAATTTTTAGTGCTGTTTTCGTATCAAGATTTTTCACACCTTGATCGGTTTTGAAATGATATTTAATCCAAACACTATCACCCTCTGCGTTCGTCCACTTAAAGGTGTGGCTGCCATACCCATTCATATGACGATATGTCGCCGGAATTCCTCTGTCACCCATTAAATATGTAACTTGGTGCAACGATTCCGGTGATAATGACCAAAAATCCCATACAGCTGTTGGATTTTTTAAATGTGTTCTTGGATCGCGTTTTTGTGTATGAATGAAATCAGGGAATTTAATCGCATCTCGAATAAAGAAAATCGGTGTATTATTTCCGACAATATCGTAGTTTCCTTCTTCTGTATAAAATTTCACGGCAAATCCACGAGGGTCACGAACGGTATCTGCAGAACCAAGTTCCCCAGCAACAGTTGAGAACCGTACAAAGACGGGTGTACGTTTACCAACACCGTTAAATACTTTCGCTTTCGTATATTTAGACATATCATTTGTTACTTCAAAATATCCGTGAGCGCCAGCACCTTTTGCATGGACGACACGTTCTGGAACACGTTCACGGTTAAAATGAGCTAATTTTTCTAAAAGATGTACATCTTGAATTAAAGTTGGCCCACGATGACCTGCTGTCATGGAATTTTGATTATCTCCTACTGGCGCTCCCCAACTTGTCGTTAATTTTTTGTTTTCTGACATGAACCATCACCTCTTCAAATTAATATAATAACGTTATTTAAATAATAACATCTTTTAAAATAAATTCAATACATTTTTATAATAATTTTAATCTATTATTGATAATCATTCTGGATACTAGGATGTAAAAGAAATTGCTTATAAGGGATTTTTAGCATACAGAAAAAATCGGTGGATGAATGGAGATGCAAAAAGATTTAGTAAATTTCCATTATATTACAAATAATAGTATTTAAGGATGAATTTGTCGAAAAAAGTTGAAAGTGTTATGTGAATTGGTATAATGTAACTCGTGATTGTGAAGTCACATACTGTATTAATAAGTTTATCGTAAAGGTTGAAAACTATGATTGTTTGATAGAAGACAGAGTAGCTGTTTCCTATTAAACAGTATATTGTTATAAATGAAAGAGTTTTGGTTTTTTTGTAAGGGTTCTGCAGAAGAACTAAGACGCTTTCTGTTTCTTGATAAAAAATCTAGGTACAGAAAGCGTCTTTTTTTAGGTTTATTTGTTAAAGTTCCATATAAAAAGGTAGGAGACTATAAAAAATGGGTATATTTGATATGGTTCATTTGATAAGGGAACGTTCATTTTTCAGTGATTTTCAGCCCTTTTGGAACACAGTAAATGATTTTTAAAAAACTTCAACAAAATGAGGAGGAATATATGAGAAACCGTAAGTTGAAATGGAAGTTAAATATAGGAACAAAGATCAATTTAATCGTTTTAGGAATTATCTTTTTCTTATCATTCGTAGTAGGTATTGTGGTAGTTCAGCAAGTCACCATTGGAATCAAACAATTTGCTGTTGAAAAATCAAAAGGGGATTTAAGTTTAGCCTATCGGTATATTGACAATAAATACCCCGGTGAGTGGACAATTAAAAATGGGAAATTATATAAAGGCTCTACTGTGATGAATGAAAATTTTGAGGTCGTTGATAAGATAGGAGAAGACACTGGGGACACGGTCACGATTTTTCAAGGAGAGACTCGAATATCAACAAATGTCATGAAAGATGGAGAACGGGCTATCGGAACACAAGCATCTTTAGAAGTAGTAAATGCTGTATTGAAGAGAGGAGAAAAATACTATGGGGAGGCGGAAGTTGTAGGTAATCGTTATCAAACGGCTTATATGCCCCTTAAAGACCGTAACGGAGAAGTAATCGGAATGTTGTATGTAGGAGCTTCCCAAAAAATTATCGATACAACTATAGCTTCATTTCTCAAAATATTCGCATTGGTGTTCATGGTGGCGATTCTCTTTTCAGTCTTGGCTACGTTATGGTTCACACGAAGGTTAAAGAAGAGATTAACGGCCATTTCCCATGCATTAGATATGGCAGGGAAAGGGAATTTCACGATGGACGTTGTAGATGATGCCGGAGATGAGCTAAGCGATCTTTCAAACAGCTATAATTCCATGAAAGAAAACTTGGGCAATATGATTCATGAAGTAATGCAAACATCTGAACAGCTTGCAGCTTCTTCGGAGGAACTATCTGCTGGTGCTGAACAAACAAGCAAGGCAGCGGAGCAAATAACAGAAGCGATTCAAGAAGTAGCAAATGGAGCTGAAACCCAAAAGGTACATGTAGAAGAAAGTGCAAAGTCTTTAGAAGAGATGACCGTAGGCATTCAACATATAGCCGAAAGCTCTTCATCCATTGCGGATTCAGGAACACAGTTAACAGAACAAGCTAAACGGGGCGAAGAATATGTGAGGAAGACCGCTCAACAAATAAATGCGATTCATCAATCTGTGGACATAAGCGGAGAAGTCATTGAATTGCTGGGGAAAAGGTCACAGGAAATAGATGAGATCACAAAGGTCATCACGGACATTGCCAATCAAACAAATGTATTGGCATTGAATGCAGCTATTGAAGCTGCACAGGCCGGTGAACATGGAAAAGGATTTGCGGTAGTGGCAGATGAAGTTCGTAAGCTTGCCGAGCAATCTCGTCAATCAGCCTCTCAAATTTCAGAGCTCATTAAAGAAATTCAAGTGGATATGGTACGTTCGATTGATTCAATTAACGAAGTGAAAGAAGATGTGCAGGATGGACTGGAAATAGTGGCGAAGACCGAGGAAAGTTTTCAAGAAATCCTTGATTCAATGGAGAACATAAGGGAAAAGATTGACGAAATGGCGGCAACGACGGAGCAAATATCAGCTAGTGCCCAAGAAGTAAGTGCAACAGTCGACGGCATCACGACCATTTCTAAGGAAACATCCATGCATTCCCAAAGTGTGGCAGCATCAACAGAAGAACAGCTGGCTTCCATGGAAGAGATCACAGCGTCAGCCAACTCCTTATCCAAAATGGCGATGAATTTACAAGAACTCATAAGTAAATTTAAAACAAATGAATAGGGTGCGATGTTTAGGTTTTATGCAAACATGTTTTTATACAAAGCGATAAAACACCCCCAAAAACCTTATTAAAATAAAGGTTTTTGGGGGGTTTTTTGTGGATTTTACTAAGCCGTTTATTAACGTGAGTAGAACTCAACGATTAAGGCTTCGTTAATTTCAGCAGGCAGTTCTGAGCGTTCAGGTAAGCGGTTATAAGTACCTTCAAGTTTTTCAGCATCGAAAGTTAAATATTCAGGAACGAAGTTGTTTGCTTCAACAGCTTCTTTAATAATTTGAAGGTTGCGAGATTTTTCACGCACAGAGATTGTTTGACCAGGTTTTACTTGGTAAGATGGAATGTCAACACGGCTACCATCAACTAAAATATGGCCATGGTTTACTAATTGGCGTGCTTGACGGCGTGTACGAGCTAAACCAAGACGATAAACTAGGTTATCAAGACGGGATTCTAAAAGAATCATAAAGTTTTCACCATGTTTACCAGCCATTTTGCCAGCTTTTACGAATGTGTTACGGAATTGGCGCTCATTTACACCGTACATATGACGAAGCTTTTGCTTTTCTTGTAATTGTAAACCATACTCAGAAAGCTTTTTGCGTTGGCCTGGACCGTGCTGGCCTGGTGCATAAGGACGTTTTTCAAGCTCTTTACCTGTTCCGCTTAAAGAAATGCCTAAACGGCGAGAAATTTTCCATGATGGACCTGTATAACGAGCCATAATGCTCCTCCTTTTGTATTTTATTGTTGTAAAATACAAACAGACTGACTCACACACGTTATGCTCATTTTGTTTTCATGTATCTTCGCTCTAGCAGCAGAGAGTTACACGATACACCTCTGAAAGTTTCAGAGGAACAAAATGAAATCATAACTGCTGAATCATAAGGCTGCAATATTTTACACAAAGTCCATTATAAAAATTATAAATATTGAAGTCAAGGTTATCATTTGAAAAAATTTGATAAGGAAGGAGAAGCTTCAATTTGACATAGAAGGTCGAAAAAACAATTGTCTAACTGTCATGAAAAAAATGACGCAATTTGTTTTTAGTATTTCCCTACAATCTATGCTATAATTCAGTATGTGAAAAATTAGGACAATTTTACTGTTTGTGGGTGATTAACATGTCAGAAAATTGTAAGCTGACAATATTAAAAGGGTTATTTTTTGACTATTTTACGTCAAATGAAAAAATTAAAAATTATCATGAATTTGTCTACTCTTTTTTATCGATCTTAAAACAAGAGCTCCAATTAGAAAAAGCAATGGTTTGGAAACGGATCACTAAACATACATATACACTCCAATATTCAACAGAACATAACTTTCAAAATAGAACGAGCCGTCACGTTTTTCCTCCCCAACCATTCATGATGAACAAAGATCAAAAGCGGGCCTATTTAATTAATGATCAAAGCCAATCAGGATCGACCGTTATAGAATTACATGGGATTCAAGCAATCATGGAGTATTCTTCTGAATGGGGAGAAAAATTGTCTCGTATTTGCTTTTCCTTCTTAGAAAGCGGATGGGAACTTTACCTTCAATACGTTCAAAAATCTCGTTTTAAAAAGCTGTTTATACTAACTGAAAAGCTTCATTCCTCTATGGATAAAGATCAAGTACTGAAGCAGCTTTGTGAATTTTTAAAGGATGTGTTTCCAGATTTAACGTTTCATTTATTTTTATCCCACGACTATGAACTTGACCATAAATTACCTGTAAAAGGCCTAGAGCAAGAATTAAATTCAAATCAAGAAGCAATGGCTGCCTTTATTTCTGGTACAATGCAGCAAAAAAAAGTAGGAAAGAGAAAATATTATTATGCTCCCATTATAGGAGTACAAGGTGTTTACGGGATTATTCAACTCATTGCACCTGCTTTTGATCATATAATCGATGAGGATTTAATGTTTTTAGAATTAGCTTCCAAAGCGGGGGGGAAGGCATTAGAAAATGCAAAGCTTTACGAACAGACGAAAAGGCTTGTAAATGATTTACAGCTAATTAACGAAACGACGCATAAGATTAATAAAGAACTTCGAATATCAGAAACGATGAAATATATGATTAAACAAATGACTAAGTCGTTTTCATCTGATGAAGCAGCATTTGTTTCTTTAAAAGACGATGGCGAATTGTCGATATTGCCAGGAAGTACGAAGTTTTTTCATACACCTAGCTCTAAGGTGTATATTCATTTTATCGAACAAAAAATTTGTGAGGAAAAAGATGGGATTTTTATTGGGGATATTTCTAATTATATTAAAACAGAATTGCCGTATCAGTCGTTAATGGCAGTTCCTATGGTTGAAAGTGAAAATATAATAGGGTTTGCTGTAGTTTTGCATAAAAATCCATATGCTTTCAGCTTTGATATGTATAAATTGATGCAATCGCTAATTTATCATTCTACTCTTGCTTTTATTAATGCAATGCTCCGAGAAGAGCTGGAGATGTTGGTGATTACGGACCAATTAACCAAATTATATTCAAGAAAATATTTGGATGAGGCTATTCAAGAATCGATTCAACAAGACCAGAAAGGTGTTTTTATTTTAGTCGATATCGATAATTTTAAGCAAATAAATGATACATATGGACATCAAGTTGGAGATGAAATTTTAAGACAAGTGGCCAATATTATTAAATCTAATATTCGTAAAGGGGATATCGCTTCACGATGGGGGGGAGAGGAACTAGCCATTTATTTACCAAGAGCAGACATGGAAACAGGACTAAGAGTAGCGGAACGTTTAGTTAAATCGGTCGAAAAATCGACAAATCCTAAAGCTACGATATCTTGTGGTGTTTCTTATTGGAATTTTAAAAGAAAAATATCAGCATCCCAATTGTTTAAACGTGCAGATGATGCTTTATATTTAGCTAAGAATCAAGGGAAAAATCGTGTCATTTCAGAATTAGAATTATAGACAAAAGTATATGACGATAGTGTCTGAATAGGCTTGAATGATCCAAATATTTACTCAGGGGACTGAGTTTTTTTATTTTGGCTGTTTTCGTAAACTTTGTCGATTGCTTGGACAGTTGAAAAAAGCTATGGTTGTAAAGCAACTATCTTTTAGAAAAGAGCCTTTATTTTAGGGGTTTCTGTTTAATAGAGGCTGCCCCATAAGTGTCTGACCTCATATTTTTCCAATCTCTGTTCGATATTGTGATTTCGGGGTTGACGCTTGGAATTTGGGACGGCCTCTTTTCTTTATAATCTATTTGACAAAATTCCAATGAATTGATTAAAAACTTGTCGAAAAGTTATAGAAGGATAAGCGTTACAATCGTTGAACATAAACAACATACCTTCTTTTTAAGGGGTGGAGATCAATGTCTAAAAACTCCAGCTTAACAAAACAAAAAATTATTGACGCCTCGATATTTTTGTTTAACTCAAAAGGATATTCAGGGACATCCGTCCGAGAAATTGCTAAAAAAGCGAATGTAAATGTCGCACACATTTCTTATTATTTTAAAGGAAAAGGCGGTTTATTGGAATTTTTAGTTTCTCAATTTTATGAACGGTATTTATCCATTATTGAAAACAATTTTCATCAGATTGAATGCTTATCAGCTAAGTCTTGTTTGAAGCAAATGATTTGGGATATTTTAAACTATCAACATGAAAACCGGCAGCTTGCGCGTGTTGTTTATCGAGAAATAACGATAGATTCCGTGTTAATTCGTGAAGTGATGACAACGTATTTAACAAAAGAAAAATATTTTTTGCGATTTGTTTTAGAAAAAGGACGTGACGACGGAGAATTTAACCCATTTTCCATCTCCCATATGATTATTCAGCTAAAAAGTTTGCTCAATATGCCTTTTCTTCAGCCGCAATATATTTCAGAAGTACTGCATATACAATTATTTGATGATTATTTTGTCAAGCAATACTTTCAAGAAATTATTTCTTGGCTGGAACAAGCGTTATTTAAACAAAAGGTCGAAAAAGTTGCCTTATAATATTGCCTTCAAAAAATCATCATAATTTGCTCCGACATCCTTCGCACTATGGGCATCTGATCCATAGACAAGAGGGATTTTTTGTTGTGTGGCCATTTGTATAATATTTTCAGGGGGATAAATTTCCCCACAATATTCCTTTCTTAGGCCAGCCACATTTACATCAAGCTCCATATCTCGTTTGGCCATTTCATGAAAAATTTTCTCAATCCAATAAAAATGACTGTTATTTTCCGGAAACAACTTTTGGAACTTGCGAACGAGTGTTAGATGGCCGAGCCTTTTAGGTTTATATAGACCTAAATCAGAAACTACTGCTTGCCATACTGTGTGAAAATATAATTGATAAACATTTGTCACTCCACCAGTTAAATGGATTAAGCGATCAAACGTTTCAGCATCAAAATCGAGACAATAGTATTTGTCTAAAGCTTTTAAAAAATGTACAGATAAAATCCCATCATCTAGCTCAGGACCGTAATCATTTAATAATTTTTCCGTCTCCTTTTCATATCCTGTAATAAAATCAACTTCCAAGCCGATTTTAATTTCAATATCATTTTTGAATTCACGTTTTAATTCTTTTAGCTGATGAATATAATCATCCAGCTTCTCAAGGGGCATTGCACTATCTTTTTCAGGAGTTGGGTCTATGAAACCTTCTGGCAACGGTGCGTGCTCCGTAAAGGAAATCGACTGAAAACCATTTTTTATTGCCTGCTCGATATAAAGAATAAAATCATCATTCGATCCGTGTGGACAAAATAATGTATGAACATGACCATCTATCTTCACCAATATCACCTCAGCCTTTTATGATTCAATAACCGATAAAACAAAAGAAATTAGTATTTTTGCAAAATTTTTAGAGATTTTGATTGAAAAAAATAAAAATTTTGGTCAAAAATTGTCGTTAACATGGTATCATAAAAACATTGAGAATAACATTTTTTTGAATGCATAACATTATTTTTTAATCATGTGAAATTAGTGTACGTAAAACGAACATTTTTATGTTTAAGATTTATATAATGAAAGACATTCCCTTTTTGACAAGAATGGTGGAACAGAGCAAGGGGGCTCTCATTATGGAAGTTGTAATTGGTTTAATTATATTGCTATTCTTTATATTTGGTATAGGATATATTTTTCGAAGAAATATATATAAAGAAATTGATCGATTAGAAGCTTGGAAAATTGAAATTATGAATAAGTCTATTATTGATGAGTTTACAAAAGTAAAAGAGTTAAAAATGACAGGGCAAACGGAGAAAATGTTTGAGCGATGGCGGAATGACTGGGATGAAATTATTACAGGCCAACTTCCAGAAGTTGAGGAATTACTTTTTGAAGCGGAAGAGTATGCAGATAAATATCGTTTTCAAAAATCGAAAAACACATTATTACATATTGAGTCGATTCTCAAAGAGGTCGAAAAACAAATCGATAGCATTATCGAAGAAATTAATGAATTAGTCTCATCAAAACAAAAAAACAGTGTTGAAAGTAAAGAAGCAAAAGAGCAGTTTAAACAGCTCAAAAAAACATTAATTACACATGGGCACGTTTTCGGCAAAGCACAAAAGAAGCTTGAGGGAGAACTTGATGAAATCGCAAATAGTATGAAACAATTTGATGAGGAAACAGATTCGGGCAATTATTTAAAGGCGAGAGATATTTTGACAGAACAAAAAAGCCAATTAAATCTTTTACAAATGAAGCTGGAAAATATTCCGAAACTTTTAAGTGAAATTCATTCGATTATACCTGGTGAACTGCAAGCACTTCAACAAGGCTATAAAGAAATGAAAGAAAAAGGGTACTTTTTAAGCCATATTGAATTAGATCAAGAATTAGAGCGAATACATAATAGTCTGACAAGTTATAAAGATCAGCTTGACCAAGCAAATATTGATGGTGTTCGAGCAGGTCTAGATGAGATTCATGAAACGATTGAAGAGCTTTATGATTTGCTGGAAAAAGAAGTTTATGCGAGTCAATTTGTTAAGATAGAAATTGGAGCATTTGGGGAAAAATTGAATGACTTGCTTGAGAAAAAAAAGGAAACAAAAGAAGAAACGGACCTTGTCAAGCAAAGCTATCAGTTGTCGGAGCAAGACATTGAAAAGCTGCGGGAAATTGACAAGAGATTAAATCTACTAGAAAAGCAGTATCAACAAATTGTATCAGAGCTTGAACAATCCCATATCGCTCATACGGTATTAAAAGAAGAATTAGAGGAATTGAACCGACAGCTAGAAGAAACGAAAGCTCAACATGAAAATTACCGCCAAATGCTTTATACACTAAGGAAAGATGAGTTAAGGGCTAGAGAACAAGTCAATGATTTAAAGAGAGTGATGCAAGATATCAAACGCTCGATACAAAAGAGCAATATACCTGGTCTTCCAGTTCGATTTTTGGATAAAGTACAAGCTGCTCAAGATTCGCTTGACAAAATTGTCTTGAAATTAGAGGAAGTCCCTCTTAATATGAGTGCTGTTCAACAAGATTTAGAGGATGCCGTCCGTGTTATTGAGAACTTAAAAGAAGAAACAGAGGAAATGATCGAACAAGTATATTTAGTTGAAAAAGTGATTCAATATGGAAATCGATATCGTAGTAGCCATAAATGGTTAGCTCGTAAATTAAATGAAGCAGAGGAGCTTTTTCGAAATTATGAATACGGCAAGTCCTTAGAGGAGGCAGCAGCAGCTATTGAAGAAATTGAACCAGGTGCTATTGAAAAAATTCAAGCAATCATAACAGAAGAATTAAAAGAAAAACAATGAAAGAGGCAGTTCATGTTGAATTGCCTCTTTTTTATTTACAGTTGTGATGGAATTGTTCGGATGAGCGATCTGATATATCCGATGATTGCCCCGACGATTGCAGGTAAGAGCCAACCAACTCCCAAGTCGAAGAGAGGAAGAAAGCCAAATATTTCGTTTATAACAGAAATTTGAATATTCGCTGCTTTTAGTCCATCTACAATGCTTACAATTCCTGTAAAGAAAAGGCTATATCCATAAACTTGACGGTTTCCTTTAAAGGCGTTGTGTAAAAAAGATAAGCCAATTAAAACGATCGCTAATGGATAAATTGCAACTAAAATCGGAATAGAAAATTTTATTAATTGAGTAAGGCCAACATTTGCAATAATTCCGCTAAAGATCGATAAGATGAAAACGGCGTTTTTGTATGTTATCGGTAATACCTTTTTAAAAAATGCGGCACAAGATGATACAAGACCGATGCTTGTTGTTAAACAAGCAAATGTAATCGCAAGTCCTAAAATAAATTTTCCGAAATTTCCGAATAAGTAATGAGCTGATGCAGATAAAATCGCTCCACCATTCTCCTTTGGACCAATTGCTTCAATACTTGTTGACCCTAAATAACCTAATGATAAATAAACAAGCGCTAAGCCAATGGCTGCAATCATTCCTGCTTGAATAGAAACTTTCGCAATCTCTTTGTGGCTTGTTACACCTTTTTCTTTAATCGCATTCATCACAACAATGCCAAATACTAATGCCGCAATTGTATCCATCGTTAAATATCCTTCTAAAAACCCTTTAAAGAAAGGAATGTTTATATAATCCCCTTGAGCTGATTGTAGTGAACCTAAAGGATCTATTATCGCTTTAATGAAAAGTAACGCTAAAACAGAAATAAGCATAGGGGTTAACCATTTTCCAATGCGGTCAACAAGTTTACTCGGATTTAAAGAAAGAAAATAGGTGATTCCAAAGAACACAATGGTATAAATAAATAGTGCAATTCCGTATTTTTCAGAAGTTTCTGGCATAAAAGGAAGAACTCCGATTTCATAGGCAACAGTTCCTGTTCTAGGAATACCGAATAAAGGTCCAAGAGTTAAATACATAACAAATGTAAAAATAATGCTGAAATTAGGATGTACTCGATTGGCTAAACCTTGTAAATCACTGCCAGACAAGCCGATGGCCACAACTCCCAACAAAGGTAATCCAACACCTGTTATTAAGAATCCGATAATAGCTGGAAGTAAATGTTCCCCAGCTGCTTGTCCTAATGCAGGTGGAAATATTAAATTTCCAGCACCTAAAAATAAGGCAAAAAGCATTAATCCGATTAAAAATATTTCTTTTGCTGTTAATTTTCCTGATGACATACGATATCCTCCTAAATGTAATAAAGAAAACTCGTGTGAACCGAGCCATTTAGTATAGAAGAGAGCGCAGCCAGACTTTTACGACTACGTCCATTGCACTTCTCTTTTGTAAGTTATCCTTTTTTTGAGTAAAAAAAGAATAATCTGAAAAAATATTAATGAATTCGTTTACATGCTAACATATTTATGAAAAAATTTGTCGAAAAAAATAAAAGTTTAAATAATGTTTATTTTCTGATTTCCTCCTTCTTTTTTTGAGAATTGTTTCTTTCTCATTCTAACTGTTTATGTTAATATATTTGATTGCATAGTGTAAAAAATACACGAAGGAGCCAAATCACATGCTTTATCTAGATAATAGCGCAACAACAAAGCCTTATCCCGAAGTGATTAATACGTTTCAACAAGTTTCGGAAAAATTTTTTGGTAACCCTTCTTCAATCCATCAATTAGGAGTGCAAGCTGAACAACTATTATCAAAAGCAAGAAAGCAAGTTGCTCATTTACTTGGGGTATATGATCATGAAATTATATTTACATCAGGTGCAACAGAGGGAAATAATATGGCAATAAAAGGAGCCGCATTTGCCCTTCAGGAAAAAGGGAAGCATTTGATTACAACTACGATTGAGCATCCTTCTGTAAGTGAAGCGTTTAAACAGCTTGAAGAGCATTTTGGCTTTTCTGTCACCTATGTTCCAGTTGATCAAAACGGCTTTGTGTCAGTTGAACAAATTCAAAGAGCCATTAAAGAAGATACAATATTAGTGTCAGTCATGCATGTTAATAATGAAATAGGAGCCATTCAGCCGATCGAAAAAATTGGGGAAATGCTTGAAAAATATCCAAATATATTGTTCCATGTAGACTATGTACAAGGTGTGTGTAAAGTTCCATTAAATATAAAAAATGCAAACATTGATTTATGTACGATATCGGGACATAAATTTCATGCATTAAACGGAACAGGTGTTTTATATGTAAGAGAGAAAACACCGCTTGTCCCTCTTTTTTCAGGTGGATCTCAAGAGTATGAGCTTAGATCAGGTACGGAAAGCTTAGCCGGAGCGGTTGCGCTGGCAAAAGGGTTAAGACTTGCAAAAGAAGACTATCAACAAAATCTTCAACAACTAATAAAAACAAAAGAGCTAATCATCAATCGAATAAATAATTGGGATGAAGTTGTTGTCAACACACCGCAACATTCTGCTCCACATATTATTAATTTTTCCGTTCCAGGTATAAAAGCAGAAGTGCTTGTCCATATGTTGGAAGAGCATGATATTTATGTTTCAACCACTTCTGCCTGCTCTTCTAGGAAAAAATTAGCGAGCAAAACACTATTAGCGATGGGGAAACCGCAGCATGTTTCGGAAAGTTCTATCCGGGTAAGTCTTTCCTATAAGCAATCAGAACATGATATTGATTATTTTTTAACAGTACTTGAACAATCTATAGAAAAATTAAAAAATGTAATGGGGTTATAAAAAATGCAATATGATCACATTTTAATAAGGTATGGAGAAATATCGTTAAAAGGAAAAAACCGTAATCAATTTGTAGAACAGTTAAAGCGTAATGTGAAACAAATGCTTCGCAGCTTTAAAGGATTGGAATATATCGCTAATCATGATCGTTTTTTTATTAAACTAAATGGAGAAAGTGGGTTAGATGTAGCTGAAAAGCTGAAACTTGTATTTGGAATTCAATCGTTTAGTTTAGCAATTAAAACAGAGAGTGAATTACAATCCATTAAAGATACAGCTTTAGAAGCAGTTAAGCAATTATATAAAAGTGGCGATACTTTTAAAGTGTCAGCTAAACGGGCCGATAAAACGTTTCCGTTAACTTCTGACCAATTAAATTATGAGATTGGCCGTCATATTTTAATTCATACAGAAAATTTGACTGTAAATGTTCACGAGCCGACGATTCATGTGCGCGTGGAAGTTCGACAAGGAGCAACCTATATTATGTGCAAGGATTTTAAAGGGGCAGGCGGACTTCCAGTTGGTTCAAGCGGAAAAGCGATGCTCATGATTTCAGGAGGTATTGATAGTCCTGTTGCCGGTTATTTATCAATGAAAAGAGGATTAAAAATCGAAGCCATTCATTTCTTCAGTCCTCCTTATACAAATGAACGTGCGAAACAGAAGGTTATTGACCTTATCGAGAAATTAACTGAATATGGAGGAGATATTACATTACACATCGTTCCGTTTACGAAAATTCAAGAGACCATTCAAAAAAATATATTAAATAATTATACTATGACTTCAACACGGCGGATGATGTTAAAAATTGCTGATCAATTAAGACAAAAACGCAATGCACTGGCAATTGTTACAGGGGAAAGTTTAGGGCAAGTGGCCAGTCAAACGCTTGAAAGTATATTTACAATTAATGAAGTAACTTCTACACCTATATTAAGACCGCTAATTGCCATGGATAAAAATGAAATCATAGAAATCGCTAAACAAATTGATACATTTGATATTTCGAACCGCCCATATGAAGATTGCTGTACTATTTTCACACCATCGATGCCCAAAACAAAGCCTAAGGCAGATAAGGTTAAGAAATACGAAAGCTATGTTGACTTTGAACTGCTAATTCAAGAAGCGATTGAACAAACTGTGACCGTTACATTGCCTGATAAGAAAACACTAAACTTAGAAAAAGAAATGGATAAATTGTTGTAATCTTGTCCTTTTAGCGAAATAATTACCATAATTCATTTTGAATGAAGCCATGTGTTTTTTCACATTCTATACACACAAGGAGGTGAAAACACATGGCTCAACAATCTAATCGTTCAAATAATACAAACCAATTACTTGTACCAGGGGCCCAACAAGCGATTGACCAAATGAAATATGAAATCGCTTCTGAGTTTGGTGTCAACTTAGGACCTGAAACAACTTCTCGTGCAAACGGTTCAGTTGGTGGTGAAATTACGAAGCGCCTTGTTGCTTTAGCGCAGCAGCAATTAGGCGGCACTTTCCAACAACTATAAATAATAATGGCTATGGAGTAGGGATTGTTTCCCTGCTCTTTTTATATTTTTGGAAGGTTATATATAAAGAGAGGAGAGAGAAACATGGAGATTACAAAAATTGATTATTCAAAAATTTTAAAACATTATATATAATGAAAATGTATAAGTATTTGGGGGAGGAGAAATTTATGGTACAAGGATTAATTGCACCGGAGCGCTACAATTTAGTTGAGGAAATTCAATATTTTGCTCAGTCAAATCCAGAAAAGCTGGCATTAGTTTGGGAAAATGAAAAAGGAGAAAGTAAAGAGATCACATATGGCGAACTTATGAATCAAGCGAACCAAATTGGAAGCGCTTTAATTTCTGAGGGGATCAAACAAGGGGATAAAGTTTTAATCATGATTCCTAGATTAATTGAAGCTTACGCTACGTATATTGGCGCCTTAAAAGTAGGTATTGTTGTGATTCCATGCTCGGAAATGTTAAGAACAAAGGATTTACAATATCGAATTACCCATGGTGATGTAAAAGGTGTCGTTAGTTATATAGATTTTACCGAACAGTTTGACCCAATACAAGAATATGAACAATTAATCAAATTCTCAATAGGTGGAAGAGCTGAAGGATGGCTTTCAATGGAAGAAAAAATGGAAAGTGTAAGTGGAAATTTGCCAATAGCAGAAACTTCTAGGGATAGCCATGCCTTTTTATCTTATACATCTGGAACAACTGGAAATCCAAAAGGTGTCGTTCATACACATGGTTGGGCATATGCTCATCTTAGAACTGCGGCTAAAAATTGGCTATGTATTAGTGAAGAAGATAAAGTTTGGGCAACAGCAGGCCCTGGTTGGCAAAAATGGATCTGGAGTCCGTTTTTATCGGTTTTAGGTTCTGGAGCAACAGGATTTGTTTATCATGGACGTTTTGAACCGAAAAAATATTTACAGTTATTAGAACGCCAGCAAATCAATGTTCTTTGTTGTACACCAACAGAATATCGTTTAATGGCAAAAGTTGATCGGTTGTCTGATTATCATTTATCCTCCCTTCATAGTGCTGTCTCTGCCGGTGAACCGTTAAATCGAGAAGTGATTGATACGTTTCAAAAATATTTTAATGTTGAAGTTAGAGATGGATATGGCCAAACGGAAAATACTCTTCTTGTAGGGGTGCTAAAAGGGATGGAAATAAAACCTGGTTCAATGGGGAAACCAACACCAGGAAACATAGTTGAAATCATTGATGAGGAAGGTAATCCTTGCAAGCCGGGGGAAGTTGGAGATATTGCCGTACATGTATCAACACCAGCGCTGTTTAAAGAATATTATAAAGATCCAGAGCGCACAGCGATGCAGTTTAGAGGACAATATTATATTACTGGGGATCGGGCTCGAAAAGACGAGGATGGATACTTTTGGTTTGAAGGACGCGGCGATGATATTATTATAAGCTCTGGTTATACGATCGGCCCATTTGAGGTTGAAGATGCTCTTGTCAAACATCCTTCTGTAAAAGAGTGTGCAGTAGTAGCGAGCCCAGATGAAGTTAGGGGCCATGTTGTAAAAGCGTTTATCGTATTACAAGAAGGGGTCAATCCAGACGATCCGAATCTAATTCCGAACTTACAAGAACATGTTAAACAATTAACAGCCCCTTATAAATACCCTCGTAAAATTGAATTCGTTTCGGAACTGCCAAAAACAACATCAGGGAAAATTAGACGTGTAGAGCTAAGAAAACGTGAGTTGGAAAAAGCGAGCTCTTAACATTAGGAGTCTGGTCTATTAAATGGACCGGACTCTCTTTTTGTAAACAAAATGCTAATCATACAACTTCTTATAAAAACGTACGTTTTACCTTCTCCCAGAAAGAATTATGTTTTAGTTTTACCGTTTTAATTTTTTTATTGCTCAAGGATATTTCTATTTTTTCAACATGCCTGATACTTAATGCTTCATTATCCATGCCAATGACTGGATAGTCGTTGCCATCTTGGACAATTTTTAAAGTAAGCTTTCGATCGCCACTTAAAATGAATGATGATCCTAATGTTCTGTATTTATTGTTATTTAAGGAAGCAAGCTCACTTACTTGCATGCTTTCTAGCTTTGGATCCACAACAGAACCATTCACTGACTTATTATAGGCAGTACTACCTGTAGGGGTGGCAATAATCATGCCATCGCCACGAAACGTTTCAAAGTAGAGATCATCAATAAAAACATCAAGAACAAATGTTTTAATAATCCCAGATTTCACTGTACATTCATTTAAACAATGAAAATGTGCCTTTCCATCAATGATCACATCAATCGTCGGGTAGCGACGCACTTCAATTTTAGCTAATTTCATCGCCTCTACCATCTTTTCTTTTTGATCAATGTGAAAATCACAATATAAGCTCACGGTTCCTTCTGTGGAAATTCCTACATATAAGCAATCATCGCGGAAATTCGTTTTCCGAACCGCCTGTAAAAAAGCACCGTCACCACCGATGCTGACAATAATATTGGCTTTTTGATAATGATCTACAACTGTAAAATCATTTTCGATGGCAAGTTTAAATAATTCCGAAATTTTTGGCTTTAACGATTCTTCTTCTTTGTAAAAAAAGTAAACATTGCGGCGATGATCCATATTGGTCCTCCTTGTGAAATTTGGAAAGTTTCTCCACAAACTGCATAAATAGTGGTAAAATACTTATGTTGTTTCTAATTTTACCATACAACCTGAAAAATTGAGGAGGAATAACTTGTGAATGGAAAAAGATGGGCAGCTTTAGGTATTGCAGTAGTTTTATTTGTATTTTCGTCCATTATAAGTGTCACCACTTTTTTTGCAAACAATGCGAATAGCTTATCTGACCAATGGCTAGAAGATTCATTTTCGGAAGATATCATTGAAGATGGAATGCCGACAGAAAAAATTGCTGTTCTTGAAGTGAATGGTGTCATTCAAGATGTAGGAGAAGATGTTACATCATTATTTGAAAATGTAGGCTATCAACATCGCAAATTTTTACAAATGATTGAAGAAGCTGGAGAAGATCCGGCTGTTAAAGGAGTTATTTTAAAAATAAATTCTCCAGGTGGTGGGGTTGTTGAAAGTGCGGAAATCCATAAAAAATTACAAGAATTAAAAGAGAAGTATGAAAAACCTATTTATGTATCGATGGGAACTATGGCCGCTTCAGGTGGATACTACATTTCAACTGTAGCAACAAAAATCTTTGCTGCACCAGATACCATCACTGGCTCATTAGGGGTTATTATGCAAGGGATTAATTATAGTGAACTTGCCGAAAAGTATGGTGTGAAATTTGAAACGATTAAGAGCGGTCCATATAAAGACATCATGTCCCCAGCAAGAGAAATGACGGAAGAAGAGAGAGCCATATTACAGTCAATGGTTAATAATGCTTATGAAGGGTTTGTTCAAGTGATTAAAGACGGAAGAAACATGTCTGAAAGTGAAGTTCGCCATATTGCAGATGGGCGTATATATGATGGACGTCAAGCAAAAAAATTAAATCTTGTAGACGATTTAGCGTATTTTGAAGACGTGATTGAACACATGAAAAAAGATTTAAAATTGGAAAATCCACTTGTATTTCAATATAAGTCATCTGTTGGTATTAGTTCATTGTTAACAATGAGTGCAAATAAAATTTTCGCTGATGATATAGAATCAACTCTTATTTATAAATTTATTAGTCAGCCAAACTCTCCTCGACTTATGTACCTTTATGCAGAATAAGATTTAAAAAGGAAGGATTAGGAGGTGTATCAATTGGATGTTACCTTTGAAGACGTAAAAGAACAAAAATTAGAAGAAAGAGCCCCCGTTGGTGATGAAAAAAAGTATGATTTTGCCGGATTTTGGATGAGGTTTTGGGCGTATTTACTTGATTTAATTGTTATTGTCAGCATAAATGGCATAATCGTGAATCCCATTTTTCTGTTGTTTGATCTTTCGAAAACCTCTTTTATTTTTTCACCTAATCAAATTATCGGTGCGGTTATTTTCTTTTCATATTTTGTTTTGATGACAAAATATTTCGGGCAAACATTAGGAAAAATGGTATTCGGTTTACGTGTTATATCCTTGAATCGAGAAACCCTTACATGGAGTGATGTGTTATTTCGAGAATTAATCGGACGGTATATATCAAATAAGATTTGGATCGGCTATGTAATTGTTGCCTTTACAAGAAAAAAGCAAGGATTACATGACTTATTTACAGATACAACAGTTATTCATGAAGGTCGTTAAAACCTGTCGTAATGACAGGTTTATTTTTTTAGGAGGAGGACATAATGGTCACTGAAAGGAAGTGTAGGATTTCATGAACTGGATGGCTTGGTCACTCATCTTGCTCTTATTATTTTTCCTAATCCTTTTGTGTACTAAAGTTACCATTGTCTTTGATATTTATCATGACGGCGATCATGACCATTATCGAATAAAATTTAAAACATTTTTTGGATTGTTAAAATATTCGATCGATATTCCGTTCGTTAAGGTTGATAAACAAAAAGCACAAATTATTATGAAAGAAAATAAAAGAAAAGGGAAGAAAACAAATTTTGAACAAAAGAAAATGAAAAAAATAACAATCCAAGATATTTTCGACAGTTTGCATAACTTTAAAGAAATAGCGAGACATGTGGTTGGTTTACAAAAAATTATTCAACGATTTTTCAAACATGTTAACATTTGTTCGTTAGAATGGCACACGTATGTAGGGGGAGGGGATGCCGCTAAAACGGGTGTTGTGACAGGAGTGGCTTGGTCGATAAAAGGTTTAGTTTTACAATTGCTTACAAGGTATATGAAAGTAAAAAATCATCCGCATATCTCCATTACACCAGATTTTCAACAACCAACTTCCAAAATAACTTTCAATTGTATGATTTATTTTCGTTTAGGGTATGCTATTTTAACAGGATTACGTTTCGTTAAATATTGGATAGGGGGAAAACCAGTTCTAAGAAAAACAACATCCCCTCTTTTTATAAAAAATAAAAATAACGATCAGTCAGCTTAAGGGAGGCACAATATGATGAGTGAACATCCGATTCAAGGATTAATGAAAACGGCCATGGAAAATTTACAAGAAATGATTGATGTCAATACAATCATTGGTGATCCTGTGGAAACTCCTGATGGGAGCGTGATTTTAACCGTGTCCAAAGTTGGATTTGGTTTTGCGGCAGGTGGAAGTGAATTTCATACGTCATTAAATGAGAAAAAACATAGCAGCCAATATGGTGGCAGCACAACTAGTGAAAAAGGAAAATTGCCTTTCGGTGGAGGCAGCGGCGGTGGAGTATCTATTACTCCTATTGCTTTTTTAGTTGTTGGAACGAATGGAGTTAAAATGCTTCACCTAGATGAAAGTACACATCTTTATGAAAAAATTTTAGATTTAGCGCCGCAAACCATTGAAAAAATACAAGCTTTATTTAATAAAAATAAGGAAAATGACGATCGAAAAAAAGATGATTTAGATATTTAAGATTTTCCATTAAAAACTCGGTACAACCGAGTTTTCTTTTTTGATCAAGGAATAAAGAGGAGAAATTTATCATAATTGTTGGGATTTATTTTGCAATTTGGAAAAATACAAGATATAGTTACTATGAATACATTAAGAAGGAGGTAACATGACGATGGCAAATGTTACGTTCAAAGGAAAACCTGTAACGTTAGTTGGAAATGAAGTGAAGGTTGGAGATCAAGCACCTGATTTTAAAGTGCTAGCTAACGATTTATCTGAAGTTACACTTGCTGATTCCAAAGGCAAGGTTCGACTCATTTCTGTCGTCCCTTCTATTGATACCGGTGTATGTGATGCGCAAACACGTCGCTTTAATGAGGAAGCAGCAAAACTTGACAATGTTCAAATATTAACCATTAGTGTCGATCTTCCATTTGCACAAAAGCGCTGGTGTGGAGCAAATGGGATTGATAACGTACAAATGCTCTCAGACCATCGCGATGTGTCTTTTGGAGAAGCTTATGGTGTATTAATAAAAGAATTACGTTTGCTTGCACGTGCGATATTCGTTGTCGACAGCAATGATCAAGTGACATATGTAGAGTATGTAAGTGAAGTAACGGATCATCCAAACTACGAGGCAGCAATCGAAGCAGCTAAAAACGCTCAATAAACATGCTAAAAGGGCCAAAATAGGGCCCTTTTTATTTATATGAAGTTTTCGAAGGCACATAAAGCTCCGGGCGTTAGCGGTAATCAAACTTCCATATTTTCACATGAACCATGTCGACCGTCCTACTGAAATGATCCAGCTTTTACTCCTCGGTCCAAACGCCCTGTGCTTTTGTTCTAGCTTGCCAGTTTTATATATGAAGGTTAGAATGGAGAGATGGGATCTCTAATAAAGGAGAGGATCATCTATGCACAGTTCGACAAATGTTGAGAAATTGTTTACAGTTTTGGATGAGACAGCTGAAATCATCAAAAAGGAACTGGATTGTACATATATTGAATCGGTAGCTGAAACAGGGGAAAATTTATTCCATGGTGATGTTTTACAAGAATCCATTAGTGAAGTCAGTCGCAAAAAGCTTCTGAAACACTATCAAAATGCTCATTTAAATGTATATTCGAACGAAGAAATTAGGAAAGCTTACCAATTAGCCGTATTAAAAGGATTAAAAGAAGCATCCCATCCGAATCATCAAATGACCCCCGATACAGTTGGATTATTTTTAAGCTATTTAATCAACAAATTTGTAAAAGATCATAACAAAATACGATTACTTGATCCCGCAGTAGGTACCGGTAATTTATTAACTACTGTTTTAAATCATTTACATCATAAACAAATTCAAGCTAACGGCATCGATGTCGATGACCTACTTCTAAAATTAGCTTTAGTCGGTGCCAATTTGCAAAAGCATCCGATTGAGTTTTTTCATCAAGACAGCTTAGAGCCGTTATTCGTTGATCCAGTAGATATGACGATTTGTGATTTACCTGTTGGATATTATCCAAATGATGTTGGCGCACAAAAGTTTCAATTAAAGGCTGATGAAGGTCATTCTTATGCTCATCATTTATTTATCGAACAGAGCTTAAAATATACAAAACCAGGAGGGTATTTATTCTTCTTAATACCAAACAATCTTTTTGAGACGAAAGAAGCACCGAAACTGCACAAATTTATTAAAGAAAATGCCATTATACTAGGGCTATTGCAATTGCCTCTCTCTTTATTTAAAAAAGGTGACTTTGCGAAAAGTATATTTATATTGCAAAAGAAATCAAAACATGCTCAGCCGCCAAAACAAGCTTTATTAGTAGAGCTTCCGAAGTTTACTAATAAACGAGCGATGTCATCCATTATAAATCAAATAGATAAATGGTTTAAAGAAAATATGAATTAAGTGAATACATAAAGCCGCGTATGCGATTCGCACGCGGTTATTTTTTTAACTATCCAAATAAAAAGATTTATCAGAATAAAAAAATTTTTATTTGATAGCGATTACAATTCATTCTTTTACTTGAAATGTCCTAGGGACGGTGATTAAATGTAAAAAGTGAGAAAAGATTATCTTCCTATTGAGAACAATATAGGATAGGATTGATGGGATAAAAAGGAGCGTTACATCATGTCTAAAATATTAGCAATCAATGCAGGGAGTTCATCTTTAAAATTCCAACTTTTTGATATGCCTAGTGAAGAAGTACTAACAAAAGGCCTTGTTGAACGAATTGGATTAGAGAATTCAATTTTTAATATGACCGTTAATGGCGAAAAGAAAAAAGAAGTCATGGATATTGCTGATCATTCAGTTGCTGTACAACTTTTACTGCAAAAACTTACGGAATATGGAATTATTAAATCATTAGATGAAATTGAGGGAATTGGACACCGTGTTGTACATGGTGGTGAATTATTTAACGACTCCGTGTTAATTACGGAAGATACGTTGCAGAAAATAGAAGCTTTATCTGATTTAGCACCGCTTCACAACCCGGCAAATGTCATTGGAATAAAGGCCTTTCAAGATGTTTTGCCAAATGTACCAGCAGTTGCGGTTTTTGATACAGCCTTCCATCAAACAATGCCAGAGGAGTCTTATTTATATAGTTTGCCTTACGAATACTATGAAAAATACGGTATTCGCAAATACGGGTTCCACGGCACTTCTCATAAATATGTGACAGAGCGTGCAGCTGAATTATTAGGTCGGCCGATTGAACAGCTTCGTCTCATTTCTTGCCACTTAGGAAATGGTGCAAGTATCGCAGCGGTTGAAGGCGGTAAGTCCATCGACACTTCTATGGGATTTACACCACTTGAAGGAGTAGCGATGGGAACACGTTCAGGAAGTATTGACCCTGCGTTAATTCCATATATTATGCATAAAACAGGTCAAGATGCTGATGAAGTGATCAATGTATTAAATAAGAAAAGTGGTTTATTAGGCTTATCTGGATTATCTAGTGACCTACGTGATATTGAAGAAGCAGCAGAAAACGGTCACCCACGTGCCAAACTGGCATTACAAGTATTTGCTGATCGTATTCATAAATATATCGGTTCTTATGCGGCACGGATGTGTGGTGTTGATGCGATCATCTTTACAGCTGGTATAGGAGAAAATAGTGATGTTGTCCGTGAACGTGTTTTACGCGGATTAGAATTTATGGGTGTGTATTGGGATCCAGCTCTTAATAAAGTGCGCGGAAAAGAAGCATTCATTAATTATCCGCATTCACCAGTAAAAGTTATCGTCATTCCAACGAATGAAGAAGTCATGATTGCTAGAGATGTTGTGAGAATTGCTGGAATCTAAGTGGTTTTAGCCATTTTACTATAAAAAGTGGCACGGATCAAACCAAGACATAAATTTTTAAGCAACGATTTTCATGTAATGGATGCATGAAATAGTTGCTTTTTTCTTTTTGCGTTATGTTAATTTAAGAAAAAAGGCATGATATAATAAAAGAAATATGTGGATTTCAAGACGTATATTGGAAAGGGTGGCATGAAAGAGTGCTTACGAAAAGAGAAGAACAGCTTTTTCACGAGTTGTCTTCATGGGAACAAGACTTAATGGCCGATCATCGTTCAGATTTTGTGCGAACGTATCATCATTGGATTGAGCAGAGAATGAACGAGGTTCCAGTTGCGTTAAGAAAAAAAGTAGCTGAAAAGGTGGACCAAGCTTTTTTTTATATCCACTCCATTATCCAAAATTCTGATTGGCTAATGGAATCAAGAAAACGCCTTTTGAACAATGCTAGGCTTTATTCTGAAAACATTTCATCCATTCAAGATTTAAAAACATTATCCATTGATCATTTACATTATTTAGCTGAAATGGAAGTATCAAAACACCGTTTATATTCATTATTACAAGGAGCTGCAACGGGTACAGGAGGAGCTTTCTTTCTCGGGTTAGATTTACCTTCCCAGCTTGTGATTAATTTAAGAGCTGTACAAATGATTGCTATGAGCTATGGGAATGAAGTGAACGCGCCTTATGAAATGATGCTCGCCTTAAAAGTTTTCCATGCTTCTTTTATGCCACCACATTTAAAATATGAAGCGTGGGTTGATTTGAAAAAGGAAATAACCGAACCATTTGAAAACCCGTATTTTTACTATGGCAGTGATCAATTAGCGAATGAACAAACGATTGAAAATTTAATAAAACAAATCATGAAGCTTTTCGTTATGAAAATGTTGAAAAAGAAAAAAGTGCAGAATATACCGATATTTAGTGTGGCTTTAGGCGCTGGCATTAATTATCAGATGACAAAGGCTTGTACAACCTATGCTCATAAATTTTATCAATATCGTCTATTGCTGGAAAGGAAAAAGGATTTTACATAATCGAGGGAGCGTACAACTTTAGTACGCTCTTTGCCATTATATTCGATACCAAATCCATAAATCATTGATGATGGAAGCAAGTTCGGCAATTTGTGAATTTAATAAACAGGACGTTTCAAAATCCTCTTCCTCTTCTAATTGTGTTTGCTTTTGATTGATCCATTGTTCTAAACTTTTGATTCGATCAGGGATTTTCCCACGAATTTGTTCCCATTTCAATAAGATTTCTTCTTGTATCGTTTCTTCATATTCTTCCAAACGTTTTTCAAGGTGAGGAAGCATGATGCCTAGCCTTTCGTTATATTGAAAAAATTGCAAGGAAATCGCCCCCATATATTCAATCCTTATTTCATTGTAAAACAGTATGCATAAATTATCCATAAACTTTAAAAAAACGGTTGAAAAAATCAGCTAAAGCTGATACATTTGTTATAAATCGATTGTATTTTTATAAAAACAAATTAATTTTTATGCATATATTTGATTTTATTCAACGGAGAGGGGAATTCAGTATGGCAAATCCTAAAGTTGTGTTAGCTTATTCTGGAGGTTTAGATACATCTGTAGCGATCAAGTGGCTTCAAGAAAAAGGTTATGATGTTGTCGCATTATGTTTAGATGTTGGAGAAGGGAAAGATTTGCAGTTCATTAAAGAAAAAGCGTTAAAGGTAGGAGCCGTACAATCTTATGTCATTGATGCGAAAAAAGAATTTGCAGATGAATATGCTTTAATTGCTCTTCAAGCTCATGCATTATATGAAGGGAAATATCCACTCGTTTCGGCTCTTTCTAGACCATTGATTGCAAAAAAGCTTGTCGAGATTGCGGAAACGACAGGAGCTGTTGCTGTTGCACATGGTTGTACTGGTAAAGGAAACGATCAAGTTCGCTTTGAAGTTTCGATAAAAGCGTTAAATCCAGACTTGCAAGTGTTAGCGCCTGTTAGAGAATGGAAATGGTCACGTGAAGAAGAAATTGAATATGCGAAAAAGCATGATATACCAATTCCTATTAATCTTGATAGCCCATATTCTATTGATCAAAATTTATGGGGAAGAAGTAATGAATGTGGAATATTAGAAGACCCATGGGCTGCTCCCCCAGAAGATGCGTATGATCTTACAGCTCCTATTGAGCTTACACCAGATACACCGGAAATCATTGAAATTGATTTTGAAGCTGGTGTACCAGTGGCTTTAAACGGGCAATCATTGTCATTAGATGAGCTTATTTTACAATTAAATTCGATTGCGGGAAAACATGGAGTTGGACGTATTGACCATGTTGAAAATCGCTTAGTTGGTATTAAATCTCGTGAGGTATATGAATGTCCAGCTGCGATAACTCTTTTAAAAGCCCATAAAGAATTAGAAGATTTAACTTTAGTAAAAGAAGTAGCTCATTTTAAACCATTAATCGAACAAAAAATGGCGGAGCTGATTTATAACGGCTTATGGTTTTCACCATTAAAACAAGCGTTAGAAGCGTTCTTAAAAGAAACACAAAAATTTGTTACTGGTACTGTGCGTGTCAAACTATTTAAAGGGCATGCGATTGTAGAAGGAAGAAAATCAAAATATTCTCTTTACGATGAAAAGCTAGCAACATATACAGCAGATGATTCATTTGATCATGAGGCAGCAGTAGGATTTATTTCATTATGGGGCTTACCTACAAAAGTTAACAGCATTGTTCAAAATAAGAAGGTGGAGGTATGAACAAACTTTGGGGAGGACGCTTCCAAAAAACTCCTGAAAAATGGGTCGATGAATTTAATGCATCCATCTCTTTCGACAAAGAATTAGTGGAAGAGGATATTCAAGGAAGCTTAGCACACGTTGAAATGCTTAAGGCTACGAACATTATTGAGGAAGAGGAAGCCGATTCCATTCAAAAAGGTCTACAATCTTTATTAGAAAAAGCGAAAAATAATGAATTGTCGTTTTCTGTTAAATATGAGGATATACATTTGAATATAGAAAAACTTTTAATAGATGAAATTGGACCCGTTGGCGGTAAGCTGCATACAGGCAGAAGTCGTAACGATCAAGTAGCTACTGATATGCATTTATATTTGCGCAAACACGTTCAACATATTTTAGAGCTCATTCAATCGTTGCAAAAGGCATTAATTGAAAAGGCTGAGGACCATGTTGAAACCATTTTGCCCGGGTATACTCATTTGCAACGGGCTCAGCCGATATCATTAGCTCATCATTTACTTGCTTATGTATGGATGCTGCAGCGTGATAAAGAGAGATTTTCCGAATCGTTAAAACGAATAAATGTGTGCCCGCTTGGCAGTGCTGCCTTAGCGGGGACGACATTTCCAATTGATCGTCAATTAACAGCTAAACTACTTGAATTTGACCGTGTTTATCCAAATAGCTTAGATGCGGTGAGTGACCGGGATTTTATCGTAGAATTTTTAAGCAACAGTTCACTTTTAATGGTTCATCTTTCTAGATTTTGTGAGGAACTAATTTTATGGTGCTCACAGGAATTTCAATTTGTGGAAATGGACGATACGTACTCTACAGGAAGCAGTATTATGCCGCAAAAGAAAAATCCTGATATGGCAGAGCTTATTCGCGGAAAATCTGGTCGAGTCTTCGGTCATTTAATATCGCTTTTAACTGTACTTAAGGGTCTTCCACTAGCATACAACAAAGACTTGCAAGAAGATAAAGAAGGAATGTTTGATACGGTTAAAACGATCGAAGGCTGCTTAGAAATCATGACGGGAATGATTCGTACGTTGAAAATAAATAAAGAGAAGATGGAACAATCGGTAAATGAAGATTTTTCAAATGCCACCGAGCTGGCTGATTATCTTGCCAAAAAGGGTCTTCCATTCCGAAAAGCACATGAAGTTGTCGGAAAACTCGTTTATTTATGTATTGAGAAAGGAATTTATTTGAAAGATTTGTCCATGGCTGAATTTAAAGAGGCGAATGAACTTTTTGATGAAGATGTATATGAGGTGTTAAACCCTTATACAGCCGTTAATAAACGGAATAGTGAAGGGGGAACTGGTTTTTCAGAAGTGAAAAAACAGCTTCATCTGGCAAAATCTCTCATTTATTGATGATAATGATAACGTATAACGTTTTGAATGAGTCGAAAAATAATGGTGTTCACAAAAGCATATCACGAAATAAGGGTGAAAAGGAGTTGAACACCGTGAAAAAAGAGCAAAAACGACACACAAAAGAATCCATTTATTATGACGAAGATGGATCAATGGAAACAACTAAGCAAATAACGAACGCTTATTTAAGTGGTGTTGTCGATCAGCAGTTAGAAGACAATTTTTTTGAAAGACAAGATGAACATTAAAACGATGCAATTTTGCATCGTTTTTTTGTTTGAGAACATATTATTAGGCAGTAATGAAGTTGCCCCCTGCCAAAAACCGAGCTTAAAAATAATTTATTTATTTCTCTTGAAAGTCATTTAATTGTAAAATGGAGGTAGCAGTCCAATCTGTAAAGACGTACAGGGAGGAGTCAAATGTGCGGCATGCGATTATTACAGCTGGTACAAAAGGGTTAGGAAGAAAAGTAACAGAGATGTTTTTGGAAAATGGATATGCTGTAACCGTTCTTTATCGAAGTGATGCGAAAGCGGCTGAACAATTGCATAAAGCCTTTTTGCACAAAGAAGATCGAATGCTTTTTGTACAAGGTGATGTAACGAAAAAAAATGATTTAGTTCGATTAGTGGAAAAAGGCTACCAACAATTTGGTCGAATTGATTGTTTAATTAACAACGCAGGTCCGTATATATTTGAACGTAAAAAATTAGTCGATTACAAAGATAAAGAATGGTATGAGATGCTAGAAGGCAACTTAAGCTCCGTTTTTCACCTTGTGAAATTAGTTATACCAATCATGAGAAAGCAGCGTTATGGCCGGATTATTACATATGGCTTTCAAGGAGCAAATGATGCCTCTGGTTGGCTTCATCGTTCTGCTTTTAGTGCAGCAAAAGTTGGTCTTGTTTCATTAACGAAAACGATTGCCATTGAGGAAGCAGAAAATGGAATTACAGCAAACATGGTATGTCCAGGAAATATTGCCGGAGAAATGAAAGAAGCGACCATTGATTATGCGAAAGAAAAAAAGGATGATAATACTCCGGTTGGGCGTTCTGGAACTGGAGAAGATATTGCAAGAATCATCTCTTTTTTATGTGAAGAGAGATCCGATTTTATTACTGGAGCAATCATTGAAGCGACTGGTGGTGCTGATGTTATACACCGATTTCAAATATAATGAATCGAAAATGACTATCTTTTTTCAAGGCTGTTTTCGTAACCTTTGTTGCTTTTCGACTGTCCATGAACCGAACAATGCATGCGGTCGGACAAATTACACTTGTCCGACAATCATCTTTTGTTCGGTTCACGTCAAGCTTGTAAGTGACATAGCAAGCATTCGAAAAGCTATGTAAAGCAACAATCCTTTAGAAAAGAGCTTTTTCAAAGATGGGCGCTTTCATTGTTTGAAAAGGATGTCTCTCTCATTTTTCTCCACATAAAATGCCAAACATCTCAAAATGATTAATTATATAGGTTTTTTATACATTTATAAGGAAATAATTGTAATAACCTTATTCATAATGGAGGGTTATAAATGAAAATTGGCATTCCTAAAGAATTGAAAAACAATGAAAATCGTGTTGCCATCACGCCAGCAGGAGTCGTTCATTTAATCAATTCCGGACATGACGTTTATATAGAAAAAGGAGCTGGTATTGGTTCGGGGTTTGCGGATGATCAATATGAAAAAGCGGGAGCGAAAATATTAAATTCGGCTGCGGATATTTGGTCGATGGATATGGTGATGAAAGTAAAAGAGCCGCTCCAAGAAGAATATTCTTATTTTCGTGAAGGGCTTATTTTATTTACGTATTTACATTTGGCAGCAGAGCCGGAATTAACAAAAGCGCTAATCGATCAAAAAGTGGTTGGAATCGCCTATGAAACCGTACAGCTTCCAAATGGTTCTTTACCCCTTTTAACACCGATGAGCGAAGTAGCTGGAAGAATGGCTGCCCAAATTGGGGCTCAATTTTTAGAAAAAACGAAAGGGGGAAAAGGAATCTTATTAGGAGGAGTACCAGGGGTAAAAAGAGGAAAAGTAACCATTATAGGCGGAGGTGTAGCAGGGACAAATGCGGCCAAAATTGCCGTTGGTTTAGGAGCTGATGTAACGATATTAGATGTAAATCTTGATCGCCTTCGTCAGCTTGAAGATGTATTTAAACGAGATGTTCATACGTTAATGTCAAATCCTTATAATATCATGGAAGCCGTGAAAGAGTCGGACTTAGTCATTGGCGCTGTCTTAATACCGGGTGCTCGTGCGCCGAAATTAGTTACTAAAGAAATGGTTCAATCGATGGCTAAAGGCTCTGTCGTTGTCGATATTGCCATTGACCAAGGAGGAATTTTTGAAACAACGGATCGGATAACCACACATGACAATCCAACTTATGAAAAATTTGGAGTTTTACACTATGCAGTTGCTAATATGCCAGGGGCCGTTCCTAGAACTTCTACGATCGCCTTAACGAACGTTACAGTCCCATATGCTTTGCAAATTGCGAATAAAGGCTATCATAAAGCGGCACTTGAAAATGAGTCGCTACGTAAAGGGATAAATACGTTAAATGGATACGTCACCTATAAAGCGGTTGCAGAAGCCCATCAGTTGCCTTACAAATCCGCACTTGAGATTTTACAAGGAATGTAAAAGAAATTTAGAATAGTAATCGTATGACAATTCATAAAATTTTTTGTACGATAGAAGAAAAGAGGAGGGGGAATTTATGAAAATATCATACCATGGACATTCAGTTGTTCAAATTGAGACGAATGGGACAAAAGTGATCATTGATCCTTTTATTAATGGCAACGAGCTTACGGATTTAAAAGTAGAGGATGTCAAGGTTGATGCGATTTTGTTAACACACGGCCATAATGATCATGTAGGAGATACAGTGGAAATAGCCAAAAGAAATAATGCCCTTGTCATTGCTCCTTTTGAGCTCGCTACATACTTAAGCTACAAAGGAATTCAAACACATGCTATGCACATTGGTGGTGCGCATACATTTGATTTTGGAAAAGTGAAACTGACACAAGCTTTTCATGGGTCAAGCTATTCTGATGAACAGCAAAATATCATTTATACAGGGATGCCTTCAGGAATCTTGTTTACAGCTGAAGGAAAAACGATTTATCATGCAGGAGATACTGCGTTGTTTTCTGACATGAAAATGATTGGGGAGCGTCATGAAATTGACGTAGCATTCCTGCCAATCGGTGATAACTTTACGATGGGCCCAGAAGATGCTAGCGATGCAGCAAAATGGCTTAAGGCGAAAAGAGTTGTACCAATCCATTACAATACATTTCCTGTTATTCAACAAAACCCCCATAGCTTTGTACAATTACTTCCTGAAGGAGTTGGAAAGGTTCTTTCACCAGGTGAGTCGATTGAGTTATCCTGAAGTAGTTTGTAGACAAAGTCTACATAGAACGACTTTTCAGGCTGAATGAAACCCATGTCTCGAGGCACGAGCCCGATGAGGAGAGGAGATACCAAGTACGGTAATGAAGCGCGATGCGGGCGAAGTAAAAAAGAAACAAAGAATGCAATCGTTTGTGGGCAGTCTGAAAGCTCGGCAACCGCCGAGCTTTTTTAATAATAAAAAATTATCATAAAATCGAATCAAGCCTCGTATGCAATATAGAAAGTAGGTGAAAATAAATAGGAGGAAAAGATAAAGTTGAAAAGATTACTTTATTTTTGTTTAAGTATTGGACTTCTTTTTTATAGTCTTCCTTATCTTTCCGTGACAAAATCGCTTGAGCAAACTATTTTTTCTTTGACCTGGTTGATTTTTGCACTTTGTACGATCGGTGGAAACTTATACGGATATCTTGATCAAGATAAAAAATACAATGTCTTAAAAGGCAAAAAAACTACATCTAATAAGTATAAGCGTCAGCAGTCGTCATTACATTGATAAGAAACCTTTTCACCGATATAATAAAGTTGTTTAAGAAGTTGTCACATTTAATAGACTGACCAGAAAAAGGGTGAAATGGTTTGGCGACAAAACATGAGCAAATTTTACAATATATTGAATCATTGCCAATTGGTGAAAAAATTTCGGTTAGACAAATTGCGAAAGTGATGAATGTTAGTGAAGGCACTGCTTACCGAGCAATTAAAGATGCTGAAAATAAAGGGTATGTTAGTACGATTGAACGAGTAGGTACGATTCGAATTGAACAAAAGAAAAAGGAAAATATTGAAAAGCTTACTTATGCAGAGGTTGTCAATATTGTTGATGGACAAGTACTTGGCGGAAGAGCTGGGCTTCATAAAACGTTAAATAAATTTGTAATCGGTGCCATGAAGCTTGAGGCAATGATGCGCTACACAGGGGCCGGCAACTTATTAATTGTTGGAAATAGAACGAAAGCTCAGCAATCTGCGTTAGAAGCCGGAGCTGCCGTTTTAATTACCGGGGGCTTTGATACAGACGAGTACAATAAAAAATTAGCGGATGAACTCGAACTTCCGATCATTTCAACGAGTTATGATACGTTTACCGTTGCCACCATGATTAACCGAGCAATATATGACCAGCTGATTAAAAAAGAAATCGTTTTAGTTGAAGATATTTTAACACCTGTTGAAAAAACTGTATCTTTAAAGCCTGATGATAAAATTGAAACATGGTATGAATATAACAAAAAGACAGGTCATGGCCGTTTCCCAGTTATTGATTCTAATTTAAAGGTAGTTGGAATCGTGACTTCCAAAGATATAATGGGCCATGAAAAACATGCTTTGATTGAGAAAGTTATGACCAAAAATCCGATTACAGTTTCTGGAAAAACATCTGTTGCCTCCGTAGCGCAAATGATGGTTTGGGAAGGGATCGAAATGCTTCCTGTTGTGAATTCAAGCGGGCAAATAGAAGGAATCATTAGTCGACAAGATGTGCTAAAAGCATTGCAATCCATCCAACGACAACCACACACGGGAGAAAAGATTGATGATATTATTACTCGACAAATTGTCAATTTATCTGATGATGCGAAAGAAACAAATGTTTTCCGCTGTGAAGTAACACCGCAAATGACGAATCAATATGGAACCATTTCCTATGGAGCCTTTACTACGTTAATTACGGAAGCGGCCAACTACCATTTACGGCAGCAAAAAAAAGGGGAATTAGTAGTAGAAAATATGACGATTTATTTTCTAAAACCAGTGCAAATGGAGAGCATCATTGAAATTCATCCGAGAATTTTGGACGTAGGTAGAAAGTTCGGGAAAATCGACGTTGAAGTTTATCAAAATGGGGTAGTAGTTGGTAAGGCGATGTTAATGGTGCAGCTAATTGATCGCTATTAATCATGAAAAGGACAGGCCTTTCACTGGACCCTGTCCCTTTTTGACTTTTATCTTGATTCTTCGGCTTCTTTAACCGCTAAAAGGTAGTAATGTTTGTATGCCTTATAGCCAGCCCATGAGCTTAAAGCACCAATGAGAATAAATATAATACCGACAATAAGCGAAACAGTTGAACGAAATAAAAATAGTTGATTTAAACCGAAAAAGAAAACAAATAAGCCCAGTGCGATGCTCGATTTAGTTGAGATCCATTGTTTCTCCATAGGTTTTTTCGCTTGAAAAAATTTTATTTTATAAAATACATAAAAAGAGAGGGAAAGGACAATAAGAATAACAAATACTGGCATAAAACAACCTCCATCATTAAAATCCAATTATTATTTTAATGCTTCTAGAATGAAATTACCAATAACTCTTCATTTATTTCTCTAGAATATGGTTTAATAATGATAGAAAAGTCATGATAAAGAAGGAGAATGTAATGAAAAAGGAA
Organism: Bacillus alveayuensis; assembly: GCA_030812955.1. Lineage (GTDB taxonomy): Bacteria > Bacillota > Bacilli > Bacillales > Aeribacillaceae > Bacillus_CB > Bacillus_CB alveayuensis. The sequence continues at coordinate 145,089 of JAUSTR010000001.1, forward strand.
ATTTTAGAAAAAATTAAGCAATATGACAAAATTATTATTCACCGCCATGTTCGTCCAGATCCTGATGCATATGGGTCTCAATGTGGATTAGCAGAGCTTTTAAAAAGCTCATTTCCTAGTAAACAAATTTTTGTTGTTGGAGAAGAAGATCCATCCCTCGAATTTTTGTATAAAATGGACCAAATTGATGATCATGAGTACGACGGAGCTCTTGTCATTGTTTGCGATACGGCCAATCAAGAGCGTATTAGTGATCAAAGATATAATAAAGGGGACTTTTTAATCAAAATCGACCATCATCCGAATGAAGATGCATATGGTGATTTATTGTGGGTTGATACGAGTGCAAGCTCAGTTAGTGAAATGATATATGAATTTTACTTATACGGAAAAGATTTTGGCCTTTCAATGTCAAAAGAGTGTGCTCGGCTTATTTATGCTGGAATTGTAGGGGACACAGGTAGGTTTTTATTTCCAAGTACAACGAAAAAAACGTTTAAATATGCTAGTGAATTAATTGAATATGACTTCTCCTATACAGACTTATATAATGAAATGTATAAAACGAAGCTTAATGTAGCTAAATTACACGGATATTTATTACAAAACTTTACGATGTTCAAGTCTGGTGCTGCTTATATCAAAATGACAAAACAATTGTTGCAAGAATACAACGTTCTCCCTTCTGAAGCATCTCAATTAGTTGGAGCGCTTGGGAATATTGAAGGATTAAAGGCTTGGGTATTTTTCATTGAAGAAAAAGAACAAATTCGTGTTCGCTTCCGTTCAAAAGGACCTATCATAAACGAATTAGCCAAAAAATTTAATGGTGGAGGCCACCCATTAGCAGCTGGGGCAACCATTTACAACTGGGATGAAGCTGACAAAATTATTGCCGAGCTAGAGGCGCTTTGTGAAAATGCATAAATAAATAAAAGGGGTCCAAAAAGTCAGTTAACGTGACTTTTTGGACAGCCCCAGTGATTCATAAGTCTGCAACATTTTTTGAATGGCTGTAATATTTTTACTGAATTATGGAATAAAGAGTAAGAGGGAGCTAATGAAGGCGGATCATGAGTATGAGGCTCAGAAGCTATTGTTCTTCGCGAACAGGAATAAACCAGCAGCCGAATTCAGTGACATCTTCATATACTTTTATATTTTCACATTCTAGCTCCTTTTTAATTAAGCTCACTAAATTTGCAGATTCCGCATATGCAGATCTACCTTTTCGAATTTGATTCACTTTTTCTTTAGCCATTTGTTTATGGTCAATGACAAACATTTTCACTTCCTCCTTTCACTTTTTTTTGCTCGCTGTACGAAATCACGTTACGCTGTAAAATGATTCCATTTTCTCTTTGAGAAGTTTTGCGTTTTAAGAGCTGTAATTGGTACTTTTACAATTATGATATTTCTTTATCTTTATTGTATCCAAAAATAAAAATAAATGCGATAAAATTAAAAAATATTCAAAAAACTTTCAAGTTTTTTTATTAGTTGTTCACATTTTTAAATAAGAAGGCTCTTTTCTAAAAGATTGTTGCTTTACAACCATAGCTTTTCGACTGTCCAGGCAAGCGACACGCTTGCTATCTCCCACTTTAGTGTGACGTGAACCGAACAAAGTTTACGAAAAAAGCCTATAAGAAAGGAATTATTTTACAGAAACAATTTCGATTTCTACAATAATCGTTGTAGAAATGACAAGTTGTGATACTTTTGCTTTATATTCTTTATCCTCCACCTTAAATTCCTCATTTTCAATAGCTTTCGTGATTAAATGTCTAGTGTTAATCACACTTTCAATATCTTTCGCTTTCAAGTCTGATAAATCTTCTTCAACGTGCTTTTTTATTAAGTATTCCATAATTTTATCCAATTTATAACGCTCAGCATTTTTAATGTTCACTTTTATATTTTGGACAGTTAATAATTTTTCGTTTTGATCATTTAATTTTTGGATGTCTTCCTTCCAAATTTTGTTTTCTTTTCTCAACTGTTTAATGGTATCTTTTTGCTTCGTAATGATTTCGACGTTTTTTTCCTGAAGAACACTATATGAATATAAAAAAAATCCCCAGCTAATCATCGCTCCGAAAACCATTCCAACAAAAAAGCGCTGCCAAGATGGCTTTTGATAATACGGTGGGATTCTCATGATGACACATGCTCCTGAGTAAACCAAGTAATGAGTAGCCAGCCTGTTTGCGCCCCTCCCATTGCTGACATAATAAGGAGAATTTGCTTCACAATATCCTTTGTAGCTCCATCAAAAAGCCCTCGTTCAAAACTGTAAAATGTATCGAAAGTGCCGCCAATGGCTGCAACAAGTGCCCAAATCTTTAGTTTGTTTGCTAACCTGAATATAGAGGTAAGCGGTGCCTCTCCTACTAAATATGCCCCAATCCCTCCGATTAATGCTCCCCCAAATAAAACACCAAAAGCAATAAAATACACTTTTATAAATGTTGAAATAAATGCTTCTGAATGCATATGACATCATCCTTTCGATACTATATATATGGACAAACACAAAATATATCCCTCATGGTCGAGATGCCTACAATGAATAAAAGCAATTTCGCTTTATTTGTATAATGGAATAAGACTATAATGAGGTATAACATTAGTGAAAAGGTGGGAGTTTGATTGTCATTCGTTCACCTTCAAGTAAAAAGTGCTTACAGCTTGCTTTCGAGTGCTGCAAGTATACATAAGTTAGTAGAAGAAGCGGAAAAAAACGGATTTTCTGCCCTTGCTCTTACAGATGAACATGTTATGTATGGGGCTATTGCTTTTTATAAATTGTGCAAAAAAAAGGGAATTAAACCAATTTTAGGTTTAACTGCTTCTGTACAAATAAAAGAAGAAGCCTATCCCTTTGTTCTGTTAGCAAAAAATCATAACGGATACAAAAATTTATTAAAAATGAGCAGCCTCCTGCAAACAAAATATCGGAAAGGGCTTCCACTTTCTTTATTTAAGTCGTACTGTCATGATTTATTTGTCCTAACTCCTGGAATGAACGGGATTATTGAACGACTCCTTCTAGAAGAAAAAAGAGAAGAAGCCTATAAAGCGGCTTTATATTTTCAACAAATGATGGAGGAGGACTCTTTTTATCTGTCGGTTCAACAACATGGATTAAAAGAGGAAAAAATTTTACTAGAAAAGCTTCGGAAGCTAGGAGCTGAGCTAAACATTCCGCTCGTTGCTACAAACGATGTTTTATACGTTCATCGAGAGGATGCTTTTGCCCAGCATTGTTTAGTGGCCATTAAAAACGGAACACAAATTGAGCAGGGAGAAGAAGCGTTCATAAATAAGAATTATCATTTGAAATCGATAAATGAAATGATGGAGCTATTTAAAGAGACTCCGGAAGCGATTCGTAACGCAGAGAAGATTGCGAATCAATGTCAACTTGATTTGCGTCTTGGACAGCTGAATCTTCCTAAATATCCTGTTCCGGAAGGCTTGGAAAAAAATCAATACTTAGAACAATTATGTTTAGAGGGTTTAAAAAAGAGAATTCCAAATCCGACAGATGAATACGTTGACAGACTCCTTTACGAACTTGATATTATTAAAAAAATGCAGTTTAGTGATTATTTTTTAATTGTTTGGGATTTCATGAGGTATGCACATGAACAAGGAATTGTAACAGGACCTGGACGTGGCTCAGCTGCTGGGTCATTAGTTGCCTATGTCTTAAATATTACAGACGTCGATCCGATTAAATATCATTTACTGTTTGAGAGATTTCTGAATCCTGAGAGAGTCACAATGCCTGATATTGATATTGACTTCCCTGATACGCGCAGGGATGAAATGATTTCATATGTGGCGAAAAAGTACGGAAAAGCACATGTGGCCCAAATTATTACTTTTGGTACGTTAGCGGCAAAAGCAGCGATTCGAGATGTAGCAAGGGTGTTAGGGGCTTCACAAAAAGAGGTGGATTTATTGGCAAAGCTCATACCTTCAAAGCCTGGCATTACATTAAGAGAAGCATATGAGGAGTCAGCATCTCTTAGGGAAAGAATATCCCAATCAGTACTTGCCAAGAAAATTTTTGATATTGCAGTGAAGGTTGAAGGTCTTCCGCGTCATTCATCAACACATGCTGCAGGCGTTGTTATTAGTGAAAAGCCTTTAACAGAAATGATTCCTATTCAAGAAGGACATCATGACATTTATTTAACGCAATTTTCAATGGAGCATTTAGAAGATGTCGGCTTGTTAAAAATGGATTTTTTAGGGTTACGCAATTTAACATTAATCGAGAATATAAAAGCTTTAATTCAAAAATATGAAGGAAAAAAAATATCCTTTGAACAAATTGGATATGAAGATGATTTAACGTTTTCCATCCTTTCAAAAGGAGATACAACTGGGGTCTTCCAGTTAGAATCAGAGGGAATGCGTCATGTATTAAAGAGGCTAAAGCCATCGTCGCTTGAAGACATCGTTGCGGTGAATGCCTTGTATAGACCCGGTCCAATGGAAAATATCCCTTTATTTATAGACCGTAAACATGGACGATTACCTATTCAATACCCACACGATGATTTAAAAGACATTTTAAAAAACACATATGGGATCATTGTTTATCAAGAACAAATTATGGAAATTGCAGCAAAAATGGCTGGGTTTTCATTAGGTGAAGCGGATTTACTAAGGAGAGCAGTAGGGAAAAAAATAAAATCATTGTTAGATGAAAAGAGAGATCATTTTGTTCTGGGATGTATCCGTAAAGGATATACAAAAGAAGCAGCGAATCATGTTTATGATTTAATTGTTAAATTTGCCAACTACGGTTTTAACAGAAGTCATGCTGTCGCCTACAGCATGATTGCGTTTCAGTTAGCATATTTAAAAGCTCATTATCCGCTCTATTTTATGTCAGCGTTATTAACGAGTGTAAGTGGGAATGAAAGCAAGATTGCACAATATATTAGAGAAGGCAAACAGAAAGGGATTCGCTTTTTACCGCCATCCATTAATAAAAGCGGTGATCATTTTTTAGTTGAACAAGGTGGGATTCGATATAGCTTAGCCTCGATCAAAAATGTCGGATATTCAGCCTTAAAAGAAATTTTTACAGAGCGAAAGAAAAGGCCGTTTACAGACTTATTTGACTTTTGTGTTCGAATTTCCCCTAAATCGGTAAACCGCCGCACAATAGAGTCACTTATTTTTTCTGGGGCAATGGATGAGTTTGGAGAGGATCGCGCTACCTTGTTAGCATCTATTGATGTTGCTTTGAATCATGCAGAGCTTTTAAAAATGGATGATAAAGAGCAAATGGATTTGTTTTTAGAGGAAGAAATGAATATTAAGCCGAAGTATGTTAAAGTGGAACCATTAAATATAGAGGAAAAGTTAAAATTTGAAAAACAGGTTTTAGGTTTTTATTTTTCCAGTCACCCTGTAGATTCGTTTGCGGCTGTTTTGAATGCAGAAGGGGCGATCCAAATTGCAAATAGCCTAAACAAGGTTGATCAACAAGTTAAATTAGGTGCTTATTTAATGAATGTAAAACCCATTCGAACAAAAAAAGGGGAAACGATGGCGTTTGCTCATTTGTCAGATAGCAGTGGCGAAATAGATGCAGTCATTTTTCCAAGCCATTTCCGTAAATATCGTGATAAACTTAAAAATGGAACGGTCGTCCTGCTCGCTGGTAAAATAGAGAAAAGACAAAATCAGCTTCAATTGATTGTCAATCATGTCCATTCAATAGAAGAATTAAAAGAGAAAAAAAGAGAAGGTGCTTTGTTTCTGAAAATTGAAGAAGAAACAAAGAAAAAGGGGAATTTATATAAACTAAAAGAAATTATCAGACGCTATCCTGGATCAGTTCCTGTATACGTATACTATGAATTTCTCCAAAAAACCGTTAAGCTGCCAGCTGATTTTTCAGTTGAACCGAATCCGGTATGTGTACAAAGATTATCAGAAATTCTAGGAAGACAAAATGTAGTTTTCAAGAAGGAATAGCTCCTCTTTACAATAAATAAAAATATGGTATATTGAATAAGTAACATAGTGGTCAGACCACCTATAACACATAGTCTCATAAGGAGTGATTAAATTGTCATTAAGAGAAGAAGCATTACATATGCACCGAATCCATAAAGGAAAACTAGAATCTAAATCAAAAGTTCCAGTACGTAATGCCAAGGATTTAAGCTTGGCGTATTCGCCGGGGGTGGCTGAACCTTGTAAAGCGATTTACGATGATAAAAATAAAGTATATGAATATACAATGAAGGGAAACATGGTTGCTGTCGTTTCTGATGGAACAGCTGTTTTAGGGCTTGGCAACATCGGACCGGAAGCAGCGCTGCCAGTGATGGAAGGGAAAGCGGTTTTATTTAAAAGTTTTGCTGGGGTTGATGCCTTCCCGATTTGCCTAGATACTACAGATGTCGATAAAATTGTAGAAACCGTTAAATTACTAGAGCCTACGTTTGGTGGCATTAATTTAGAAGATATTGCAGCGCCAAATTGCTTTGAAATTGAAGAACGTCTCAAAAAAGAAACGAATATCCCAATTTTTCACGATGATCAACACGGAACAGCTATTGTAACGGTAGCTGGATTAATGAATGCCTTAAAACTAGTCGGAAAAGAGATGTCAAATATTAAAGTAGTGGCAAACGGTGCTGGTGCCGCAGGAATTGCGATCATTAAATTATTATACCGTTATGGCGTCCGCGATATTATTATGTGTGATTCTAAAGGAGCGATTTTTGAAGGCCGTTCATACGGGATGAATCATATTAAAGAAGAAGTGGCGAAATTTACAAATCACGATCGAATTGAAGGTACATTAGGTGATGTGATTAAAGGAGCGGATGTATTTATCGGAGTATCTGTTGAAGGAGCACTCACGAAAGAAATGATCCAATCAATGGCTGATGATCCTATTATTTTTGCCATGGCCAATCCAGTTCCTGAAATCATGCCAGACGAAGCGAGAGAAGCAGGCGCAAAAGTTATTGGGACCGGTCGTTCCGATTTCCCGAATCAAGTCAATAACGTCCTTGCTTTTCCTGGGATTTTCCGTGGGGCATTAGACGTTCGTGCTACTCACATTAATGAACAAATGAAAATGGCTGCAGCTGAAGCGATAGCATCGCTCGTTTCAATCAATGAGCTTCGTCCAGATTACGTCATTCCTCAACCGTTTGATCCACGTGTAGCACCTGCAGTGGCTGCTGCTGTCGCTAAGGCGGCAATGGAGACAGGGGTTGCCCGCATAAAAGTGAATCCGAAAGAAGTTGAGGAGAAAACGAAAAAGCTAGCGATTATCGAAGAAAAGTGAGTGATTTATCGTGACACCTTCCCATTCGAAGGTATTCTTAAACACTTTAGATAAAATTCGTAAGATCATTCAAGATGATCAATTAGGAGTCGGAGATAAAATTCCGTCAGAACGGGAACTGGCAGATCGTCTCTCCGTTGGCCGGTCTTCTGTCCGAGAAGCGTTGAGAGCACTTGAATTATTAGGGATCATTGAAACAAGGAGAGGGGAAGGGACGTATATTAAAGATGTTCGTGAAAATGATTTAATTCCGCTGCTTGGAACATTCATTCTTCAAGATACAAAAGCAAAAAAGGATTTGTTGGAGATGAATGACCTTTTAGAAAAAAATGCACTTTTATTACTTTTAAAAAAAAGGCCATTGCAAGAATTAAGCCATTTAAAAAAGGACATCCACAAGGTAGATCGTAATACGATTATGTCAAAATTATTAATGTTAACAGACAACTATTTATTGTATCGAATTTGGTCTGTATTAAATCAATATGTACAAGCGTTGCTTCCAAGCTCTCCTGCTATCAATGATCAAATCATGGAAAAATTAATAGACTGTTTAATTAAACAAGATGAACAAGGATTATACGATGCCTATGAGCATCTTTCCTTAAAAAATTGGAAGAATAAGTGAACGGAGCTGTAACATAGTTATGAAAGTACGTCCATGCTTTAGAACTTGGATATTAAGGGAGGTTTCAAGTTGATCAAGAACATTTTTTCAAAGAAAAAGAAATATGCAACCATCCCGTCTGAACAAGCAAAGCAAGAGATTCCAGAGGGAATCATGACGAAATGTCCAAGCTGTAAAAAAATTATGTATACAAAAGAGTTAAATAAAAACTTACGTGTATGTGTGAATTGCGGCCACCATCATCAAATGGGAGCAAAGGATCGAATCAAAAGCTTATTGGATGGAAATAGCTTTATAGAATATGATGCAGATTTGATTTCGCAAAATCCACTCGATTTTCCAGACTATTTAGAGAAGCTTGAAAAAGATCGGGCAAAAACGAACTTAAATGAAGCAGTCGTAACAGGTGAAGGAACAATTGATGGTTACCCCATTGTCATAGCGGTAATGGATGCAAGCTTTCGAATGGGAAGCATGGGTTCGGTTGTTGGGGAAAAAATAACGAGAGCAATTGAAAAAGCTAGTGAAAAGCGAGTACCATTTATTATTTTTACCGCTTCTGGAGGAGCCAGAATGCAAGAAGGTGTTTTAAGTCTGATGCAAATGGCGAAAACGAGCTCAGCCCTAAAATTATTTAGTAATCAAGGTGGCTTAATTATTTCTGTTATGACACATCCAACAACAGGAGGCGTTTCTGCTAGCTTTGCTTCATTAGGAGATTACAATTTTGCTGAACCAGGAGCATTAATTGGATTTGCCGGCCGAAGAATTATTGAACAAACCATTCGCGAAGAACTTCCAGAAGACTTCCAAACAGCTGAATTTTTACTAAAGCATGGGCAATTAGATGCAGTCGTTCATCGCCATGATCTTAAGGAAACTTTAGTGAACATTCTCGACATCCATCAAGAAAGGAGGGAAATTGATTGGCTTTCGAACTAGAATTTGAAAAGCCTATTGTCGAGCTTAGGGAAAAAATTCGAGAATTAAAAGAATTTACAGAAACGAGTGATGTTGATTTATCATCGGAAATCGAAAGATTAGAAAAACGTCTACAAAAGCTAGAAAACGAAATCTACCTTCAATTATCACCGTGGGATCGTGTGCAAATTGCAAGACACCCTAATCGCCCGACTACATTGGATTATATTGAACGGATTTTTGATCATTTTTTTGAATGTCATGGTGACCGCTGCTATGGGGATGATGAAGCGATTGTAGGGGGAATTGCGAAATATCACGAATTTCCGGTCACAGTTATTGGACATCAGCGCGGTAAAGATACAAAGGAAAATATACGCCGTAACTTTGGAATGCCTCACCCAGAAGGATATCGAAAGGCACTTCGACTGATGAAACAGGCTGACAAATTTAATCGCCCGATTATTTGCTTTATTGATACGAAAGGTGCTTATCCTGGAAAAGCTGCAGAAGAGCGGGGACAAAGTGAAGCGATAGCGAGAAACTTGTTTGAGATGGCCGGTTTAAGAGTGCCTATCGTTTGTATCGTGATTGGTGAAGGCGGAAGTGGTGGAGCATTAGCTTTAGGAGTCGGGAATCATATCCATATGCTTGAAAATTCAACGTATTCCGTTATATCACCGGAAGGGGCTGCTGCACTTTTATGGAAGGATGCTGGATTAGCCAAAAGGGCAGCCGAAACGATGAAAATTACAGCACCTGATTTAAAAGAACTTGGAGTTATTGATGAAATCATTCCTGAAGTAAAAGGTGGAGCACATAGAGATATAGACCAACAAGCGAAAATCATTGATGAAGTGTTAAAGAGCTCTTTAAAAGAGCTGCTCAAAATGAGTGAAGAAAAACTAATTCAACATCGGTATGAAAAATATAAACGAATTGGCGAAATGACAAAAAAAGAAATGATTACTCCTTCAAATTTGAACATTTTATAACGTACAACTATAAATATAAACGTGACTCTTTTCTTTTAGAGCCACGTTTTCTTTTTATCAGTTTAGAAACTCTTATGTTTAGGTCTGGTGTTCTTTAAATGATATTTCTGTATAGGACCCGTTAAAATCTTCTCTTACACTTGTCTATATTTTGTGTATAATAGTAAAAGGCTAAGGTGTAAAGATTTTGTTTAGGACGTTTGACTTAGCTGTCTACATGATATCGTCAAAACAAATTTGGTGGGGTGATTTTATGAAGAAAATAGGTGTATTAACGAGTGGTGGAGATTCACCAGGTATGAATGCTGCGATCCGTGCAGTTGTTCGGAAAGCGATTTTTCATGGATTAGAGGTATATGGTATTTATCATGGTTATGCAGGATTAATCTCTGGCAAAATTGAAAAATTAGAATTAGGATCTGTTGGAGATATTATACATCGTGGTGGGACGATGTTATATACAGCCCGTTGTGAAGAATTTAAAACATTAGAAGGTCAGAAAAAAGGAATTGAACAATTGAAAAAGCATGGTATAGAAGGGCTCGTTGTCATTGGCGGCGACGGTTCATACAGGGGAGCAAAAAAATTGACTGAACATGGATTCCCATGCGTAGGAGTACCGGGAACTATTGACAATGATATTCCTGGAACAGATTTTACAGTTGGCTTTGATACAGCTTTAAATACTGTCATTGATGCGATTGATAAAATTCGCGATACAGCGACATCACATGAACGTACATATGTCATTGAAGTAATGGGGCGGCATGCTGGTGATATTGCGTTATGGTCTGGTCTAGCAGGTGGTGCTGAATCCATTTTAATCCCTGAAGCTGATTTTGAGATGGATGACATTATCGCTCGTTTGAAACGTGGTCATGAACGTGGTAAAAAGCATAGTATTATTATTGTTGCTGAAGGGGTTGGCAGCGGGGTTGAAATTGGTAAAAAAATACAAGAAATGACAAACTTTGAAACACGTGTCTCTGTTTTAGGACATATACAGCGCGGTGGTTCACCAACAGCATTTGATCGCGTTTTAGCAAGCAGATTAGGTGCATTTGCTGTTGAATTACTTTTAAATAATCAAGGTGGCCGTTGTGTTGGAATCCAAAACAATCAACTCGTTCACCATGATATGTTAGAGATTTTAGATCAAAAGCATACAATTGAACAAAAGATGTATCAGCTATCGAAAGAGCTCTCCATTTAGTTATCATATGCCAGGGTTCTGGAATCGTTTTCATAACTCATTAGGAGGTTACTTTAAATGCGCAAAACAAAAATTGTTTGTACGATTGGTCCTGCAAGCGAAAGCGTTGAAATGCTAGAGAAATTGATACAAGCGGGTATGAATGTCGCACGGCTTAACTTTTCTCATGGTGACTATGAAGAGCATGGAGCACGCATTCAAAATATCCGCAAGGCTGCGAAAAAACTAGGAAAATCTGTCGCTATTTTATTAGATACAAAAGGTCCTGAAATTCGCACACATACAATGGAAAATGGTGCTATTTCATTACAAGAAGGATCTGAGTTAATTGTTGCAATGGAAGAAGTTATTGGGACACCTGAAAAAATCTCGGTTTCTTATTCAGGGTTGATCAATGATATTAACATTGGCTCCACGATCTTATTGGATGACGGTTTAATCGGTTTAGAGGTTATTGGCATTGATCGAGAAAAGAAAGAAATCAAAACAAAAGTGCTAAATAGCGGCATTTTAAAAAATAAAAAGGGTGTAAATGTTCCAGGAGTTAGTGTAAAACTTCCTGGAATCACAGAAAAAGATGCAAAGGATATTGCTTTTGGAATTGAACAAGGGATCGATTTTATCGCGGCCTCTTTCGTTCGTCGCGCTTCAGATGTGCTCGAAATTCGTGAGCTTTTAGAGGAACATAATGCTGAACACATTCAAATAATCCCGAAAATAGAAAACCAAGAAGGTGTCGACAATATTGACGAAATTTTAGAAGTATCAGATGGGTTAATGGTGGCACGCGGTGACTTAGGTGTTGAAATTCCAGCTGAAGAAGTTCCTTTAGTTCAAAAAGAGCTGATCCAAAAGTGTAATCGTTTAGGGAAGCCTGTTATTACAGCAACACAAATGTTAGATTCGATGCAACGTAATCCACGCCCAACTAGAGCGGAAGCAAGCGATGTAGCAAATGCTATTTTCGACGGGACTGATGCCATCATGCTTTCTGGTGAAACAGCAGCTGGACTTTATCCGATAGAAGCTGTTCAAACTATGCATAACATTGCATCACGTGTGGAGCAAGCTTTAGATTATCCTCATATCCTTTCAAAACAAAGAAAAAGTGCATGTACGACCATTACTGATTCAATTGGTCAATCTGTTGCCCACACTGCTCTTAACTTAAATGTTGCTGCGATCGTAACACCAACTGTAAGCGGATATACGGCAAAAATGATTTCAAAATATCGTCCGAAAGCGCCGATTGTTGCGGTGACATCTGATGATGCTGTATGCCGTAAGCTTGCTCTTGTTTGGGGTGTTTATCCACGTAAAGGGGATATTGCAACAACAACTGACGAAATGCTGGATATTGCTGTTTTAGAATCATTAAACACAGGTATTGTGAAGCATGGAGATCGCGTCGTGATTACAGCAGGTGTACCAGTCGGAGAGACGGGTTCAACAAACTTAATGAAGGTACATGTAGTTGGTGATGTGATTGGTAAAGGACAAGGAATTGGCCGTAAATCTGCTTTTGGGAAAGCCGTTGTTGCGAAATCCCCAGAAGAAGCAAAAGAGAAAATGACAGAAGGAGCCATTCTTGTTACGCGAGGAACGGATCGCGACATGATGGATTCTATTGAAAAAGCTTCTGCACTTGTAACAGAAGAAGGTGGTCTAACTAGTCATGCGGCTGTCGTTGGCTTAAGTTTAGGGATTCCTGTTATCGTCGGTGTAGAAAATGCGACGAGTACCATTACAGACGGATTAGAAATTACGGTTGATGCAACCCAAGGGATGATTTATAAAGGACACGCTAGTGTGCTGTAATCAATATAAAGAGAAGCAAAGGGAAAGGACTTTGTCTTCGCAGTGCAAGTTGGTTAGGAACGGTTGGCAATTTAAAGAGAAGGAATCACATGTCCTTCTCTTTTTCGTTTCTTTCTAATATACTAAAGTAAAGTTTTTTAAAAGATATTATTTAAATGAGGTGTTGGCATGAAATGGATTGTCGCTTTTTTAATTGTTGTACCAGCGTTAGAAATCGGAATACTCATTTATTCAGGTAAATTAATTGGTGTGATTCCAACTGTTTTGCTCATTATTTTAACAGGGGTCATCGGAGCCTATCTGGCAAAGCAGCAAGGTTTATATACGTTAAAAAGAGCCCAGCAAGAGCTTCGTTATGGAAACATACCAGGAGATGCCATTATAGATGGTTTATGTATTCTAGTTGGTGGAGTCGTATTGCTAACACCAGGATTTATAACGGATACGATTGGCTTCTTGCTGTTATTCCCTGCTACAAGAAAAGTGATGAAGCCGCTTATTCATAAATTCATTAAACATTTTATTGATCAAAATCGAATAACCATTTATCGTCCATAAAAAAACGGAAAAAAGGAAAATTCCGTTTTGATCAATAAATCATTTAGCTGCTATAATAAAGTTCCATATATCATGAATAACACCGGCTTTGTGTAGGGTTTTAATGACGACTAATACGATTGGGCCAATAATGAGTCCTAAAAATCCGATTAGTTTAAATCCGACAAAAAGAGATATTAATGTTGCAAGCGGATCAAGGCCAATGCTGGAAGATAGGACCTTTGGTTCCATAAACTGCCGCTGTAATAATACGACAATGTATAAAATGCCGATTGAAATCGCTAATGGTAGATCTCCACTAAAGGCTAAATAAATTATCCACGGAACAAATACTAGTCCAGTCCCGAGATATGGCAATAAATCCACTAAACCGATTAATAAAGCAACTGTTATAGCATACTCAACTCGCAAAATAGTAAGACCTATTAGCACGATAACAGTCGTTATGGATATTAATGTTAATTGTGCTTTCATAAAACCGAAGAGAGCTCTTTGTAATTCCTTAAAGACTGTATAACCGCTCTTTTTCACTTTTTGAGGCAGGAGTTTACTAAAAATTGATTTTAATTTATACCAATCTTTACTAATAAAAAAAGTTGCTAATAGCGAAAAAACGATAACTGATGCAGCATTTGGTAACCAACCTAAAATGGTCGGGATTTTTTCTAGAAAATCTTTTATAAAATTTCCTACACTTGTCGCAATTTGTTCACCTACATTTTGAATGTTTGATAAAATCGTTTCTTGTTGATTGGCTTCTAGAGAATGAAACATATTCGTTATCGTATTTACTAGTGGAATGATTTGATTGGCAATAAACGTTTCGACATAAGTAATTAGGTGTGTAAAATGGACAGGTACGACTTTGGCTAAATAAGTAGATCCGGATACAATTTCAGCAATTAACAATGAAAGTAACCCGGAAAGGGAGGCAAATAAAATAATCATGACAAAAAATACCGCTAATCCCCGTGGTATTTTTATTTTGTTTTCAATAAAATCAACAAGCGGATTCATGAAAAAAGCAAGAATCAAAGCTATAATAAACGGATATGTAACAGACGATATGAAATAGATCAAATAGCCGCCGCCAACTATGATGGCTAGAACAAGGAAAAATCTTAAAAAGATATATACATAGTTGAGATTCAAAATATATCCCCCTATCTTCTTATGCCTTTATTAATGAAATTAAATACGATGGAATGAACAAAAAGTTTCATGATTAGAACACATGCTTTATAACGAAAATTTCAATTGATGTATCGTGAGGGTGTGGAAAAAATGATCAATTCATCCATATTGTTTCTTTTATTATTATTAATTATAGGTTATATTGCAAACAATCAATCACTTATGATCGCTGTATCTTTTTTGTTAATTGTTAAATTAATAGGATTAGATACAAAAATCTTTCCTTCTTTGCAAAAAAACGGGATAAATTGGGGAGTGACTGTCATTACCATCGCTGTTTTAGTGCCGATTGCAACAGGTGAGATTGGTTTTAAACAGCTTTTAGATAGCCTTCGCTCACCATATGCATGGATAGCTCTTGTCTCAGGTATTAGTGTGGCCATCATTGCTAAACAAGGACTTTCCTTATTAGCCAATGACCCGCATATCACGACCGCATTAGTATTCGGCACCATATTAGCTGTATCATTTTTTAAAGGGGTTGCAGTTGGACCGCTAATTGGTGCAGGCATTGCTTATTTGTTAATGAAAATGGTAAAACTTATTTCATAATCACTTAGGCTCTTTTCGATAAGATTGTTGCTTTGCTATACTATAGCTTTTCGACTGTTAAGCAATCGAAACGTTTACTATGCCACGCGTGTAGCGCAACGTGAACCGAACAAAATTTTACGAAAACAGCCTTACGAAAACATCCATTACAAAAAGGAGCAATTAGTCAGATAACGATTGCTCCTTTTTATAATGGCTTTTCTATAATCACAAAGTTTTTATTATGCTAATATAAGTTATCCTTATTTATATTTATAAGAATTTATTATTAAAAAAATAATTTTTGTAAAAAATATCTTATTTAACTGATTCACAAAAGTCTGATAATTGTTTATAATATATTTGAGCCGTTCGAAATATTTCAGTGAAAAGAACCATTTAGTGTCATTTCAATTTTTCGATTATTTTATAAAAAAAGAAATGTAAGCATTTACTTTTTCGTGATTTTAGTTATTTGTTCATTGAGCATGCGCTCAATTGTATAAAGTTTTAAAAATGTTTTAAAACTTTTCTGGGGAATACTAAAAGGAAAAGGAGAGATGGCTATGACAGCAACACGCGGTCTAGAAGGGGTAGTCGCAACTACTTCATCCGTTAGCTCAATTATTGATGATACTCTGACATATGTGGGATACAACATTGATGATTTGGCAGAAAATGCAAGTTTTGAAGAAGTTGTTTATTTACTTTGGCATCGCAAACTACCAAATGCAAAAGAATTGACGGAATTAAAAGAACAGTTAGCTTCTAATGCAAAAATTCCAACTGAGGTTATTGAACATTTAAAATCATATCCAATTGCCAAAGTTCACCCAATGGCAGCTCTCCGCTCAGCTGTATCATTCTTGGGCTTGTTTGATGAAGAGGCAGATGACATGTCAACGGAAGCGAACTACCGTAAAGCGATACGGATTCAAGCAAAAATATCGACAATCGTAACCGCTTTCGCTCGTATTCGCCAAGGGCTTGAGCCTGTTGAGCCTCGCGAAGATTTAAGTTTTGCTGCTAACTTCCTGTATATGTTGAAAGGGGAAGAACCTGATGAAGTAGCTGTGGAAGCATTTAATAAAGCACTTGTTCTTCACGCTGATCACGAGTTAAATGCTTCAACGTTTACAGCGCGTGTTTGTGTTGCAACTCTTTCCGACGTATATTCGGGAATTACAGCAGCCATTAGCGCTTTGAAAGGTCCATTACATGGTGGAGCTAATGAACGTGTGATGAAAATGCTAACAGAAATAGGTGAAATTGAAAACGTTGAACCGTATATTCGTGAAAAACTTGCACGCAAAGAAAAAATTATGGGATTTGGTCATCGTGTTTATCGTAAAGGAGATCCGCGGGCAAAGCATTTAAAAGAAATGTCTCAGAAATTAACGACTTTAACTGGCGAAACAAAATGGTATGAAATTTCAACAAAAATTGAAGAAATCGTCACGAGTGAAAAATCTTTGCCACCAAATGTTGATTTCTATTCAGCTTCTGTTTACCATAGTTTAGGAATTGAACATGATCTCTTCACACCTATTTTTGCTGTGAGTCGTACTTCCGGCTGGTTAGCTCATATTTTAGAACAATATGAAAACAACCGGTTAATTCGTCCTCGTGCAGACTATGTAGGCCCAGAAAAACAAGTTTATGTACCACTTGAAGAGAGAAAATAAAGTTTTGAAAAAGAGAAAATGCCCCCTTTTTTAAGTAAACACATTTTGGATTTTTAGAAAAAACATAAATAACATAGGAGGTAATTTCCGTGGCTGAAGGTCAAAAAATTACAGTAACCAATGGAGTATTAAACGTTCCAAACGATCCAATTATTCCTTTTATAGAAGGTGATGGGACAGGTCCTGATATTTGGGCTGCAGCTTCAAGAGTTTTAGAAGCAGCGGTTGAAAAGGCGTATAAAGGAGAAAAGAAAATCGTCTGGAAAGAAGTATTAGCTGGAGAGAAGGCGTATAAACAAACAGGTGAATGGCTGCCTGCTGAAACATTAGATGTCATCCGTGAATATTTAATAGCCATTAAAGGGCCGCTTACAACTCCAGTAGGTGGAGGTATACGCTCTTTAAACGTTGCGCTTCGCCAAGAATTAGATTTATTCGTCTGCTTGCGTCCTGTTCGCTATTTTGAAGGAGTTCCATCTCCAGTAAAAAGACCTCAAGATACGGATATGGTTATCTTCCGTGAAAATACTGAGGATATTTATGCAGGAATTGAGTATGCGAAAGGTACAGAAGAGGTTAAAAAAGTCATCGATTTTCTTAAAAATGAAATGGGTGTAAATAAAATTCGTTTCCCTGAAACGTCTGGAATTGGTATTAAACCTATTTCAGAAGAAGGAACGAAACGCTTAGTTCGTGCTGCCATTAATTACGCAATTGAACATAACCGTAAATCTGTCACTCTTGTTCATAAAGGGAACATTATGAAATTTACAGAAGGCGCTTTTAAAAACTGGGGTTATGAACTAGCTGAACAAGAGTTTGGTGATAAAGTTTTTACTTGGGCAGAATATGACCGCATTGTTGAAAAAGAGGGCAAGGAAGCTGCAAATAAAGCACAGGATGAAGCAATTGCAGCAGGTAAAATCATCATTAAAGACGCAATTGCGGATATTTTCCTACAACAAATTTTGACTCGTCCTCGTGAATTTGACGTTGTAGCAACGATGAATCTAAATGGGGACTACATTTCCGATGCTCTAGCAGCTCAAGTCGGTGGAATTGGTATTGCACCAGGTGCCAACATTAACTATGAAACTGGACATGCTATTTTTGAAGCTACACATGGCACAGCACCAAAATATGCAGGTTTAGATAAGGTTAATCCGTCCTCTGTTATTTTATCAGGTGTATTAATGCTTGAACATTTAGGCTGGAATGAAGCGGCTGATTTAATCATTAAATCGATGGAAAAAACGATCGCTTCAAAAGTTGTCACATATGATTTTGCACGATTAATGGAAAGTGCAACAGAAGTAAAATGCTCTGAGTTTGCTAATGCATTAATTGAAAACATGGAGTAAGATGAGAACGTTAGGAGTTTAACCCACATTGGAAATTGCTTCATCTGCCGTATAGGAAAATACATATGGACGGTAAAGGAGTTGTCTAACAATGTTGAAACGGAAAAAAATTTCAGTTATTGGTGCGGGATTTACTGGGGCAACTACAGCATTTTTACTTGCTCAAAAAGAATTAGGGGATGTTGTCCTTGTTGACATTCCACAAGCAGAAAATCCGACAAAAGGAAAAGCATTAGACATGCTTGAAGCTAGTCCAGTTCAAGGATTTGATGCCAATATCATCGGTACGTCAAATTATGAAGATACAGCTGATTCAGATATTGTTGTGATTACAGCTGGCATTGCACGTAAACCAGGAATGAGTCGCGACGATTTAGTGCAAACAAACCAAAAAGTAATGAAAAGTGTAACAAAAGAAGTTGTAAAATACTCTCCAAACTGCATTATTATAGTATTGACGAATCCTGTTGATGCGATGACTTATACAGTTTATAAAGAGTCAGGATTCCCGAAACATCGTGTAATTGGTCAATCAGGTGTACTAGATACAGCAAGATTCCGTACATTTGTTGCTCAAGAATTAAATATTTCAGTAAAAGATGTTACAGGTTTCGTATTAGGAGGTCATGGAGATGACATGGTTCCGCTTGTTCGTTATTCGTATGCAGGCGGTATTCCTCTAGAAAAATTAATTCCGAAAGACCGTTTAGACGCAATTGTTGAAAGAACAAGAAAAGGCGGCGGCGAAATCGTTAACTTACTCGGTAATGGCAGCGCCTACTATGCACCAGCTGCATCATTAGTAGAAATGGTTGAAGCAATTGTAAAGGATCAACGTCGTATTTTGCCTGCGATTGCTTATTTAGAAGGTGAATACGGATTTGAAGGCATTTATTTAGGCGTTCCAACTATTTTAGGTGGAAATGGTTTAGAAGAAGTCCTTGAACTTGAATTAACTGATGAAGAAAAGGCAGCATTAGAAAAATCAGCTCAGTCTGTAAAAAATGTCATGAATGTATTGGCATAATTGATGTAAAAGGGGGCATATTCGAATGCCCCTTTTCTACAAATTTAATGAAAACGATTACATTATAGGTAGGCGGTGGTTCCATTGTTATTAGGAAAAAAACGAAAGCAAGGTAGGAAAATAGAAGAAATAAGTGTAGGTGAAAAGCTTACATTAACGGAAAAAATAGAAGATAAAGATTTATTGCTTTATTTAGGATTAACAAACGATGCAAATCCATTATTTATTCAACACGATTATGCTTCGCAAACTGAATACAAAAAGCCAGTCGTCCCTACGATTATGTTAACGGGGATTGTGACATCGGCTATTTCGAAATATTTTCCGGGACCTGGAAGCTATATACGAGAACAATCCTTTATATTCCCTATTCCTGTCTATCATTATAGTGTTATTCAGTTTTTATTTGAGGTTAAAGAGGTAAATGTAAAAGAAAATCAAATTGTTATAGAGGTAAGGGCTACAAATGAAGAAGAAGAAGTTCTAAAGGGAATGGTTACCGTTTCCCCTCCAAAAACCATAGATACAATGAACGGAAAAGCGTTAGAAAATTTTTAGAACTGTTGGAAATCCAGCAGTTTTTTTATTGTTTAGGAAATTATAAATTGACAACTTGTGGACAACATTGTTCATAATTGTTTTGCGTCTAGCTCCGGGCGTTAGCGGCTAGCAAACTTCCCATTTAATTGTGGGTAAGGATAACTCGAAAGGGGATGAGCCCTTTTTTATTTCAAATATAACGGTCTATTGTTGTCGAAAACCTTTTTTATTCGCTAAAATAAATATTATGTAAGTAATCATAATTCATAACATAAATGAATCGCTTATGGATAAGGGGAAAATAAATAGAAAGTTGGAGGCTTTTATGGGAAAGAAAATCTTAGTTGTAGATGATGAACAGTCAATTGTAACTCTTCTTCAATATAATTTAGAACAAGCAGGATTTGAAGTGATTACAGCGACAGACGGTGAAGAAGGATATTATAAGGCTAAGGCAGAAGAGCCCGATTTGATGATCCTCGATTTAATGCTTCCAGGTATGGATGGAATGGAAGTGTGTAAGCAATTACGTCAGCAAAAAATTTCCATCCCTATTTTAATGTTGACAGCGAAGGATGATGAATTCGATAAAGTACTAGGACTTGAGTTAGGAGCAGATGATTATTTAACTAAACCGTTTAGTCCTCGTGAAGTAGTGGCAAGAGTTAAAGCAATTTTACGTAGAGTCAAAGCAACGAACGATTTGGAGAATACAGATGTAGACGATAGAAAAAGCATCATTATTGGAGAATTAAAAATTAAGCCGGAACATTATGAAGCTTATTACGGACAAGAAAGACTAGATTTTACACCGAAAGAGTTTGAGCTGCTTGTTTATTTAGCTAAGCATAAAGGACGTGTTTTGACGAGAGATCAATTGTTAAGTGCTGTTTGGAATTATGACTTCACAGGAGATACAAGAATTGTTGATGTTCATATAAGCCATATTCGGGAAAAAATTGAGCGTAACACGAAAAAGCCAATTTATATTAAAACAATTCGTGGATTAGGATATAAACTGGAGGATCCAAAGCTAGATGAATAAATTTCGTTCAAGACTTATTTTTGCTTTAGGAATATTAACGATTTCCGTATTTTTAGCACTCGGTTTAATTCTTGGGCAATTCATTTATTCATTTTATTTACGAACATTTGAAGAGCGTTTTCAGAAGGATGCACAATTAGTTTCCGCTTTATTATTAAAAGAAGACACGAATCTTGTAGAACTTGGAAAATCATTAAATGCGGTAAGTGAAGCACTAGAATCCAACATTATTTTACTCGATTCGAAAGGAGCCATTTTGTATCAAAAAGATTATGTATATACAAATAAAGAAGCGGAAAGGATAGCGGATCTTATCGGTTCAAAATATCGCAATAGGACAAATGGGTTTCAGTTTAAAGAGGGGGAAATCACATTTTATGTTATACCAATTATAGAAAAAGAGCAGCAAAAAGGATATTTACTGATCGAATCTCCTCATTATTCCTTGCAATCCGTTCATAAAGAAGTGTGGTTTGTCATTATTGCCAGTTTAGGTTTAGCACTTGTAGTCATATTTGTACTAGGTGTACGCATAACAAGGGAATATACAAAACCAATAGAATCAGCGACAAAAGTTGCGATTGAATTAGCGAAAGGAAATTATAAAGCCCGTACCTTTGAAGATCATTTAGACGAAACAGGAACGCTAAGCCAAGCCATTAATATATTAGCACGCAATTTGCAGGAAATGACAAGGACTCAAGAAATGCAACAAGATCGCTTACAAACATTAATTGAAAATATGGGAAGCGGTTTAGTTTTAATGGATGGCAGAGGATATATAAATCTCGTGAATAAAGCGTATAAAGAAATTTTTAATATTGATCCAGAGCAAATACTTTATCGATTGTATTATGACGCTTTTACTCATAAAGAAATCATTCAAGTCGTTGAAGAAATTTTTATGACTGAGACAAAAGTTCGCAAACATTTATTACTGCCATTAAAAATCGAGAGGAGACATTTTGAAGTATACGGAGCACCTATTATCGGAAATAATGAAGAATGGAAAGGAATTGTCCTTGTATTCCATGATATTACCGAGCTAAAAAAATTAGAACAAATGAGAAAAGACTTTGTGGCAAATGTATCGCATGAACTGAAAACACCGATTACATCTATTAAAGGTTTTACTGAGACGTTACTTGACGGGGCAATGAAGGACGAAAAAACATTAGAATCATTTCTATCGATCATATTAAAAGAGAGCGAACGACTGCAAACGTTAATACAAGATTTACTAGATTTATCCAAAATTGAGCAGCAAGGATTTAAACTAAATATTCAAACTTGTCTTTTAAATGAATTATTAGAGGAAATTTATACACTTTTAAAAGGAAAAGCGGATGATAAAAATATACAGATAATTCTCCAAATGCCTAAGGAGCAGGTATTTATCCAAGGCGACTTATATCGTCTAAAGCAAATCTTTATTAACCTTGTAAACAATGCCATTACGTATACGAAAAACGGTGGAACCATAACAATAAAGCTTGAGAATAAAGAGGATTATGCGATCGTTCATGTGATCGATACGGGCATCGGAATTAAGAAAGAAGAAATCCCGAGAATTTTTGAGCGTTTCTATCGCATTGATAAAGCAAGAAGTAGAAATTTAGGAGGTACAGGACTCGGGCTTGCGATTGTCAAACATTTAGTTGAGGCACATAAAGCAGATATTACGGTTCGTAGTCAAGTAGGGAAAGGAACAACATTTTCGATCACCTTCCAAAAAAATTATATTGAAGAATAGTTTACAATATATTTACAAGCATTTTAATCTAATTTAATAATCTACTGTTAATATTATACATGAAAACCCCTTCATCCAAGGAGCCAATCGCTTTGACGAGAACATCATGTTCTCGTCTTTTTTTTGAAACTTTTAAGTCATTTTATCGTAATAATGACTAAAACATCAGTTTGAGGAGGGGAATGATGACGAGCTTAAAAAGAATTTATTCGATTGTAGGTCTTTCAGTAGCAATTATTTTACTAGGAGTTTTGATTTTTACTACTTGGTATACGGTTGATGAATCAGAACAAGCTGTCATTATTACATTTGGGAACGTAGAAGAGGGGATTAGCCAGCCAGGTCTTCATTTTAAATGGCCTTGGCCCATTCAATCCGTAGAAAAGCTTTCGAAGGAAACCTTCAGTTTACAATTTGGATATAAAGAAGAAAATGGGGAAATCAAAGCTTATCCTAAAGAAACGAAAATGATCACCGGCGATGAAAATATTGTTTTAGCCGACATGGTCGTTCAATGGAAAATTACCGATCCAGCAAAATATTTATTTAATGCTGAAAATCCTGAGGAAATTTTACATGATGCCACATCCGCTTCACTTCGAAGCATTATCGGGAGTTCGAAAATTGATGATGCTTTAACCTCTGGAAAAGTTGAGATTGAAGCAGATGTTCAAGATTTACTTTCAAATTTAATGAAAAAGTACGATGTTGGAATTTCTATTCTTGCGGTCAAATTGCAAGATGTAGACTTGCCTAATGAAGAAGTGCGTAAAGCCTTTACGAATGTAACAGATGCGCGTGAAACGATGAATACGAAAATTAATGAAGCGAATAAATACAAGAATAAACGTACAAAAGAAGCGGAAGGCGAAAAAGATGCCATTATCTCTAAGGCGCACGGTGATAAGGCTGCACGTATTGAAACGGCAAAAGGGGATGTTGCTTTATTTAATGCCCTTTACAATGAGTATAAAAACGCTTCTGAAATAACGAAGCAACGTCTTATTTTAGAAACAATAGATGAAGTTATGCCAAAGGCGCAAATATATATTATGAAAGATGAAGGCAATACAATCAAATATTTACCAGTTCGAGAAGGGCAAAAGGCCGAAGTAACTCCTCCTGTCCCGAAGGAAGGTAGTGATGGAAATGGACAATAATAAAGTGATTGAAATGGAAAAACCTAAAGATAAATTTCAATGGAAAAAATATATTCGTACAGGAATTAGCTTGGTCATTGGTGTTGTTATATTGGCCTTTTTATTAAGTAATATATTTGTCGTAAAGGAAAATGAGTATAAAGTGATTCGCCAATTTGGCGAGGTTGTGAAAATTATTGAAGAACCAGGTTTAAACTTTAAAATTCCTTTCATACAAACTGTTGAATCATTGCCGAAGCATCAAATGACTTATGATGTTGAAGAGGCAGAAATTAATACGAAAGATAAGAAACGTATATTAATTGATAATTATGCGATATGGAGAATAGAAGATCCGAAAAAAATGATTGCAAACGCACGTACCGTCGTGAATGCGGAAGCGAAAATGTCAGAGTTTATTTTTTCAACTGTTCGTTCAGAGCTTGGTAAATTGAATTATGATGAAATAATCAATGATGAAAAATCTTCACGAGGAAGCATTAATGATAAGGTAACAAAAATTGTCAATGATTTACTTGCCAAAAATAACTATGGTATTGTTGTTACTGATGTTCGTATGAAAAGAACCGATTTACCAGAAGAGAATGAGAAATCAGTTTTTACCCGCATGATTTCCGAACGTGAGTCAAAAGCGCAGGAGTATTTATCAATGGGGGATGCTGAAAAAAACCGGATCATTGCTGACACCGATCGACAAGTGAAGGAAATGCTGGCAAAAGCTGAAGCAGAGGCAGAACGAATTCGCGGTGAAGGCGAAGAGGAAGCAGCGAAAATTTATAATGAAGCTTATTCAAAAGACCCAAATTTTTATAGCCTGTTCCGGACGCTAGAGTCATATAAACAAACGATTAATGAGGAAACCGTTCTTATATTACCATTTGATTCTCCATATGCTAAAATTTTAATGGGTGAAATGGAATAATGACTGTTTGCCATGTTTTTCTTTCTAATTCAAGTCATGATAGAATAGAAAGAAACATGGCTTTTTAATTGAAAAATACATACGGTAGACAAGTGAAAAAATAAAGGAGGACCATTTGTGACGAAAAAGCTTATTTTAATTGATGGGAATAGCATTGCATATAGAGCTTTTTTCGCTTTGCCATTATTAAATAATGAAAAAGGAATACATACAAATGCGATTTATGGATTTACGAATATATTGATGAAAATACTTGAAGAGGAAAAGCCAACTCATATACTCGTTGCATTTGATGCAGGGAAAACGACGTTTCGCCATAAAACATATAAGGATTATAAAGGAGGGAGGGAAAAAACACCTCCAGAATTATCGGAACAGTTTCCGTTTATCCGTGAGCTTTTAGATGCTTATAACATTTCTCGCTATGAACTAGAAAATTATGAGGCAGATGATATCATTGGGACGCTGGCAAAAAAAGCAGAAAAGGAAGGCTTCGAAGTCAAAATCATTACCGGTGATAAGGATTTAACGCAATTAGCGACAGAAAAGGTGACCGTGGCCATTACACGAAAAGGAATAACTGATGTAGATCCTTACACACCTGAGACCATACAAGAAAAATACGGTTTAACACCACCACAGATTATTGATATGAAAGGATTAATGGGAGACCAATCGGATAATATTCCGGGGGTTCCTGGCATTGGCGAAAAAACAGCCATTAAGCTGTTAAAGCAGTTTGGGACGGTAGAAAATCTTTTGGAAGCATTGGATGAAGTAAGTGGAAAGAAACTGAAAGAAAAGCTGGCGGAATATAAGGAGCAAGCATTAATGAGTAAACAGTTGGCAACCATTCAATGTGATGCCCCTATCGACATTACATTAGATGATATGACGTATCATGGTTATGAGGTCCAGAAAGTTATCAAAATATTAAAGGAGTTAGGGTTTAACTCTATTTTGGCAAAGTTAGGAGAAGCTGAAGAAGTAAAAGAACAAGTATCCGATATAAAGTTTGAAACGGTACAATCCCTTTCAGAGCAAGTATTAACAGATGAAGCTGCTTTCATTGTTGAAATGCTGGACGAAAACTATCATACCGGTGACATTATCGGGTTTGGCATCGCTAATCAAAATGGAAACTTTTTTATTCCAACAAAAGTAGCAATACAATCGGAACAGTTTAAACAATGGGCCAAAGATGAAAGAAAAAGGAAAATAGTATTTGATGGGAAACAAGCTATTGTTTCCTTGCGATGGCGAAATATCGAATTAAACGGAATTGATTTCGATGTCCTTATTGCTTCTTATTTATTGAACCCATCGCAATCAACTGATCAATTAGCAAGCATCGCTCAGGAACAGAATTTATCTGTCGTACAGTCTGATGAAGCCATATATGGGAAAGGTGCGAAACGACATGTACCAGCTGAATCGGTGGTATCTGAGCATGTAGCCCGAAAAGCCTATGCTGTAAATATATTAAAGCAAGAGTTAGAAAAAGAATTAAAAGAAAATGAACAGTATGAATTATTTAGTGAACTTGAGCTCCCCCTTTCCAAAATTTTAGCTGATATGGAGGCAACTGGAGTTAAAGTAGATGTGCAACGCTTAAATGAAATGGGGAAGGAGATTGAAGAAAAGCTACAAAAACTTGAAAAATTCATTTATGAATTGGCTGGAGAGGAATTTAACATTAATTCTCCAAAACAGCTTGGTGTCATTTTGTTTGAAAAGCTGAATTTGCCTGTTATAAAAAAGACTAAAACCAGCTACTCGACATCTGCTGATGTACTAGAAAAATTAAAAGATCAACATGAAATTGTGGAACAAATTTTACATTATCGTCAATTAGGAAAGCTGCAATCTACTTATATAGAAGGGCTTAAGAAAGTCGTTCATAAAGATACAAATAAAGTTCATACACGATTTAATCAAGCGTTAACCCAAACTGGCCGATTAAGTTCGACAGATCCTAATTTACAAAACATACCAATCAGATTAGAAGAAGGCCGAAAAATTCGTCAAGCGTTCATCCCTTCACATGATGGTTGGGTTATCTTTGCGGCTGATTATTCGCAAATTGAGCTCCGTGTGTTAGCTCATATATCAGGTGATGAGAATTTAATTGAAGCGTTCCGGCAAGACCTTGATATTCATACGAAAACAGCAATGGATGTTTTTCATGTTCGAGAAGACGAAGTGACGGATTACATGCGTAGACAGGCGAAAGCTGTCAATTTTGGAATCGTTTATGGAATCAGTGACTACGGTCTATCACAAAACTTAGGGATATCTCGAAAAGAAGCGGCAGAATTTATTAAACGTTATTTTGATAGCTTCAAAGGTGTAAAAGAATATATGGAAGAAATTGTTCAAGAAGCAAAGCAAAAAGGATATGTCACAACGCTAATGCACCGCCGCCGCTATATCCCGGAAATTACGAGCAGAAACTTTAATGTTAGAAGCTTTGCTGAGCGAACAGCGATGAATACACCTATTCAAGGAAGTGCTGCAGACATTATAAAAAAAGCGATGATTGATATGGCGAAGCAGCTGAAAGAGAAAGGCTTAAAAACGAAACTATTGCTTCAAGTGCATGATGAATTAATTTTTGAAGCCCCAAAGGATGAAATTGATGTTTTAAAGCAACTTGTACCAGAAGTTATGGAGAAAGCGATTGAATTAAAAGTTCCGTTAAAGGTAGATTATGCCTTTGGACCTTCTTGGTATGAAGCAAAATAATGAGAGGCAATCGTTCTTTGATCTATTTACCTTTTTGGATGTAACGGGGATGATATCATGTTTTTTGAGAGCTTATGATTCTAAGCAATTTTCAATTGATATTCTAAAGCGCTACATTTCATAAAGGATCGTAAGGTAAAGGATGTTATTTCCGTATAGTTTGATTTTACTGTCATCAAAGGAAGTGATCGAACATGCCAGAGCTCCCAGAAGTAGAAACCATACGGCGAACGTTGCTTGCTCTCGTAAAAGGTAAAAAGATTCAAGAAGTTCATATCTTTTGGCCAAAGATGATCAAAAAACCTGTTGATTTTGAACAATTTTGTGATGCTTTAATTGGTCAAACCATTCATGACATTCGAAGAACGGGAAAGTATTTAAAATTTTATTTTGACGATTACGTGCTTGTTTCCCATTTGCGCATGGAAGGAAGGTATGGGCTTTATTCGAAGGAGGACCCAATCGAAAAGCATACACATGCGATTTTTAAGTTTATTGATCAAACGGAACTAAGATATAAGGATGTCCGTAAATTTGGAACGATGCATTTGTTTAAATTAGGTGAAGAAGAAGGGGCGCCTCCTTTATCTCAATTAGGTCCAGAGCCGTTTTCAGAACTTTTTACCGTTGAGTATCTTCGGGAAACGTTTTCTAAGACTTCTAGAAAAATTAAAGTAGCCTTATTGGATCAAACGATCGTGGCCGGATTAGGGAATATATATGTGGATGAGGCATTATTTCGGGCGCAAATACATCCGGAAAGGTTAGCAAAGGATTTACAGCTAAATGAACTGAAACGATTGCATGAACAAATCATTGAAACGTTGCAAGAGGCAGTTGAAAAAGGAGGAAGTACAGTTCGTTCTTATATAAACTCACAAGGGCAAATCGGCATGTTTCAATTAAATCTAAACGTTTATGGACGTAACGGTGAACCTTGTAGAGAATGTGGAACTTCTATTGAAAAAATAATGGTCGGTGGCAGAGGAACGCACTTCTGTCCAAAGTGTCAAAATTAAGAATGGCTGTGTTCGTAAACATTGTTGCTTTTCGACTGTCCATGAACCGAACAAAGCACGTGTTTGGACAAATTGTATTTGTCCGACAATCGACTTTTGATCGGTTCACGTCACGTTTGTAAGTGACATAGCAAGCGTGTCGCTTGCTTAAGCGAAAAGCTATAGTAAAGCAACAATCTTTTAGAAAAGAACCCCTTCCTATATTTCATTAACATAAATGTGTAGGATTCATATACTATGTTAATAATTAGCATGGAAGGGGCGAAAAGATGGTACAGTATGCGTCTCTTTTTCTTTTGGCGTTTGCCGTAAGTTTAGATAGCTTTTCCGTTGGCTTAACCTATGGATTAAGAAAACTACAAATACCAATAAAATCGATCATAGTTATTGCTTGTTGCTCGTCCATTACGCTATTAGCTGCCATGATGATTGGACAGCTATTAGAAAAGACTTTACCACCGTTTATTACAAATCATTTAGGTGGTTTTATTCTCATTTGCCTTGGAATATGGGTGATTTATCAATTTTTCCGTTCAAATGACCAAAGGGATGAAGATGCTGAAAAGACGCTCTTCAATGTAGAAATTAAGTCAATGGGGATCGTGATCCAAATCTTGCAAAAACCGACAACTGCTGATATGGATAAATCTGGAACCATCACTGGTATTGAAGCATTATTATTAGGAGTTGCATTATCTTTAGATGCATTTGGGGCGGGGATAGGTGCCGCATTACTCGGTTATTCTCCATTATATATGGCGATCCTTGTGGCTTTTATGAGCTCTTCGTTTGTTTTCGTCGGCATCCAAACAGGGCATCTATTTTCTAAAATATCGTTTGTAGAGAAATTTTCGTGGATGCCTGGATTATTGCTTATTTTAATTGGTATTTTAAAAATTTAAGGCTGTGTTCGTAAACATTGTTGCTTTTCGACTTGTCTATGACATTCGAAAAGCTATAGTAAAGCAGCAATCTTTTAGATAAGAGCCAAATATAAAAAGAGGAGAGAATAAAGCAATTATGTCGCTCATTGTTGGATTAACAGGTGGAATTGCAAGTGGAAAAAGCACGGTGGCCAATATGATGCGTGAATTTCAGATTCCAATTATCGATGCCGATCAGATTGCTCGCGATGTCGTAGCAATTGGCATGCCTGCATATGAACAAATCGTTGAAACATTTGGCGCAGATATTTTAAATGAAGATAAAACGATTAATCGGAAAAAACTCGGGTCAATTGTTTTTCATCATGAGCCGAAAAGGGTACAGCTCAATAAAATTGTTCATCCTGCTGTGCGTCAAGAGATGAAGCGGCAACAAAAAGAATATGTTGAAAAAGGGGAGCCGATTGTTGTATTAGATCTTCCCCTTCTTTTCGAAAGTAATTTGGTTCATATGGTGGATAAAGTGATAGTTGTTTACGTTGATGAATCAACACAATTAAAGCGATTAATGAAGAGAAACGGTCTTTCAAGAGAAGAGGCCTTAGCACGCATCCATGCACAAATGCCGCTATATGAAAAGGTAAAAAAAGCAGATGCAGTCATTGACAACAATGGAACCATCGTAGAAACAAAAGATCAATTAATTCACATATTATCAAAATGGAATGTTCTTTCGTTCACTTAGTGAGAGTGAACGATTTTTTTATGCCTATTTCATTATATCTAGGTATTTATTCGATTTCCAAAAAAATTAAAAATGATTATTCCATTATTCTATAATTATGATATACTAATTATCAGAAAACGAATAAAAGTATAACATAATTAGCTGGAAGGAGATATTTTATGAGAGCTAAAATAGCTATAAATGGTTTTGGAAGAATCGGCCGAATGGTGTTTCGCAAAGCGATTCTAGAAGAAAATTTAGACATTGTTGCTATAAATGCAAGCTATCCAGCAGAAACGTTAGCACATTTAATTAAATATGACACAAACCATGGAAAATTTGATGGGGAAGTTATCGCTGGTGATGATTATTTAATCGTCAATGGCCATAAAGTATTGCTTTTGAACAATCGCAATCCACGTGAACTCCCGTGGGGAGATTTAAATATTGATATCGTCATTGAAGCGACTGGTAAATTTAATGCCCGTGACAAAGCGATGATGCATGTAGATGCAGGAGCGAAAAAAGTGATTTTAACTGCGCCAGGAAAAAATGAAGATGTAACGATTGTAATGGGCGTGAACGAAGAAAGTTATGACCCTCTTCAGCACGTAATTATTTCTAATGCATCATGTACGACAAACTGTTTAGCACCTGTTGCTAAAGTGTTGGATGAAAAGTTTGGAATTGAAAACGGTTTAATGACGACTGTTCATGCCTACACAAATGACCAAAAAAATATTGACAATCCACATAAAGATTTGCGTCGTGCTCGAGCTTGTGCGCAATCCATTATTCCAACAACGACAGGTGCTGCAAAAGCGCTATCTTTAGTCCTTCCACAATTAAAAGGCAAGCTGCATGGATTGGCGCTTCGCGTACCTACATCAAATGTTTCGTTAGTCGATCTTGTCGTCGATGTAAAAAAGGATGTAACAGTTGAAGAAATAAATAAGGCATTTATTGAAGCATCACAAGGGGATCTTAAAGGAATTTTAGATTTTTCAATGGAACCGCTCGTTTCAATTGACTATAATACAAACCAATATTCAGCAACGATCGATGGCTTAACAACAATGGTGATGGGAGACCGTAAAGTAAAAGTATTAGCATGGTATGATAATGAGTGGGGATATTCTTGCCGGGTTGTTGATTTAACGAAAATGGTAGCCTCCAAAATAGAAAATTTAACGACTGTTTGAAAGCGAAAAGGGTGACCTAGTGTGGTTGCCCTTTTTTTATAATTGATTTTCTAAAGCATGTGTCATCCTTTGACTAAATATAAATTGGATGGTTCAAGTGGATTAGGAAAGGGTATATCGTAAATACGAATCTTTTAAATTTCCCTTAATAAAGGCTGTTTTTGTAAACTTTGTTGCTTTTCGACTGTCTAAGAACCGAACAAAGCACGTGATCGGACAAATCACATTTGTCCGACCATCGACTTTTGTTCGGTTCACGTCACGCTACACGCGTGACATAGCAAGCGTTTCGCTTGCTTGACAGTCGAAAAGCTATCGTATAGTAAAGCAACAATCTTTTAGTAAAGAGCTTTAATAAAAAATTTAAAAAGTGTGTTGCAAAAACAAAATAAACCATTTATACTATTTTTCGTGAACTTCTTAAACGCAAGGTAATGTGACTACTTAAAGGGTTAGGACCTCTTTGGACTAACTTTCCCCCGTGGTAGTTAAACATGCCAAAGTGCGAAGAATTCATAAAAAAATTTGTTAAAGGGGGATCCATAACGATGGAAACAAAGGGACGTCACGTTATCTCTGAGTTATGGGGATGCGATTTTGATAAGTTGAATAATATGGAATTTATTGAGAAAACTTTTGTGAACGCAGCATTAAAATCAGGTGCAGAGATTCGCGAGGTGGCCTTTCATAAATTTGCGCCTCAAGGAGTAAGTGGTGTAGTCATCATTTCTGAATCACATTTAACGATTCACAGTTTTCCAGAGCATGGATATGCAAGTATTGATGTGTATACTTGCGGAGATTTAGATCCTAATATTGCAGCTGACTACATTGCAGAAGCTCTCGGTGCAGAGACCCGCGAAAACATTGAAATTCCACGTGGAATGAGACCAGTACAAGTCAAACAAAAACAGGCAAAAGTTTTATAATTTCCGTTTAATCATAATGAAGTACAAAAGAGGTGTCAGAAATAAATCTGCACCTCTTTTTATATGGCTCTTTTTATAAGAATATTGCTTTATTATACTTATAGCTTTTCGACTGTCAGGCAAGCGTGTTTGCAAAACAGCCTTGTATGAATGTCGTTTTGCTAATAAAAAATATGAGTTTAAATAAATGTTTTAGATGTTTTCGTTCGAAATATAATTTTCTGACGCTTGTCTCCTGACTCCCTTTTTAATATGATTGATAGTAGAAAATACGACATTGCCTGAACATTTAGATTGGAGCTGATGATATGAAGTGTCCTTCTTGTCTCCATCTCGGGACACGAGTTCTTGACTCTCGTCCAGTTGATGAAGGAAGATCGATTCGTAGACGGAGGGAATGTGAAAAATGCCATTATCGATTTACGACGTTTGAAAAAGTGGAAGAAATT
This sequence comes from Bacillus alveayuensis, assembly GCA_030812955.1. GTDB lineage: Bacteria > Bacillota > Bacilli > Bacillales > Aeribacillaceae > Bacillus_CB > Bacillus_CB alveayuensis. The sequence goes on from JAUSTR010000001.1 coordinate 177,731, forward strand.
CCATTAATCGTCGTAAAAAAAGGTGGTACACGGGAAGAATTCAGCCGTGAAAAGATGCTAAGAGGGATGATTAAAGCTTGTGAAAAGCGGCCAGTGGCTTTAAATCAGTTGGAAGACATTTCCTTAGAAATTGAAAAGGAATTACGAAATCAAGGTGTTTCGGAAATCAGTAGTGATGTCATAGGTGAAATGGTGATGGATCATCTTGCCAAAATAGATGAAGTGGCATATGTTCGCTTTGCCTCCGTTTATAGACAATTTAAAGATATCAACGTATTTATAGAAGAACTTAAGGAATTAATTAATAAAGAACGCTAAAAAGAGCTTTATAAGGACATGAAGCTCTTTTTTAACTCTTAAAGTAAATTTGTACATTTGGGAAGGTTTGAGTACATGATGAATTATCATTGGAAAGAAGTTGTTCCGATAGACCGTTATATAGTGAAGTCCAATGGTATGTTACATGATTATGATCGGAAAATATTAACACTATTATATCAACCATTAATTGGAACAAAGGCGTTTAGCCTCTATATGTCATTATGGAGTGAGCTTGAGCAAAATCGTTTATGGGGAAATGAATCCACACACCATTTTTTAATGGCAATTATGCAGCTTCCTTTAAGTGAAATTTTTTACGAGAGATTAAAACTGGAAGGAATAGGTTTGTTAAATACTTATTTATTGGAGGAAGAGGATCCAAAAAAGTATATTTATGAGCTTCAACCACCGCTTTCACCGAAAAATTTTTTTTATGATGGAATATTAAATATTTATTTATATAATCGTGTTGGCAAAAAGAGATATCAACAATTAAAACAATTTTTCTCTGATGAACGGCTGAGTGAAAAAGCAAAAAATGTAACGAGGGGATTTAATGAAGTATTTCAATCGTTGCATATGTCAGAGCTTGTAACGAATCTGGAAGATGAAGAATTTGTCAATCGAGATTTTGTTGAAAATGTAGAGAGAGACTCTGTAACGATTCAAGATGAGACATTCGATTTCCAGCTATTTTTTGCAGGTTTATCAGAAAATCTTGTCCCGAAAAAAGCGATCACTCCGGCTGTGAAAGATGCAATTAAAAAGCTTTCCTATATATATGGAATTGATCCAATTGAGATGAAAAACCTTGTCATCGATTGCATAGATGATCAGGAGGAAGTGAACTTAGAAGAGCTAAGGAGAGCTGCACGCGATTGGTATCAATTAGAGTACGGTGATGAACTCCCGTCACTTGTTGAAAAAATTCAGCCTCTCATCTATAAATCAACCGATCTTCACGATATTGATGAAAAGGAACGTCGTTTAATTGAGCAGCTAGAGTCGTTATCCCCAAGACAGTTTCTTAAGGATATTTCCGGAGGGATTGAACCATCGCTCCCAGATTTAACGATTATTGAAGATGTTATGTTTCAACAAAAGCTTTTGCCTGGTGTTGTCAATGTATTGATTTATTATGTTATGCTAAAAACGGATATGAAATTATCGAAATCCTATGTTGAAAAAATTGCTAGTCATTGGGCGAGAAAAGGGATTAAAACAGTTAAAGAGGCAATGGCAGTTGCGAAAAAAGAGCACAGGCAATATCAAGAATGGGCAGATGCGAAAGAATCAAAGAAACGGAAAAAACGAATAATCCGTCAAGAAAAGCTTCCATCATGGATCAAAGAATACGAATCACAAGAGGATGAAAAAATGAATGATACAGATTTTGAATTGGAGAAAAGGAAATTAGAGGAACGAATTAAAAATTATAAAAGGAAGAAAACATAATGTCGAAATACGATTAGGTAAAGGGGGAGAACCCTTTGGATTCAATTCAAAACTCATTGCGCAATCTTGTAAGTCGAAAAGACTTTCAGAAGCGATACAATGAATTAAAACAAATAGTTCTAAAGAACCCAGATGTCCAAGCATTTTTAAAAGAACGTGGACAACAAATTGATGACAAAATGATTCATCGTAGTCTCGGTAAACTTTATGAGTTTGTGAACCAAAGTAAAAATTGTCATCAATGCCCAAGTCTTGATGAATGTAAAAATTTAATCAAAGGATACCATCCCTCCTTAGTCATTCAAGGAAAGACTATTGATGTGAAATATGATAAATGTCCGAAAAAAGAAGTGTATGATGCAAGAAGGAAGCAGGAAGCCTTAATCAAAAGCATGTATATGCCAAAAGACATTTTGCATGCACAGCTTGATGATATTAGTTTAGACGAACCGAGCCGGCTCAAGCTTGTGTCATTGGCCCAAGATTTTATTGAACAATATTCTAAAGAAAAACGATTAAAAGGATTATATATTTATGGACCATTTGGTGTGGGGAAAACGTTTGTATTAGGTGCAATTGCGAACGAACTAGCAGAAAAAGGCGTTTCCTCTATGTTAGTATATGTACCGGAGTTTATGCGAGAATTAAAAAGCGCCATACAGGATCATTCATTAAATGAAAAATTGGAGGCAGTAAAAAAAGTTCCCATTTTAATGCTAGATGATATAGGGGCCGAATCAATGTCAAGCTGGATGAGGGATGATATTTTAGGAACGATTTTACAGTTTCGCATGTTAGAAAATTTACCAACCTTCTTCACCTCAAACTTTAATTTTGATGAACTTAAATATCATCTTACGTATTCACAGCGAGGAGAAATGGAAGAATTAAAAGCATTAAGAATTATGGAACGAATTAAATACTTAGCAACTCCTGTACAGTTGAAAGGGAAAAATCGACGTATGTAAACAACCGCTCATAACCGATGCGGTTTTTTTTGTGTGTTTTCGTAAACTTTGTTGCTATTCGACTGTCCATGAACCGAACAAAGCACGTGGTCGGACAAATGTAATTTGTCCAACCATCGCATTTTGTTCGGTTCACGTCACGCTACACGCGTGACATAGCAAGCGTGTCGCTTGCTTGGACACTCGAAAAGCTATGGTAAAGCAACAATCTTTTAGAAAAGAGCCTTTTTTATCAATGATGATCCATTAAATCCTTATACTTCTAAAAACAGGCTCTCCTCCATATATATAGAATCAGGTGTTGGCAAAAAGGAGGGGAATTCGTGATTCAAATTGTACTCTCTACGAAAAAAGAAGCAGACTTTATTTGGAAATTATTATTAGAGGTTCAAAATGATGAAGATGACACGGTTATGTTTGATCAAGAAACAATGATTACTTGTCAAAGTCATCATTGGCAAGAGTTTATACAGCAAACGTTAATCCCGACATTCATTAAGTATTTTGTGCAAATAAAGGAGCCGAAGCTTCTATTATCCATTATTAAAGAGAAGTATTACTTTACAGATGAGGATGAACAACAACAAATTTTACATATTGCCCAATCCATCATGGATGGAGAATATGAAGATATCCCAAAGGCTCAAAAGTTTGAATCGCGTGATCGATATCTTTATGCTGCCTTTCAAAGCTTCCTCCATCCTGATTTATCTTTTCATATGGATTCATTTATTATGTTTCGCTTGCACACATATTTAAAAAAATTAACAGAATATGTAGAACTATCTATAGAAGAGTATAAGTTAGAGCAGGAATATCAAAATTTTATTCAAACTTTGCGAGATTACGTCATAAGGAAGGAGCCAAAAATAGAAAATTTGCATATTTTACATGAGCATTCTTCTTTTATTGTCTATAATGATACGTGGGAAAAACTTTCTCGCCAAGAGCTAAAGCAATATATTGATCGCCATTTTATTTTTCAGCATCCAATGTATATTGATTCACAAATTCTTGCACCGCTTGTTTCCATTGCACCACTCAAAATATATATTTATTCGGATCGTCAAGATGAGGGAATGATTTTAACGATCCAAAATATATTTCAAGAAAGAGTCGTTCTTTTTAACAAAAATGTGTTCTACAAACGAAAAGTTTCGTTTTAAACGACCTTGATTTCCAAACAAAATGAGTCTATAATACGAATAAAATGAAGTAGTGAAATGTTATGATGAGGACATGGGAGTGTTATGGCGGTTCAAAGAGAGGGAAGGCATCGGCTGAAACCTTCCTAACACGTATAATGCTCTTACCACCTCTAAACTTCAGCTGTGAACAGCTTTGCTAAGTAATAGCTGACGCTTAACACCCGTTATCGTGTCTTGAGCCATGCGATCTTTTTTTAACGATGTAGCAGCATGGGAACAAGGGTGGAACCACGGGAATCTCATACATAACACTCGTCCCTTATAGAAGGGGCGAGTTTTTATTTTTTCAAGTGCTCTGTTAGATTTTACTGTTGATAATTGACATAATTTACAGAAGTGAAATTCGCGAGACTCCTGCGGGAAAAGCGAGCAGGAAGAGACCCCTAAAGATGAGGTATCGAGCGAGGAGGCTCGCGGATCTCCCGCGGAAAGGGAGCGAATTTCATAAATATCAACAATATACTTAACAGAGCCTTTACAAAAATAAAATATGGGAGTGAAAAAAGATGGCAGAACAAATTCAAATTACTTTCCCTGACGGAGCCGTAAAGGAGTTTCCAAAGGGAATAACAACGGAAGAAATTGCCGCTTCTATTAGCCCAGGATTAAAGAAAAAAGCGATTGCAGGGAAATTTAATGGCGATCCAATTGATTTACGAACACCGATTGAAACAGATGGAAGCATTGAAATATTAACACCTGGAAGTGAAGAAGCGTTAGAGATTTTAAGACATAGTACAGCCCATTTAATGGCTCAAGCGATTAAACGATTATATAAAAATGTTAAGTTAGGGGTAGGGCCTGTTATAGAAAACGGCTTTTATTATGATATCGATATGGATGAAACCATTACGCCAGAAGACTTGCCAAAAATTGAAAAAGAAATGAAAAAAATTGTTGGGGAAAATTTAGAAGTTGTCCGTAAAGAAGTGAGTCGAGAAGAAGCGAAGCGGCTTTATGAAGAAATTGGGGACAACTTAAAGCTTGAATTAATCGATGATATACCTGAAGGTGAAACGATTTCCATTTATGAACAAGGAGAATTTTTTGACTTATGTCGAGGAGTTCACGTACCATCAACAGGAAAAATTAAAGAATTTAAACTGTTAAGTGTAGCTGGTGCCTATTGGCGTGGCGATAGCAAAAATAAAATGCTGCAGCGTATTTATGGTACAGCGTTCTTTACAAAAGACGAATTAAAAGAACATCTACGTTTATTGGAAGAAGCAAAAGAGCGTGATCATCGTAAGCTTGGGAAAGAATTAAGCTTATTTACAACATCTCAAAAAGTTGGACAAGGTTTACCGCTTTGGTTACCTAAAGGAGCGACAATTCGTCGTATTATCGAACGGTATATTGTCGATAAAGAAATACAGCTTGGCTATCAACATGTGTATACACCAGTTTTAGGAAGCGTGGAGTTATACAAAACCTCTGGGCACTGGGATCATTATCAAGAAGATATGTTCCCGAAAATGGAAATGGATAACGAAGAGTTAGTGCTTCGCCCGATGAACTGTCCACACCATATGATGATTTATAAAAATGATATTCATAGCTATCGTGAACTGCCAATTCGCATTGCTGAGCTTGGAACGATGCATCGCTACGAAATGTCAGGTGCTCTAACAGGTTTGCAGCGTGTTCGGGGAATGACTTTAAATGATGCCCATATTTTCGTTCGCCCAGACCAAATTAAAGACGAATTTATACGTGTTGTTCGCTTAATTGAAGAAGTTTATAAAGATTTTGGCATTCACGATTACTCTTTCCGCTTATCCTATCGTGACCCAGAAGATAAAGAAAAATATTATGATGATGATGCAATGTGGGAAAAAGCTCAAAGCATGTTGAAACAAGCGATGGATGAACTTGGACATGACTATTATGAGGCAGAAGGGGAAGCGGCATTTTACGGTCCGAAATTAGACGTGCAAGTTCGTACAGCTTTAGGAAAAGATGAAACCTTATCCACTGTTCAGCTTGACTTTTTATTACCTGAGCGCTTTGATTTAACATATGTTGGTGAAGACGGAAAACAACACCGTCCAGTTGTGATCCACCGCGGTGTCGTGTCAACAATGGAACGATTTGTGGCGTTTTTAATTGAAGAGTATAAAGGGGCATTCCCGACTTGGCTTGCACCAGTACAAGTTCAAATTATTCCTGTCTCACCGGCAGTCCATTTAGATTATGCGAAAAAAGTGCAAGAACGATTGCAAAAGGAAGGCATTCGCGTTGAATTAGATGCGCGTGATGAAAAAGTTGGCTATAAAATTCGTGAAGCACAAATTCAAAAAATCCCATACATGCTCGTTGTTGGCGATAATGAAATGAATGAAGAGGCCGTTAATGTTCGAAAATACGGGGAACAAAAATCTGAAACGGTGAAATTAGAGCATTTTGTCGATCAATTAATAAAAGAAGCTAAAAAATAAAGGTTGCATCGAGGTAAATCAAATAGTATAATGCAAGTTGTTGTCTGTTATTGGATGAATGACTGTTGACAAAGGTTGTATTCCTATGATATAATCCACAAGGTAATAATTGAATAGTGAAAAGAGTACAAGCAGAAGCACCCGCTTCTCACCTGATTGACGCATCGTTATGCTGTTGGCAGGTTTATGCATAAAATGATGAATTTAAATATGCAACCGTGTGGGTGTCGTATGCGCTCGCACGGTTTTTATTTGAACGGATAAACCTGTAACCACAATCAATAACGTGCGCTATTCAGTTAATAAACCTTGGAGGTGGCTTATTATTAGCAAAGACATGTTAGTAAACGAGGGCATTCGCGCTCGTGAAGTACGTCTAATCGGTCAAAACGGTGATCAACTAGGAATTAAATCACGTCAAGAAGCTTTAGAAATTGCAGCACGCGCCAATTTAGATTTAGTGCTTGTAGCACCAAATGCAAAACCGCCAGTTGCTCGTATTATGGATTATGGAAAATTCCGTTTTGAGCAACAAAAAAAGGAGAAAGAAGCGCGTAAAAAGCAAAAAACGATTAACGTGAAAGAAATTCGCCTTAGTCCAACAATCGAGGAGCATGATTTTAACACGAAGCTTCGCAACGCTCGCAAATTCCTTGAAAAAGGCGATAAAGTTAAAGCAACCATCCGTTTTAAAGGACGTGCGATTACTCATAAAGAAATTGGTCAACGAGTGCTTGATCGATTTGCTGAGGCATGCTCAGATATTGGCACAATTGAATCAAAGCCGAAAATGGACGGTCGCAGCATGTTCCTAGTGCTTGCGCCGAATCATGAAAAGAAATAAAAGGGAGGAAAACCTTATGCCTAAAATGAAAACTCATCGCGGTACAGCTAAACGTTTTAAAAAGACTGGAACAGGGAAATTAAAACGTTCACATGCATATACTAGCCACTTATTTGCAAATAAAACACAAAAGCAAAAACGTAAGCTTCGCAAGTCTACACTAGTAAGCAAAGGTGATTTCAAACGAATTCATCAAATGTTAGACAACATTAAATAATATCGGAAATTGGATTAGGAGGGAATTTTTATGCCACGTGTAAAAGGCGGAACAGTTACTCGTAGACGTCGTAAAAAAGTGATTAAATTAGCAAAAGGTTATTTCGGTTCGAAACATCGTTTATATAAAGTTGCTAATCAACAAGTAATGAAATCTTTAATGTATGCTTACCGTGACCGTCGTCAGAAAAAACGCGACTTCCGTAAGCTTTGGATTACTCGTATTAATGCTGCTGCTCGTATGAATGGCCTTTCTTACAGCCGTTTAATGCACGGATTAAAATTGGCAGGTATTGAAGTAAACCGTAAAATGCTTGCGGACTTAGCTGTTAACGATGAAAAAGCATTTGCTCAATTAGCAGAGGCTGCTAAAGCGCAATTAAATAAATAATGACCGCTAATATTTAGAGGCTGTCCCTTGTGTGATATGCTCCCCTTAAGGTAGACAGATTAAAATATAAAAAATCTGTTTTACCTTAGGGGGAGTTTTTCTATGTATAAGCAATATACTACAGAGTTCAAACTTGGAGTTTTACTTGCATATGAAAACCGAGAATGTACTATTCAAGAGCTTTGTAAAAGGTATCAAATTACTAAATATTCTTTAAGGCAATGGATAAATGAATTGAGGAATTTGGAATAGAGGGTTTAGAACGTTCAAATTCTTGGAAAGGTTATACCAAAGAACTTAAGGAAGCAGCTGTAAAAGATTATTTATCTGGTGAGTTCTCACAGTACGAGATTGTCAGGAAATATGGTATTTCAAGTAGATCGGTACTTCAACGATGGATTAAGAAGTATTATAGCCATAGAGATTTAAAGGATACGTCGAAAGGAAAGATAAGCTCTATGACTAAAGGAAGAAAAACGACTTGGAATGAACGGATACAAATTGTGCTTGATTGTTTAGGGAACGGAAAAGATTATAAAAAAACAGCAGAGACTTATGAAGTTTCTTATCAACAAGTATATCAATGGGTGAAGAAGTATGAAAATGGTGGAGAAGAAGCGCTTAAAGACAAACGAGGAAGAAAAAAGAAGAAGCAGAGTTATCTCCAGAAGAGAAAATGAAACTGGAGATGAAAAAGTTAGAAAGAGAAAATGAACGCTTACGTGCGGAGAATCTATTTTTAAAAAAGTTAGAGGAAATCGAAAGGAGGCGAAAGTAAACCAAATCCGCGAGAAGTATTATTTACATAAGTATCAGACATTTGAAGAATTAGCTCTTGCGATTGATGAGTACATCCGCTTTTATAATTATGAAAGGTATCAAAAAAGATTAAACGGCCTTAGCCCCATGGAATATAGAGCTAAAGCCGCTTAGGTAAATTTTTATTATTTCTACTGTCTACTTGACAGGGGGCAGTTCAGTGTGTGGGAAGCCTCTTTTTAGCTTGCTAAACGTTTATAGAATTTTCATCGCCCTTTTGTAATAATTCCTTCATCGGGCTTTTCCAATCAATTTTGGCATATGGATATGCTTTTTTAATTTCTTTTTCAAGAAAGAGCAAATCATTTTTTGTAAGCCCTTTGAGCTTATCAGGGGTTTTGGTCCAAATAAAAATTGAAATAACTTCAAATGATTCACTCGTTGTTCCTAAATATTTTTCACCTTCGAATAATGCCCCTTTATATGTTAAAAGAAAATTTTTACGAACATTTTCTTTATCGTCTAAAAAATAAAATCTTTTTTGGTCAAAAGCTAATTCTAATTTCCGCTTCGGGTTTAATAAATATTTGATTAAACGAAAGATGAGGAAAATGAATAGAGCAAAAAGGATGAATCGAATTAAAATGACCATGGAAGATTGCCTCCCCAAGCATATTTTTCTAGTTTTTTGAAGCTCAAGAGAAAAAAGCTAAAAAATTTCGCTAGGCACTTCATTTTTGTAATAGGCTGTTTTCGTAAATGGCCATGAGGGCGTTCAATGCACGTGTTCGGACAAATAATATTTGTCCAAACATCGACTTTTGTTCGGTTCACGTCAGGCTTTAACATGACATAGCAAGTGGATCGCTTGCCTGACAGTCGAAAAGCTATCGTATAGTAAAGCAGCAATCTTTTAGAAAAGAGCCTTGTATTAATACGAAAGAATGGAGAAAAGGTTTCATTCAAACTTGAATTTGTTATAATTTTTTGTATGAGGTATTGAACAGGAGTGAATAAAATGAATTTTAAGAAGCTTTTTCACATGCAAAAGGAATTGGATCAACGGATTGAAACACAACACAAACTTCATCAAGAACGATTAATGGAGCGAAAAATATTAGCGTTGTTAGTTGAAATCGGTGAATTAGCTAATGAAACAAGATGCTTTAAGTTTTGGAGCGTAAAGCCGCCCTCAAAGGAGGAAGTCATTTTAGAAGAATACGTGGATGGACTGCATTTCTTATTATCGATTGGTCTAGAACTAAATATAACCGATTTGCCAACATTTCATGTATTAGATGCATCGGATCGTTTAACAGAGCAATTTTTGACGATTTTTAATGAAGCCTCTAGCTTCAAAGACAGCTTATCAGTAGAGAGCTATTTACGGCTATTTAAATATTATCTTCAATTAGGGAAATCGCTCGGTTTTTCGATGGAACAAATTTATCACGCGTATGTTTCGAAAAATGAAGTCAATCATATAAGACAAAGCCAAGGATATTAGAGGCTTTCATATTTTTTGTGGAAAACTTTTACTTTTTGTATAATCATAATGACCACCAAAAAAGGAGGATGTACATGACAAAGCTAGATGAAACGTTAACGATGTTAAAAGATTTAACGGATGCAAAAGGCATTCCTGGAAATGAGCGAGAAGTACGGGAAGTAATGAAAAAATACATAGCTCCCTATGCAGATGAAGTCATGACAGATGGGCTTGGCAGCTTAATTGCCAAAAAGGTTGGAAACGAGAAAGGCCCGAAAATTATGGTCGCAGGACATTTAGACGAAGTTGGCTTTATGGTCACGCAAATAGATGATAAAGGGTTTATTCGCTTTCAACCAGTTGGGGGCTGGTGGTCACAAGTGATGCTTGCCCAGCGTGTGACGATTGTCACAAAAAAAGGTGATGTAACTGGTATTATCGGCTCCAAACCGCCTCACATTCTTCCGCCAGAAGCACGAAAGAAGCCTGTTGAAATAAAAGATATGTTTATCGACATCGGTGCATCAAGCCGTGAAGAAGCGATGGAGTTTGGTGTTCGACCTGGAGATCAAATTGTTCCGTATTTTGAATTGACCGTATTAAAAAATGAAAAAATGTTGCTTGCAAAAGCGTGGGATAACAGAATTGGCTGTGCCATTGCGATTGATGTACTAAAAAATTTAAAAGATGCCGAGCATCCGAATATCGTGTATGGAGTTGGTACTGCTCAAGAGGAGGTTGGGCTACGTGGGGCTCGTACTTCATCTCACGTCATTGAGCCAGATATTGCATTTGGTGTTGATGTTGGGATTGCAGGCGACACACCAGGAGTAAGCGAAAAAGAAGCACAAGGGAAATTAGGAAAAGGACCACAAATTATTTTATATGATGCTTCAATGGTGTCACATAAAGGGCTTCGTGATTTTGTCACAAACATTGCTGATGAACTAAATATTCCTTATCAATTTGACGCACTACCAGGTGGGGGAACGGATTCTGGCGCCATTCATTTAACAGCAAAAGGAGTCCCAACTTTATCGATCACGATCGCAACTCGCTACATTCATTCACATGCTGCTTTATTACATCGTGATGATTATGAAAATACAGTTAAATTACTGACCGAAGTGATCAAACGATTGGATCAAGAAACGGTTCAGAAAATTACATTTGATTGAAATAAAAGGCCGACTCTAACATATCGAAGTCGGCCTTTTTAAATTGATTATTCGTTTTGATTTAATCCTTGCTCAAGAGTTTCAAGCATTTCTTGCTGGTGCTTAGTATCAGAGTTTTTCCAAATGATTTCAAATAAAACGCCTAATCCTGGCAGCATTTTTTCTTCTCCGCTTTGAATCGCATCGACAATTGTATCTTTTAGCTGATCTTGTGTATTCCCTGAAACATTTGCAATCACTGCTTGACGTAAATTAATATTCATTGTTTCACCCCTCAACATTCTTTACGTGTTTATTTTTTACCATCATTTTGATTTTATGTGCTGTAAGTTGAAAACATATGCAAGTAGATGGTACTCTTGAATCGCTATATAAACGAAAAGGAGCTTGACATAAATTGAAGATGATCGAATCTCAGCAAAATCCAAAAGTAAAAGCATGGAAAAAGCTGTTAACCAAAAAAGGGCGTGATCAAACAGGATTATTTATTATTGAAGGTTTTCATTTAGTTGAAGAAGCGCTTAAAGAGCAACATGTAGTAAAAGAGATCATGAAAACTAAAAATGTGGAAATTCCTGCGACATGGGATGTGACTGACGTACCAATCGTAACCGTGACAAATGAAATTATGAAAGGTATATGTGATACGGAGACGCCGCAAGGAATAGCATCTGTTTGCAAGCAGCAAAACGATCACTCAACAAAATACTTTCGAAAGTTCATACTAGTGGATCGAGTACAAGATCCAGGAAATCTAGGTACTATTATTCGAACAGCTGATGCTGCAGGCATAGATGCCGTCATATTAGGAGCTGGAACGGTAGATGTATACAATGCCAAAACGATACGGGCGACACAAGGTTCGTTATTTCATCTTCCTATTTTAAAAGGGGATTTAACCACCTTCATTGCTCAATTAAAACAACGCAATATTCCGATTTATGGGACGTCCTTAACGAATGGTGTTTCGTATAAAGAGGTGTCACCGACTGAATCGTTTGCAATCATTGTCGGCAATGAAGGGAACGGTGTTTCTCAAACATTGCTGCAAATGACGGACAAAAATTTATATATTCCTCTATACGGGAAAGCAGAATCTTTAAATGTAGCGATTGCTTCATCAATTCTTATGTATCATTTCGTCCATTAATGTTGCCAGCTGTTTCGTTTTTGCATATAATAAAAATCAATTGAATATGTTTAACAACAATGAAGGAGAAAAGTAGTTTACAAATCGCCATCAAGGGAGAAAATGCCGTAGACTGGAAGCATTTTTATGGTAGATGTAAATGAATTCACCTCCTGAGTTGGCACTTGGACCATGCACGATGTTCGTGTATGTAAAGGTGTACCGGGATAACCGTTATCGTGAATGAAGCGAACAGAGTCAAAGCGCTCTGTTAAAAAGGGTGGTACCGCGGAAATAATCTCGTCCCTTATGTTAGGGGCGAGTTTTTATTTTGTTTTGATGAGGCTGTTTTTGTAAACTATGTTTTCGACTGTCCATGAACCGAACAAAGCACGTGGTCGGACAAATGTAATTTGTCCGACCGTCGCCTTTAGTTCGGTTCACGTCACACTACACGCGTGACATAGCCAGCGTGTCGCATGCCTGGACAGTCGAAAAGCGATGGTAAAGCAACAATCTTTTAGAAAAGAGCCTTTGATAAAATGTCAAAGTACATTTTAAAAAAGGCGGAAACGTCCCACCTCACTATTTAAAAAGAAGTATATAAAGGAGGATGAATATGCAAGAGCAATTATGGAAGCTTCGTGACGAAGCACTTGAACGTATTCAAAAAGCAGCAGATTTAAAAATGTTAAATGATGTACGTGTATCCTATTTAGGAAAGAAAGGACCGATTACGGAAGTACTTCGCGGAATGGGAAAACTCTCAAAAGAAGAAAGACCGAAAATTGGAGCACTAGCCAATGAAGTACGTGAAGTCATTGCTGCTGAAATTGCGAAAAAACAAGAAAAACTTGAACAAGAAGAAGTGGAAAAGAAGCTGGCTGCTGAAACGATTGATGTTACATTACCTGGAAGACCTGTACATATCGGAAATCCTCATCCTATTACGTCTGTCATTGAAGAAATCGAAAACTTATTTTTAGGAATGGGCTATGAGGTGGCAGAAGGACCTGAAGTGGAGACAGATTATTACAACTTCGAAGCTCTTAACTTGCCGAAAGGCCATCCTGCCCGCGATATGCAGGATTCCTTTTATATTACAGAAGAAATCTTAATGCGTACTCATACATCTCCTGTTCAAGCAAGAACGCTAGAAAAACATAAAGGAAAAGGCCCAGTAAAAATTATTTGTCCTGGTAAAGTTTATCGACGTGATACAGATGATGCGACACACTCTCATCAGTTTACGCAAATTGAAGGTCTTGTCGTAGATGAAAACATTAGAATGAGTGATTTAAAGGGGACGCTTGAGGTTTTTGCGAAAAAATTGTTCGGAAAAGACCGCGAAATTCGTCTGCGCCCAAGTTTTTTTCCATTTACGGAACCATCTGTTGAGGTTGATGTATCATGTTTCTCTTGTGGGAAAAAAGGATGCAGCGTCTGTAAAGGAACTGGCTGGATTGAAATATTAGGAGCTGGAATGGTTCATCCGAATGTTCTTGAAATGGCTGGATTTGATTCGAAAAAATATCGTGGTTTTGCATTCGGAATGGGACCAGAGCGGATTGCGATGTTGAAATACGGCATTGATGATATTCGCCACTTCTATACAAACGATCTAAGATTTTTAAAACAGTTTAAACAAGCTTAAGGAGGTTAAAAAATGTTCGTTTCCTATAAATGGTTGTGCGAATATGTGGATTTAAGCGGTATTTCTGCAGAAGAGCTGGCGGAAAAAATTACGAAAAGCGGGATTGAAGTAGAAAGTGTGGAAGTACTGAATAAAGGGATGAAAGATGTTGTCATCGGCCACGTTCTTAAAAAAGAACAGCATCCAAATGCTGACAAATTAAATAAGTGTTTAGTTGATATTGGCGAAGAGGAGCCTGTACAAATTATTTGTGGAGCACCGAATGTAGATCAAGGACAAAAAGTAGCTGTTGCCAAAGTCGGTGCAATTCTCCCAGGAAATTTTAAAATCAAAAAAGCAAAACTTCGCGGTGAAGAATCAAATGGTATGATCTGCTCTTTACAAGAGCTTGGGATTGAAGGCAAGCTCGTTCCAAAGGAATTTGCGGATGGAATTTTTGTATTCCCAAATGATGTGGAAGTTGGTCAAGATGCTATTCAGCAGTTAAATTTAGATGATCAAGTGCTTGAGCTTGGATTAACGCCAAACCGCTCAGATTGTTTAAGTATGATCGGAGTAGCGCATGAGGTTGCGGCAATTTTAAATCGCAATGTGAAGCTTCCGGATCCTTCTTTTAAAACGAGTGATGAGAAGGCTTCTGATTACATTTCCATAAAGGTTGAGGTCATAAAAGACAACCCATTATATGCGGCACGTCTTATTAAAAATGTGAAAATTGCTCCATCACCATTGTGGATGCAATCCCGTTTAATGGCTGCAGGAATCCGTCCGCACAACAATGTTGTCGATATTACAAACTATGTACTATTAGAATATGGCCAGCCACTTCATGCCTTTGACTATGATCGCATCGGCTCTAAACAAATTTTAGTGAGAAGGGCAAACGATGGCGAACAAATCGTAACCCTTGACGATCAAAAACGTGAGTTAACAAATGGTCATCTTGTCATTACAAATGGAACAGAACCAATCGCTTTAGCCGGTGTTATGGGGGGAGCAAACTCCGAAGTGGTCAATGATACGACGACAATCTTATTAGAGGCAGCCTATTTTAATGGTCAAACGATTCGCAAAGCCTCTAAAGACCATGGTTTACGAAGCGAGGCTAGTGTCCGCTTTGAGAAAGGCGTTGATCCGAATCGTGTCAAAATGGCGTTAGAACGGGCAGCAGAACTGATTTCACAACTAGCAGGCGGAGAGGTTTTAGAAGGTATTGTTGAAGTGAATCATCTTGAAGCGCAGCCAAAGTCCATCAATATAACAGTGGAACGGATTAATGAAGTATTAGGGACAAGCATTGAAGCAAATGAAATGGTGGACATTTTCAATCGTTTGCAATTTGAAGTCGTTGAAAAAGAGGGAACATTGACCGTAACGGTTCCGACTCGCCGCGGCGATATTGCAATTGAAGAAGACTTAATTGAAGAAGTTGCACGCCTTTACGGGTATGACAACTTGCCGACGACATTGCCTGTTGCTCCACAAACACCTGGCAAATTGACCATTTATCAAGAAAAACGCCGTAAGGTTCGGCAGTTTTTAGAAGGTGCTGGTTTATATCAAGCTATTACGTATTCGTTAACAAGTGAAGAAAAAGCGTATCGATTTGCTCTTGAAAAAAGTGAGCTTACAAGATTAGCGCTTCCAATGAGTGAAGATCGCAGTGTACTTCGTTTAAGTTTAATTCCACATTTGCTTGAGACGGCAAAGCATAATCGAGCACGTCAAATGGAAGATGTGGCTGTTTATGAAATTGGCTCCGTCTTTATAGCAAATGATGAAAATGAAAAGCCAAGCGAAAAAGAACGTTTAGCTGGTGTGTTAACAGGAATATGGCAAGAGCATTTATGGCAAGGAGAAAAGAAACAAGTTGATTTCTTCGTTGTAAAAGGGATTTTAGATGGCTTATTTGATTTGCTAGGCCTTTCCGGTCAAATTGTATACAAGCAAGCAAAGAGGGACGATATGCATCCTGGAAGAACAGCCGAAATCTATTTGCAGGAAGAACTGATCGGCTTTGTAGGCCAGCTTCACCCATTTGTTCAAAAGGAGTACGATTTATCGGAAACGTACGTATTTGAACTGGCCCTAGCTATTTTACTAAACAAAGAAACAGCTCCAGTCGTATATGAGCCAATTCCTCGTTTCCCGTCTATTTCTCGTGATATTGCATTAGTAGTAGATCGAAATGTTTCGGCAGGAGAGCTAGAAAAAGCCATTGTAAAAGCAGGCGGGAAATTATTAAAAGATGTAAAAGTATTTGATGTTTACGAGGGAGAGCATTTAGAAGCTGGTAAAAAATCGGTTGCCTTCTCTTTACGTTACTTTGATCCTGAGCGGACGTTAACGGATGAAGATGTCATGAGAGCACATGAAAAAGTTTTATCTTTTGTCAAAGAAAAGTTTGGCGCTACATTACGAGGTTAAAAATTTATCAGGCTGTCAGCTATAGGACAGCCTGTTCTGTACACTTGAGTTTTCATTCATTTTTCATAGATGGATAAAGCTTTTTTCGTATTGGCAAAATGCCGCTTTGTGAAAGTAGAGAGTGCCTCTTTTCCTTTTATTTCAATTAATTTTGCACAAGCTTCATCTACGATTTTTCCTGCACCTTTTGGCAAAGGAAAGCCTGCCATTTCCGATAGTTTTTCTATTTCTTTTAAAAAAGCATATCGGGAAATAATCGATGCGATCGCCACTGAAACGTGAATGCTTTCGGCTTTTGTGCTAAAAAATGTACGATCCTGAAAAGGTATGTCCTTATTCAAATTATGCCGAAAATATATGGATGGTTCCACAAACTGATCGATCAGGATGGCTTCAGGCTCTTTTGGCGCTATTTTTTTGCAGACGTGATCAATGGCTTGATTGTGAAGCATCGCTTTCATTTTTCCTTGACTCATCCCTGATTGCTGTAGTTCATTATATTTTTCATTTTTTAAAATAAGTAAACTATAAGGGACTGTTTGGATCAGCTTCCCAGCCAATGCGATAATTTGATTGTCTGATAATTTTTTAGAGTCTTTGACTCCTAACGATTGTAAAGTCGAAATCTTCTCTTTAGCAACATAAACAGCGGCCACTGTAATGGGGCCGAAATAATCACCCGTGCCAACTTCATCTGAGCCGATGACAGACATGGTGGAAATCCGCTCTGGAGGACTGTAGCGTGTCTTTTTTATCATTGGCTT
This sequence comes from Bacillus alveayuensis, assembly GCA_030812955.1. Lineage (GTDB taxonomy): Bacteria > Bacillota > Bacilli > Bacillales > Aeribacillaceae > Bacillus_CB > Bacillus_CB alveayuensis. Next base: position 194,972 of record JAUSTR010000001.1, read on the forward strand.
TGTTTCTGCTATATGAAATTGGATCCATTTTTCAGCTTCCGTTTCGCTTTTTTTTCCTTGAAATAACACTTTACCAGAACGATAAGCCGTAATGGTGCAGCCTTCGACTCTTATTGCAAACAATGCTCCTTGGGGATAACTGTCTACTAAATAAGGGCTATAATATTCTTTCAATTTTATTAAATCGGTTTCGTTCAATGTTACCACTTTGTTCGCCAAAAAAAGAACCTCGCTTTCCATTATACTCTTACTACTATCTTAACCTGTTTTCTCATCATCTTTCCATAATGCAATTAATCGTGTTATGATAAAAATTAGGATTTTGTTCGAATTGATAAGCTGAAGTTTTATTGAAAAGGATGGAGGTTTGACTTTGTCTGATCAGCCGAAAAATAAAACGACTGTTAATATATATGGGCAGCAATTTTCTATTGTTGGACATGAAAGTACAAGCCATATGAGGCTTGTTGCATCCATTGTTGATGATAAAATGCGAGAAATTAGCCGAAAAAATCCGACGTTGGATATTAATAAGCTAGCTGTTTTAACAGCAATAAATGTTGTTCACGACTATATTAAACTAAAGGAAAAATATGAAGCTCTAGAAAGACAACTACAAGAAAAGGATTGAATAAACATGCTAGATCTTATTTTGTTGTTCTTTTTACTTGGTGGTATTCTCATAGGAGTAAAGAGAGGTTTTATCCTTCAAATTATTTATTTTGCCGGTTTCATCATCGCTTATATTGTTGCTGTTATGTATTATGATGATCTTGCTCAAAATTTAAAGCTTTGGATCCCGTATCCGCAAGTAGGTGAAGAAAGTCCGGTTTTCGCCTTAGTAAATGGAGAACATCTTGAAAATTCTTATTATCGAGCCGTTTCCTTTTTTCTTTTATTCGTGGGAACAAAAATTGCTTTGCATATCATTGGCTCAATGCTGGACTTTGTAGCGATGCTGCCGATTTTAAAGCAAATCAATCGAATACTTGGCGCCATATTCGGCTTTGTTGAAACGTACCTCCTTTTATTTCTAGCCTTATTTATTGCTGCGCTGCTTCCGATTGAAAGCATTCAACATTTATTAAGTAATTCTATATTGGCAAACTTAATTGTGAATCATACTCCATATTTTTCAGATAAAATTCATGAACTTTGGATTACATATATCGGTAACGCAAAAATGCTGTAAAGGACGAGGCGATTTGTAAATCCCCATCGTCCTTCTCTTTTCCGTATTCATAACGAAACTTTCAATAGAATAAGGGGTGTAACGTTTGGAAATTCATAAAAAAAAGGTTATTCAATTGCTTGAAACGATTGCCGTATATATGGAGCTTAAAGGGGAAAATCCATTTAAAATATCAGCCTTTCGGAAAGCGGCGAATGCACTTGAAAAGGATGATCGAAGCCTTTCGCATATTCATGACTTTACGACGATTTCCGGGATCGGCAAAGGAACATCAAGCGTTATTAAAGAGTTTATCGAAACGGGTAGATCTGAAGTTTTAGATTCATTGAAAAAAGAAGTGCCGGAAGGTCTTATTTCCCTCCTTGAACTTCCAGGATTAGGAGGAAAGAAAATTTCCAAACTATATCATCAATTAGGAGTACATGATCTTGAGACATTAAAGAAAGCTTGTGAAGACAAAAAAGTACAAAAATTGCCTGGATTCGGGTTCAAAACAGAGGAAAAGATTTTAGCGGCCATAAACGAATTGGGAGCTCGCCCAGAACGATTGCCAATAGCTTATATGTTGCCAATTGCTGAAAAAATTGAACAATATGTTAAGGAATGTAAAGATGTGTTGCAGCTTTCAAGAGCTGGGAGCTTGCGAAGATGTAAAGAAACTATTAAAGATTTAGATTTTATTATTGCGACGAAAAACCCCGAAATCGTTCGGGAGCATTTGTTAGCTTTACCAAATATGGAAGAAATCATTGCGAATGGAGATACAAAAATTTCCTTGCATTTACATGAAGATGTACCTGTTAACGTTGATTTTCGTCTTGTCGAGCCCCATGCCTTTGCAACCGCGTTGCATCATTTTACTGGTTCTAAAGAACATAATGTACGCATCCGTCAGTTAGCGAAAGAGCGTGGGGAAAAAATTAGTGAGTACGGGGTAGAAAATATTCAAACGGGGGAAGTCAAAACATTTCAAACGGAACATCAGCTGTTTCAGCATTTTTCCCTGCCATTTATCCCGCCGGAATTAAGGGAGGACGGTACAGAGGTCGAGTGTTATCAAGGTGGTCTCATTCATTTACGAGATATAAAGGGAGACCTTCATATGCACTCGACTTGGAGCGATGGAGCGTATTCTATTCGAGAAATGGCAGAAGCATGCCGAAAAAAAGGATATCAATATATGGCCATTACAGACCATTCCCAATATTTAAAAGTCGCAAACGGCTTGACACGAGAACGTTTAAAAGCCCAGGCGGAGGAAATTGAACAATTAAACAAAGAGTTTTCTGATTTCACGATTTTAAAAGGTGTTGAAATGGATATTTTACCTGATGGCACGTTAGATTATCCAGATGGTGTTTTAAAAGAACTCGATTTTGTCATTGCATCGATTCATTCAAGTTTTCATCAATCACAAGATATCATTATGAAAAGGTTGATACAAGCGCTTAAAAACCATCATGTCGATATGATCGCACATCCGACTGGAAGATTGATTGGAAAACGAAACGGTTATGATGTGGATATCGATATGCTAATAAAACTCGCAAAAGAAACAGACACCATTTTAGAGCTTAATGCGAATCCGAATCGACTTGATCTATGTGCAGAATATTTGAAAAAGGCTCAGGAGCATGGTGTGAAAATTGCCATCAATACAGATGCTCATAGCCTTGAAATGCTAGAACATATGACAATCGGTGTTTCCACTGCCATAAAAGGGTGGATTCGACGAGAAAATGTCGTAAACACGTGGGAACTAAATAAATTGCGCAGCTATTTAGCGAAGAAAAAATGATATTTGAATGTTTAGTGAGCAGGAGGTATGATGATTGCAAGAACGTGTTTTAAAGATATTAGAATTTGACAAAATTAAAGCTCAATTGAAACAATATGCTTCCTCCTCGTTAGGCAAAGAAAAGGTCGATGAGCTTGTTCCATCGACGGACTTTTTAGAAGTACAAAAATGGCAAGACGAGACAGATGAAGCATGCACCGTTTTACGATTAAAAGGTCACGCTCCACTTGGAGGACTAAAAGATGTTCGTGAGCATGTTAAGCGGGCGAAAATTGGTGGAGTGTTAAGTCCGATCGAGCTTATTGAAATTGCGGGAACTTTGTACGCTTCAAGACAAATGAAGCATTTTATTGAGGGGTTAGTAGAAGAAGAGGAGGCTTCTCTTCCTTATTTAACACAATTTGTTCATGAAATAACGGTTTATACTGACCAGGAAAAGCAAATTAAACGTTGTATAGACGATAATGGTGACGTATTAGATACAGCAAGTGAAACGTTGCGTTCGATTCGTGCACAATTAAGAACAACGGAAGCCCGCATCCGGGAAAAATTGGAATCCATCATCCGATCTAACGCTCTACAAAAGATGTTATCAGATGCAGTTATAACTATTCGAAATGATCGATATGTGATCCCAGTTAAGCAGGAATATCGAAGCGCTTTTGGGGGTATTGTACACGATCAATCTTCATCTGGAGCAACATTATTTATTGAGCCCCAAGTAATTGTAGACTTAAATAATGCATTAAATCAAATTCGATTAAAGGAAAAACAAGAAATCGAAAAAATTTTGACGGAGCTTTCATCAGAAATTGCGGAGCATGGAGATGGCATTTTCCACAATGTCAACATGATGAAAGAAATCGATTTTATCTTTTCAAAAGCAAGATATGCGAAAAAATTGAAGGCGACAAAGCCTGAAATGAATGATAAAGGAATCATTAAGCTGTATCAAGCACGTCATCCATTGTTGAATCAAGATGAGGTTGTTCCAAATGATATGGAATTAGGTGAAAAGTTTACTTCCATTGTCATAACAGGACCAAATACAGGAGGAAAGACCGTAACATTAAAAACGATCGGCCTATTAACCTTAATGGCACAATCAGGCTTGCAAATCCCTGCTTTAGACGGCTCGAAAATGGCAGTCTTTGATTCTGTTTATGCTGATATTGGTGACGAGCAGTCGATCGAACAAAGTTTAAGTACGTTTTCTTCACATATGACGAACATTGTTGACATTTTAAAAAATGTTGGTGACTGTTCACTTGTTTTGTTTGATGAATTAGGGGCAGGTACAGACCCACAAGAAGGTGCTGCATTAGCGATTGCAATATTGGATGAAGTGTTAAATTGCGGTGCTCGTGTAGTGGCAACAACTCATTACCCTGAATTAAAAGCATATGGCTACAATCGAGAAGGAGTCATCAATGCAAGTGTGGAATTTGACATTCAAACTCTTTCACCGAGCTATAAGCTTTTAATCGGTGTGCCTGGACGAAGTAATGCCTTTGAGATATCACGAAGATTAGGGCTCGATGAGCATGTAATATCTAGAGCAAAAATGCATATGAGCACAGATCATAATGAAGTGGATTCGATGATTTCTTCGCTAGAATATAGTAAAAAACAGGCTGAAATCGAGTTAAAGGAAGCAAACGAAATTCGGAAAGAGGCCGAAAAGCTTCATCAGGAATTACAAAAACAAATCATTGCTTTTCATAACGAGCGTGACCGGCTTTTGGCTGAGGCGGAAAAGCAGGCAGCTAAAAAAGTGGAAGAAGCGAAAAAGGAAGCAGATGAGATCATTCAGAAGCTTCGCAAAATGCAAAAAGAACAGCATGCACTAATTAAAGATCATGAATTAATTGAAGCCAAAAAACGGTTGGAATCAGCGGTCCCTCAGTTTAAAAAATCACATGCTGTTCAAAAGCCGAAATCTTCATTGAAAGGAAAAGACTTAAAACCAGGTGATGAGGTTAAAGTCATTAGTTTAAATCAAAAAGGCCATTTAATCGAAAAAGTGAATGACAAGGAATGGCAAGTCCAAATAGGAATCTTAAAAATGAAAGTAAAAGAAATGGATTTAGAATATATTAGCCGTCCAAAGCCTGTACAAGAAAAACCTCTTGCGACAGTGAAAGGGAAAGATTATCATGTCTCATTAGAACTGGATTTACGTGGAGAACGGTATGAAGATGCTCTTTTACGGGTTGAAAAATATTTAGATGATGCTATTTTAGCTGGTTATCCAAAGGTAAGCATTATTCACGGAAAAGGAACAGGTGCCTTAAGGGAAGGAGTTCGTGAATATTTAAATAAACATCGTGCCGTAAAAAGTATTCGCTTTGGGGATGCTGCTGAAGGCGGAACAGGAATTACGATTGTTGAACTTAAATAATTTGGGGAGATCGAAAATGAATCCATTTTGGGAACATGAATTAGTACAGACAGCTGCTTACTATAGTGTTGTGATTTTATGTGGGATTGTATTTTTAGCCATTTTTGAATTAGTCACTAAATATAAAAACTGGGATGAAATCAAAAAAGGTAATCTTGCCGTCGCGATGGCAACAGGTGGAAAAATATTTGGCATTTCCAATGTATTTCGTTACTCAATTGAGCAGCATAACACACTTTTTGAAATGATCGGCTGGGGATTATACGGGTTTACACTGCTATTGTTAGGGTATTTTATTTATGAATTTTTAACACCGCGATTTAAAATAGATGAAGAAATTCAAAATGATAATCGAGCAGTTGGATTTATATCTATGGTCATTTCAATCGGGTTATCTTATGTAATCGGAGCTGGAATTGGCATTTAGGGGAGAGTTTGGATGGAAACATTAGCGAAAGTATTATTAGCCCTATGTGGAGTCTTTGTTGTAATCGGTATAGTTTTTTTACTTTTTTTTGCTTAGTTTTCGTTGTTTCTTTAAAGATAAAAATGAGAGGTTTTTAAGGCAATTGGTGATTCGCCGATTACTTTTAGTCTCATTTCCAAAAGATATTCTTATTCATCTTCTTTTCGTTTAAGTGAGAAACGGTTTTAAAAAAGCTGTCCCATATGTATCTACCCCATATTTTTGTGCATTTATTTCAATTCAGGCATATATTTTGTAAGTAGGGGATGATACTAGGATTGGGACAGTTTCTTTTTTATTGGCTTTTTTCGTAAAGCTTCACGCTATAGCGTGGCAAAGCAAACGTATATCTTGCTTTACAACCATAGCTTTTCGACTGTCCAGGCAAGCGACAAGGTTTACGAAAACAGCCTTTAGAAAACAGCCTTTTTATAAGAATGAAAATTTCCATTTTTTATTACACTTGGATTCGAAAAATAATTATATTTCTGAAAATAATTTGATATAATATTATAAAAGAAAAGGAGGCGAAGAAATGACAAATAACCGTCCTTGGTTGAAGCATTATCCTCCTGAAATTCCATGTGAAATCACTTGGGATAAAAAGCCGCTCCATCAATATTTAAAAGCAGCGGCGGAAGAATTTAATGATCAGCCGGCGATTCATTTTCAAGGAAAAGAGCTGACGTTCCAAGAACTTTATGAGCAAACGTTAAAGCTGGCCAACTATTTGCAAAATATTGGTGTTAAAAAAGGTGATCGAGTTGCTATTATGCTTCCAAACTGTCCGCAAGCTGTTATAGCCTATTACGCAGTATTAGAAGCAGGAGGCATTGTTGTTCAAACGAACCCGTTATATACTGAGAGAGAGTTGAAATATCAAATGATCGATAGCGGCAGTACTGTCATGATAACATTAGATTTGCTTTATCCTAAGGCCGTAAAAATGAAAACGCTAACAAACCTAAAACATATTATTGTCACAAGTATAAAAGATTATTTACCATTTCCGAAAAATATTATCTATCGCTTCATCCAAAAAAGGCAGAATCAAATGGTTGTTCAAATCGAAAAAAGCAGTGAGGTTCATTTATGGAAAGATATTTTAAATGCGTCATCTCCTTATGAATTGAATATGGAGAACAACGTGGCAGAGGATATCGCTATTCTTCAATATACTGGTGGTACGACAGGGCTTCCTAAGGGAGTAATGTTGACACATGAAAATTTAGTGTCTAATACGAAAATGTGTGCAACATGGATGTATGACTCTAAACGGGGTAGGGAATCTGTGCTCGGAATGCTCCCTTTTTTCCATGTATATGGGATGACAACCGTTATGAATTTGTCCATTATGGAAGGCTATAAAATGATTCTTATTCCAAAATTTGAAGTAGGCGAAGTTCTAAAAGTGATTGAAAAGCAAAAACCTACCTTGTTCCCAGGCGCACCGACCATTTATATCGCTTTGTTAAATGATCCGCAATTTAAAAAATACGATTTATCTTCTTTAAAATATTGTATTAGTGGATCAGCTCCTCTTCCGGTTGAGGTTCAGGAAAAATTTGAAAAAGAAACAGGTGGAAAACTAGTTGAAGGGTATGGTTTATCTGAAGCTTCACCTGTCACACATAGCAATTTTTTCACAGCTCATAACCGAAAAAAAGGAAGTATAGGAGTTCCTTGGCCGAATACAGATGCAGCGATATATTCAATGGAAAAAGACGGTTTTGCTGGGCCGCATGAGCTTGGTGAATTAATTGTAAAAGGACCTCAAGTGATGAAAGGATATTGGAACAATCCTGAAGAAACGGCTTCTGTGTTAAAAGATGGCTGGCTGTTTACAGGAGATATTGGATATATGGATGAAGATGGGTATTTTTACATCGTTGACAGAAAAAAAGACATGATCATAGCTGGTGGATATAATATTTATCCTCGTGAAATTGAAGAAGTATTGTATGAACACGAAAAAGTAAAAGAGGTTGTAGTGGCAGGAATACCTGATCCATATCGTGGAGAAACAGTAAAAGCGTATGTTGTTTTAAAGGAAGGCATGCAAGCTACTGAAGAAGAGCTGGATCAATTCGCCAGAAAGCATTTAGCAGCATATAAAGTACCGAAAATATATGAATTTCGCCAGGATCTTCCTAAAACAGCAGTTGGGAAAATATTGAGGAGAAAATTAATTGAAGAGGAAAAAGAAAGGCTAGAAAAGACTCATTAAGTCTGCCTTTAGTACATGGCAGATTTTTTTATCTAGAAAAAGGACAAGGGCTGCTTGACAAAAACATTGCACATCGTTAAGATAGAAATATGAATGAATAATCATTCATTTTTTGAAGGGAAGATACTCATTGAAGGATAAACGGCCAAAATATAAAAAAATTATTGAGGCAGCTGTCATGGTTATTGCGGAAAAAGGCTATCATGCAGCACAAGTGTCTAAAATAGCGAAACAGGCAGGGGTTGCCGACGGAACGATTTACCTATATTTTAAAAATAAAGATGATATTTTAATTTCCTTATTTAGAGAAAAAATGGGGATGCATATTGAAAAAATTCGGAAATGTTTAGAAGGGAAAAAGACAGCCTCAGAGAAATTGTATACATTAGTGGAAAATCATTTTTCTCAATTAAATAAAGATCGTCAATATGCGATTGTAACCCAATTAGAATTAAGGCAAACAAATCGTGAATTACGTCAACGTATCAACCTTGTTTTAAAGGAATACTTAAACTTAATTGATGAGATTGTCGAATATGGCGTAAGAACTGGAGAATTTCGCGAGGATTTAGATTTTAGGCTTGCTCGACAAATGATTTTTGGTACGATTGACGAAATCGCCACTACATGGGTGATGAATGATCAAAAATACGATTTAGTTAGTCTTGTAAGTAGTGTTCATGAGCTATTAATAGATGGTTTTCGTAAGAGGGATGCTTTATCATCTGATCATCCTTAGATGTAGCCTCTTTTCAAAATGATAAATGAATAGCTTATCCATAAAGGGGGAAATGCTTTGGAGTTTTTATCAGTTAAAAAGGAAAACTATGTAGCAACGGTTACATTCAATCGGCCTCCAGCAAACGCTTTAGCGTCTTCCGTTTTAAAGGAGCTAGACGCCGTTCTCGCTGAATTGGAAGTGGACCGTGACGTAAGGGTGTTAATCATCCATGGGGAAGGGAAATTTTTCTCTGCAGGCGCTGACATAAAAGAATTTACAACCATTGAAACGGCTGAAGATTTTTCAGAATTGGCAAAAAAAGGTCAAGAGGTATTTGAACGAATTGAACAATATCCTAAACCAGTGATTGCGGCCATTCATGGGGCTGCTCTTGGTGGAGGTCTTGAATTAGCGATGGCCTGCCATATTCGTTTCGCAACAGAAAGTGCCAAATTAGGTTTGCCAGAGCTTCAATTAGGAATTATTCCTGGCTTTGCTGGCTCGCAAAGGTTAACCCGCTACGTTGGAGTTGCGAAAGCGTTAGAAATGATGTTGACAAGTGAACCGATTACAGGTAAGGAAGCTTATCAAGCTGGTTTAGTCAATCATGTTGTCAAGGAAGAAGAACTGTTGGAGAAAGCTTATGAACTTGCCGCAAAAATAGCAGCTAAATCCCCATTATCCGTAAAAGCTGTTATTGAATTAGCCTACATGAATAAAAATAGCAGTTTTCAAGAAGGGTGTGAAAAAGAGGCGAATCTTTTTGGGCAATTGTTTCAAAGTGCTGATGCCAAGGAGGGAATTCAGGCATTTATTGAGAAGAGAAAGCCAAACTTTAAAGGTGAATAATATTTTTTTCACCTAAAAATTCTTAAAATTTATAAAAGAACGAAATGTCTTAACGATATTTAAGGGGGATATGAGAATGAACATTTATGTAATGATGAAACGTACTTTTGACACAGAAGAAAAAATTGTCATTGAAAATGACCAAATTGTTGAAGATGGAGCTGAATTTATTATTAACCCATATGATGAATATGCGATCGAAGAAGCCATTCAATTGCGTGATAAGCATGGAGGAGAAGTAACGGTTGTGACCGTTGGTTCCGAAGAAAGCGAAAAAGAGCTTCGGACAGCTCTAGCAATGGGGTGTGATAAAGCTGTTCTGATCAATGTAGAAGAAGATCTTGAAGATGGTGATCAATATACTACAGCAAAAATTCTTTATGAGTATTTAAAAGATCAAGAAATTGATTTAATCTTAGCTGGAAATGTAGCGATAGATGAAGGATCAGGACAAGTTGGCCCCCGCTTGGCTGAACTTTTAAATATTTCTTATGTGACAACGATCACGGACATTGAGATAAATGGCGATACGGTAAAAGTTGTACGAGATGTTGAAGGGGATTCAGAAGTCATAAAAACATCATTGCCGCTTTTAGTTACTGCTCAGCAAGGCTTAAATGAACCGCGCTATCCTTCATTGCCTGGAATTATGAAAGCGAAGAAGAAGCCGCTTGATGAGCTAGAATTAGATGATTTAGATCTTGATGAAGATGACGTCGCACCAAAAACGAAAACGCTTGAAATTTTCTTACCACCTAAAAAAGAATCTGGCAAGATTTTGCAAGGGGAATTGGAAGACCAAGTAAAAGAGCTTGTTTCCTTACTGAGAAACGAAGCGAAAGTCATTTAACAACAAATAATAAGGAATTACGATGGAAATTGAAAACAGGGGGAAATTAAAATGGCACGAAAAGTATTAGTATTAGGTGAGGTGCGCGATGGCACTTTACGAAACGTATCTTTTGAAGCGATTGCGGCTGCAAAGGTGGTAGCAGAAGGAGGAGAGGTTGTAGCGGCATTAATCGGAGCAAATGTAAAAGAGCTAGCTGCAGAAATGATTGCATATGGAGCGGATCGGGTTGTTGTTGTTGAAGACGAAAAATTAATTCATTATACACCTGATGGTTTTTCACAAGCTATAATGGCGGTGATTGAAGCGGAAAGCCCAGAAGGAATTATATTCGGCCATACAGCATTAGGGAAAGACTTATCACCGAAAATTGCGGCTAAGTTGCAATCAGGCCTTGTGTCTGATGTGACAAATATTGAAGTCGTTGGTGGAAATATTGTATTTACACGGCCAATTTATTCTGGAAAAGCATTTGAAAAGAAAATCGTAACAGAAGGTCTTATATTTGCAACCGTTCGTCCAAATAATATTTCAGCTTTAGATAGGGATGAAGCTAGAACAGGAGAAGTGTCTTCGCTAGCTGTCGATATTAAAGATTTGCGTACTATTGTTCAGGAAGTTGTTCGAAAAGCATCTGAAGGTGTCGATTTATCAGAAGCGAAAGTGATTGTGGCTGGCGGTCGCGGCGTGAAAAGTGCAGAAGGCTTTAAACCACTGCAAGAGCTTGCAGAAGTTTTAGGGGGAGCTGTCGGTGCATCGCGTGGAGCTTGTGACGCAGAATATTGTGATTACTCACTGCAGATTGGTCAAACAGGTAAAGTCGTAACTCCTGATTTATATATTGCTTGCGGGATATCTGGAGCCATTCAACATTTAGCAGGTATGTCAAACTCAAAGGTTATTGTTGCGATTAATAAAGATCCTGAAGCCAATATTTTTAAAGTAGCGGATTATGGAATTGTCGGCGACTTATTTGAAGTTGTGCCATTGTTAACCGAAGAATTTAAGAAGCTAAACATTCATTCATAAGGAAAAAACGTGCTCATATCAGAGCACGTTTTAGACTATCCACAACCCTTGCATTCTTTGTTCCTTTCGGTTCATGGACAGTCGAAATGCAGCAAAGTTTATGAAAACAGCCTTATTCTTACATAAAATTAGAATGATCAGGTTAGATTACAAACGACAAAGTCAAATTATTCGCATCGTGAAGTAGAAAATGGTATACTTTCACATATAGTATAGTACTTAAATAAGTAGGAGGAATACAGATGGCAATTACAAATGTAACAGATCAAAATTTTGCACAAGAAACTAATCAAGGTTTAGTTTTGGCTGATTTCTGGGCACCTTGGTGCGGACCTTGTAAAATGATTGCACCTGTTCTTGAAGAATTAGATCAAGAAATGGGGGACAAAGTTAAAATCGTTAAAATTAATGTTGATGAAAACCAAGAAACAGCAGGCAAATTCGGTATTATGAGCATTCCGACGCTACTTGTATTTAAAAATGGTGAAGTTGTTGATAAAGTGATTGGCTATCAACCGAAGGAAGCTCTAGCAGGGGTATTAAATAAACATATGTAAAAGGAAAGAGGCTTTTCGGAAGGAGCATTCTTTTTCTGGACGCCTAAGCTTTTTAAATTAAAGGTTCATAAACAGGTCATCTTCTCATAAACAGTTTAAAATAGCTTCCATTATGTAGGAGGCTATTTTATTTTGAAATGAAATCCTTCTGAATGAAAAATAGTATTGACAATGAAAATCGTTCTTATTATAATCAAATTAGTTTGTATTGATAATAATTTTCAATTTCAATATAGGAGGAACCATTACGATGAAAAAGCGTACGGCATTATCTTTATTTGCCACTGCATTGCTCGCTGGTGGTGTACTTGCTGCTTGTTCTAATGAAACGACTGAAGAAAAACAAGAAGCGTCTACAGAGGAAAGCGAAAAAGTAGATGAAAAACAAAATAATACGGACTTTTCACAAGTTGAAAAACAAGTAACGGCTTATCAAGAAATAAAAGCAGAACTAGAAAAAATGAAAGAAAATAAAGAAGTCGATTGGAACTTCGTATCAACAAATTATACAAATCATCTTCAACCTGAGGTCAACAAAATTGATGAAAGTGGAGAAATGGACCAAGCGATTTCGGCAGCTATTACAGCAGGGCAAAACGGTGATTTAGAACAAAATATTGCTCGCCAAATCATCGATAAAGTAACACAATCTTACTTTTATCAAAAACAAAAAAGCTTACATAAAGATGTTGTTGCCTTTTTAGAGGCTGGAGATGTTGATAAGGCAAAAGCTGCTTTTGATGAAATAAAACATTTAGCAAATGAAGTGTTTATTCCAACAGCAGTTAAGCGTGATGAGTATTATCAGCTTGAGGGCGACAAAAGCTTAGAGCAAAATATTAATGCTGGTTTATCAGCACAAGAAGAAGCATTAAACAATGAAAATGTAGAAGATTATAAAGTTTATACTCAGATTACCGATAAGTCTATTTATCGCAGTTATTATTTAGCAGCTAACTCATATGCTGAAAAGATTGAAGCTGGCATTAAAGAAGGAAAAGATGAAACAGAGCTAAAAATTGAACAAGCAGAAGCTTGGGGATTCTTACAAGCTATTAAAGGCTCTTTATCTGGTGGAGATGAAGAAGCTGCTGCGAAATTAGATGAAATCTTCTCACTTGATCAAACAGACGCGAAAACCATTAAAGCTTCTGAAGTTGACCAATTATTCACAAAGGCGATTTTAGGAAAAGCGAAAGGATATCACGAAAAAACAGCTGCTGCATTAGAAAATGAAGAATTTGTTGAAGCGCGTGTCGAAGCATTAGAAGGTAATATGTTTACGAAAATGATTGAACTAGAATTATTAGAAGTTCTTGGAGAAGAAAAAACAAATGAATTATTTGAGCATGCTGAAAGCTGGTTTAATGCTGTAAGTGAACAAAATACAGATGAAGCTAGCAAGCATAGTGAAGCTGTATTATCATTATTACAAGAGTTAGAGTAAAAGAATCATTCAATCGAACTTCTGTTAATGATAAAGTCTGTGAACGTGTTAAAATGAAACATTGATGTGAGCGTTGATCATAAGCCGAAAAAGCCGCATTTGCGGCTTTTTCATTTGAGGGAAAAATATCATATTGCGATGATGGATGTAAACATGTATATTGATAGGATGACATAAGTTTGAGGGTGTAGCTATGAAGATTATTGTGACTGGTGGAGCTGGATTTATCGGTACACATGTTGCTCGTGCCCTTATAAAAGAGGGACACGCTGTTCTTGTTATTGATAATTTTCATCCTTATTATAGTGTTGAACGAAAAAAAGATCATCTTGCCTATATAAAAGAAGCGGGGTCATTCTTTTTTGAGCAATTCGATTTACGAAACGAGGAAAAGACGTTGAATTGCTTTCAAAAATTCCTTCCAGATGCGGTCATTCACCTTGCTGCATTACCTGGTGTCAGAAACTCTATTTTACACCCGGAAGATTATATTGACTATGATATTAAAGCAACAGTCAATGTATTAAAAGCGGCGGGGGAAACGTCAGTAAACCATGTATTGTTTGCTTCTTCCTCATCTGTATATGGAAATATCCACCCAAAACCAATGAAAGAAGATATGGCTAATGGCCAGGTCATTTCTCCTTATGCTGCCGCGAAATATGGTGCTGAGTCCTTTTGTTTTGCGTATGAGCATTTATATGGGATTCAAGTGACCATTTTGAGATTTTTTACTGTTTATGGTCCTTGGGGAAGACCAGATATGGCGATTACAAAATTTTTACAAAAATCGCTTGCAGGTAAAGCGATTGAATTGTATGGAACAAATTCGGCTCGAGATTACACTTATATAGATGATGCGGTAGAAGGCATTCTCCGTGCCCTAACATATAATAAAAAATCAGATGTCTTTAACATTGGGAGCTCACAGCCGATTCCTCTATTAGAAGTTGTGAAGGAAATGAAACAGTTTTTCCCTGAAATGAAGTTCGTTGAAACAAAACGACAGCTTGGGGATGTAGCATGGACATGGGCAGATATTACAAAAGCAAAAAAATTGTTAGGCTTTGAGCCGAAGACAACATTTCAAGAAGGATTGAGAAAGACTGTTGAGTGGGCGAAAGCATATGCAAAGTAAAATAAAAATGCTAGTCGGCCTCCTTCTCGTCATTTTATGTTTATGGCTTGTTCTTTTTTATTTTGACTGGAATATTTTAAAGGATATGGGCATATTGATCGTCATGCACCCAGCTCTTTTAATTTTCATGATTTTTGTTTATTTACAAGCTTTTTTGCTTCGTGCCTATGCTTGGTATTTGTACATGCAAAAGAGGGTTTTGTATAAAGTTTGTTTAAGTGGTGTGTTTTACAGCATGCTTTTTAATCATCTTCTGCCATTTAAAGGTGGAGATCTTGTTCGAATTGGGATAGTCGTTTTACAAAATGAAAATAAAATGAAAAAAGATGAAGTCATTCATTCTGTTCTTGTGATGCGATTTCTTGACGTTTTCATTTTAGCAGCTATTAGTGCATGTGGAGGTTTGTTATTGTTTCAAAACGTTTTTATTGCACGACCGTTTGTTTATATAGCCTTATTAGCAGGTGGGCTTCTTGCCTTCATCTTCTTGATAGCAAATAAATGTTTCAAAGATTTTTATACTCGTCATTGGAGACTATTGAAAGCCGGACTTATTGGAAAACAAGGATTTTATATTGTAAGCATTGTTATCATAAGTTGGTTTTTAGAAGGGATTGTCTTATTTGGTGTGTTAATGGACCATTCCAACCCAATCACGTGGCTGCAAGCCGTGTGGGTAAACAGCTTAACGGTAGGAGGACAGTTTTTTCAAATAACCCCAGGTGGACTTGCAACATATGAAGCAATGATGTCATTTGGATTAAAGGCGCTAAATGTTCCTTATGCTACTGGATTAGCAGCTGCTGTTGTTACGCATTTATTTAAATTTATATTTTCGTTTATTGTCGGTATCATTGCATTTACATTACATCCACTTGATGTTACACGTATTCGTTCTTTGTTAAAGGAAAGGGGATTTTCGTGAAACAAGCATCAGCTTTTGAAAAATTTGCCGCTCGTTGTTGGAATTTATTAAATGAGGGAAAGCCATTTACTCCTATTTTTACAGTCGGAACGATGTTCATCTTTCATTTAACTAATGTATTCGATTGGAATCTTTATTCATCATTTCTTATGACTTTGCCTTTATTTATTGTTTATTATTTATTTGATTTTCCGCTTTTTCTACGGAATTATTTATGGATTCCCTTTGTCATCTATTTAATTTTGTTTCAAGTTGTGTCAATTCCTCTTTTGGTTACGGCTATTTTGCTCTATTTCTTTTTTACCGTATTTTTTTGGGGGACGTTATATTATCATTTGCGAATCGGAACATCTTGGTTAAATTTCACAAGATTTTGGAAGCTTGTATTAAAAAATAGTGATTCAACAAGTGGAAATGCTCAAGAACAGCTACCGAAGTTTTTACTATTATTATCGGTTTGGAATTATTTCTATATATCGGATTTAACTGAATTTGAATATTACGATTGGCTTTTCATTGCATGCTTTTACTTGTTTGTATCGGTATTTGCGTTTATATTGCATCAAAAACTTTTCGATTGGAAACCTTCTATTATTTCGACATACACACAAAATGTTCCACCACCGAAAGAGGCTGTAACAAAAAAAGTCGTTGTCATCGTCATTGATGGAATGAGAAAGGAGCGCTTTGAGGAAGCGAATACCCCATTTTTAGATGAGCTCAGACGTAGAGGTACTGAATTTACACAAATGGAAACCGTATATCCAGCGAGAACAGTCGTATGCTTTACATCAATGTTTACTGGGACTTATCCTTTTGAGCACGGGATTAAATCGAATATGGTGTGGAAGCTGGGGATTAAAGTCGAAAGTATTTTTGATTCCCTACGGAAAGTTGGTAAAAAAGGAAGACTTCTCGGTATTGCTCACCTCGTTGATTCAATGGGTGATGATGTTGAAACGGTTACGGCGGTTATGCATAAGGATGAAGCAGATCGCAATATCATTGAGCGAGCAAAAAAAATTATGGACGAACAAGATCCCGATTTGCTTGTCGTACAACTAATTGGAACCGATCAAATCGGCCATAGCCGCGGTGTATTATATGATGAATATATCGAAAAAATAGAAGAAGCGGATGCGTTAATAAAAGAGTATGTGGATTGGTTAGAGGAGAAAGGAAAGATGGAAGATACAACTTTGATCATATGTGCTGATCATGGACAAGCTGATGGAATTGGGGGGCACGGCCATTTAGACGAGGGAGAGCGTTTCGTTCCATTTTTTATGGCGGGGCCTTCCATTGAAGAAGGGAAAGCCATACGTGAAAAGCATTCTCTTGTTTCCCTTGCTCCGACGATTAGTTATTTATTAGGAGCACCATATCCGAGTCATAGCCGTGGTCCAGTATTAGTAGAGGCATTAAAAAAGACAGCAGGTGAACGAAAATGAAACAGCAGAAAGTGATGGTCTTTCTTCCAGCATATAATGAAGAAGAATCCATTGCGGATGTCATAAAAAAAATTCCTCGAAATTTTCACCAGAACGTTTCCGTTCAAATATTAGTTGTGGATGATGGTTCTAAAGATCGTACAGTGAAGGTGGCAAAAGAAGCTGGGGCGGATTATATTGTTCAGCATTCGACCAATCGCGGACTCGGAGCAGCTGTAAGAACGGCTTTAAAAGAATGTTTAAAGCTAGGTGCAGACATTGGTGTTATGATTGATGCGGATAATGAATATCCAGCCGAGCAAATTCCGCAATTACTAGAGCCAATTTTTAAAGGAGAAGCAGATTATACGATGGGCTCTCGTTTTTTAGGAACGATTAAAGGGATGAAATGGCATCGTCGAATTGGAAACTACTGTTTTACCTTTTTACAAAGCATTCTTTTAAGAAAATGGATTTATGACGGGCAATCTGGGATGAGAGCATTTACAAAACAGGCGATGGAGAATGCAGAGATCATTCATGATTACAATTACGCACAAGTCGTGACACTTAATTTATTACGAAAAGGGTTTCGGGTAAAGGAAGTACCAATAAATTATCAAGTAAGGACAAAAGGAGAGTCGTTTATAAAATTTAAAGCATATATGAGCTCAGTGCTTCCTGCGATCATAAAGGAAATGATACGACCGGTTACAAAAGTAGAAGTTGATCGATCAGCTCACATATTAGAACAATACAATAGAAACGAAAAAATCTCATAAAAGAGCTGACAATAGTTTTTGCAGCTCTTTTCTTTATTGAAGTTGCTTTAAAGATTTCATAAGTCAATCGATAATTCTCCGCCACTTTTCTCATTTCATATGTTTTTCATTGATGAGATGAATAGAACGAAAGTTTGCAAAAACTGCATTTATAATAAATGATCATATTGACTTTTTTGCTGATAATTATTATCATTATCAATGTAGGAGGATATAAGATGAAAGCTATTAAAATGTTTTTTTTGTCAAATATGATAATGATAATTATTTTCAACTACATATTTGTTTCGACAGCAAATGCTTATTCATACGGAGATCCGGGAAAAGAAAATTTTGCGGAAGCGTATAAAGAAATCGATCAATATACAAAAGATGGCCAGTGGGATCAAGCTTTTGCGGTTTATGAAAACTATCAAAAAGAATTTGAGTTATATTTTACGAAACCAAAAAAGTTTATTGAGGAAGCTTTTGACAAGAAGGATCGTGAGCTTTTATTAAAGAGCTATCAAGCTGCCTTAGCACTAAACATTGAACGTCGCCTGCATTTTGCTGAAGAATCTTTTAATGAATATGGTCAAGCAAAGCTTTTATTAGCGAAGGCAAGAGGGACATACGACGTTTTATATCCATTAGCTGTTAAGGAGCTCGGTCAAGAGAAGGCAGATGAAATTTATAAAGCTTTTGATGATATGCTTGTTTCTTTGGGGAATCCTGGGTTATTTGGAATCGGAAATCAAGAAAATGACCCGGAAACGTTTAACGATAACCTTACTTTTATCATTGATCGTATTTCTACAACGTTCCCGCTTCCGAACAATTCAGAGAGTGATGGTTCTCATTTAACAGAAGAAAATTTAGGGATCGATACATCCTTAAATGATGAAAGCCACCCTTTTTGGTTATGGTTTACAATCGCATTAGTCATTATTTTTGTATTAATCGTCTTCATACAGAGAAGAAAAAAAAGAACATCATGACAACAAGGATAGAGGGGGGATCACATCATGGATTTCCAAGCTTTTCTGATTACATTTCGCGAAGCACTTGAAGCTATTTTAATTGTCGGTTTAATTATTTCATATTTAACTCGACTGAACGCTAATAAGTATAATAAATGGGTTTATTTAGGAGTTTTTCTTGCCATTGTCTCAAGCTTCATTGTCGCATTGATTTTTCAAGTGGTTTTAACCGGCTTTTCAAGTTTTGGAGCGGAAGTTTATTTAAAAGTTGGAATTATGTTTGCGTCAGTGCTATTACTCACGCACATGGTTCATTGGATGAAAAAACAATCCAAAGATATTAATAGTGACTTGCAGAAAAAAATTCAAGCTGTTGTCACAGCAGGTAGTGCTTCAGCGATGATTATCCATTCTTATCTTGTTGTCGTCCGTGAAGGGGTTGAAACCGTTTTTTATTTTGCAGCCATTTCGGGTGGTGATATTACAAAAGTATTTACAAGCTATGGTGCGTTAAGTGGATTGTTAATGGCACTTCTTATTGGATACCTTTTCTTTACAGGGACAATGAAAATATCACTAAAAGCTTTCTTTAATGTGACAGGCGTATTAATTATGTTTATTGCTGCAGGATTACTTGTTCAAGGAATTGGGATATTGCAAGACTTAGGGAAAATGGGATCAATCATTACGACACCAGAAGGAAAACCAGCACCACTTTATAACATCATTGAATTTATGCCTGAACATTATGTCGATGAAGTTCATTACGAACGGGATACTGGAAAAGAAGTGATGATTAGTGGGCAAATTGGTCTGTTTATGGCAGCAATGTTTGGCTACAGTCATAATCCTTCATTTGAACAAGTAGCGGCATATTGGTTATACTTTATCGGAGTGTTTCTATGGGTGAAATTTTTAGGGAAACGATCAAAACCTATTCAAACGAATAAGGAAATGGAAATCAAATCAATGAATGCTTAACAAAAAGGCTCGCTTATAGCGAGCCTTCAGTGTGTGTAGACAAAGTCTATATGAAACAAATTTTCAGACTGAATGAAAACGCTTGTCATTCGAGGCACGAGCCCGATGAGAAGCGGAGTTACCAAGTAAGGTAATGAGCATTCGAAGAGGGCGAAGTAACAAAGAATGCAAGCGTTTGCCAACAGTCTGAAGGCTCGCTTATAGCGTGCCTTGCTTTCATTTCATATAGTTTTCTCGATGGGAGGTTAGTATTTCTTGGGAAATCGTGTCGAAAAGAAGTTCCAATGGTTTTATTTTTTCATGATCGGGATTCTTCTTTTTTATATGGTTCAAAACTCTCTTTCTCGTGTAAGCAGTTGGGACGAAGTAGATTTTGCTCTCGGTGTTGTACAATATGATTTACTTAGAATGCAGCCCCATTTTCCAGGTTATCCTTATTTTATTTTAGGAGGTATGCTTTTTTCGACTTTTTTACAGGATCCAATCAAATCCCTTGTATATTTCAATATTTTTATATATATCACTTCTTTTTTTCCCATTTATCAATTAGCAAAGACAGCCGTTCAAAATCGGGGGCTTTTCGTTACAAGCTTTGTTGTTTCTTTTCCGTTTTTAACAGTCATTACGGTACAGCCAATGTCAGAGGGAGCTGCAATTGCGGCCATGTGGTGGTTTTTGTGGTCTCTTATTTATGCTCGAAATCAAAAGCGGCAATGGCTAAAATTGTTGCCATCATTTTTATTTAGCATATTGCTAGGTATTCGTTTATCTTATATACCGTTAGGAATTGGGCTAATATGGCTTTGGTTGGAAGAATGGAAAGATCATAAGAATTGGAAAAAAATAATTGTTCATCTACTTTTTGCACTGTTTTTCCAAAGTGTTTGGATCTTCGGATTAATCTTGTCAGAGGGGGGCTTACATAGCTTTCTTTCACTAGCCATTTCGTTCATCAACGGACATTTTTCTGATTGGGGAGGAGCGATCACTGTTGAAAGTGATGGATCAATTGGAGAGAGATTATCTCAATTCGTGTTATATAATTTATTATGGACGGGAATATCAGGGCAGTCGGTCATCTTAAGTATTTTATATCTCGTTTTATTAGGGATAGCTTTAGCTTTTTCCATAAAAGGAAGATTAACAAAGCTTGATGTATTACTGATTTCTAGCTTTGTCGCTTATTTTTTTTGGGCCTTATTGGCCCAAAATATTGAAAAGCCAAGACATGTATTGCCGCTTGCTTCCATATGTGTGTTTTTTATTTGGACAAAATGCTTATTATCATTTCGAAAGCGAACATTCATATGGTTCATGACGGCTGTTTTCGTTTTTCAAGCATATGTATCGATTGATTTGTTAGTCAAGCAAAAAAATGAAACTCCTGCCGTACACCAATTTATTCATTTTTTAAACGAGCAAGAAGAACCCTTTATTGTTTATACATGGGAAGAAACGAGAGTAATGGAATATGAAAATGTGTCTTTTCAACATAAACGGTTGATGACGTATTCATTGTTTTTACAAGATATTTCTTATTATGAAGATCGAACGATTTATGTGACAAATCATGTTGTAGAAGGATTTGAACAACAAGGATTTGATCTATCAAACCGTCTTGAAAAAGTAGCGGAATTTTCATCAAGTGAGATTTTTGATCCTGTTTATAGTAAAATAATACTTTATAAATGGGAGTAACGGAGTGATCAAAATGTACGAGCATCTAAAAGAAAAACTAGCACTGCTACCTGATCAGCCAGGCTGCTATTTAATGAAAGATAAACATGGTACAGTCATTTATGTTGGAAAAGCGAAAGTGTTGAAAAACCGTGTACGCTCCTATTTTACGGGTACCCATGATGGGAAAACGTTACGTTTAGTGAATGAAATTGCTGACTTTGAATATATCGTGACCTCTTCGGATATAGAAGCACTGTTATTAGAAATGAATTTAATAAAAAAACATGATCCTAAGTATAATGTGATGTTAAAGGATGACAAAAGCTATCCTTTTATTAAAATCACTGCAGAACGTCATCCACGCCTCATCGTTACGCGCAAGGTGAAAAAAGATAAAGGTAAATACTTTGGTCCATATCCAAATGTTCAAGCTGCCCGAGAAACAAAAAAATTGCTTGACCGCATGTATCCCTTAAGAAAATGTCATACGTTGCCAGATCGTGTCTGCTTATATTATCATATGGGACAATGTCTTGCTCCTTGTGTAAACGATATTTCAGAAGAAACGAATAAGAAGATGGTTGAAGGAATTTCACGCTTTCTAAAAGGTGGTTATCAAGAAGTAAAAAAAGAGCTAACGGAAAAAATGCTCAAAGCATCAGAAGCGCTTGAGTTTGAAAAGGCTAAAGAATATCGTGATCAAATTGCCTATATAGAAACTCTTATGAAAAAGCAAAAAATGGTATTGAACGATTTTGTAGATCGGGATGTATTTGCTTATTACTATGATAAAGGATGGATGTGCGTTCAAGTTTTTTTTATTAGACAAGGGAATTTAATCGAGCGCGATGTTTCGATTTTTCCAATTTATCGGGAGCCGGAAGAGGAGTTTTTAACGTTTTTAGGACAATTTTATTCGCAAAATCATCATATTTTGCCAAAAGAAATCTTGTTACCGGATGATGTAGAAGCTGATCTTGTGAAGGAGCTCCTTCAAATAGAAGTCTTGCAGCCAAAAAGAGGAGTAAAAAAGGATCTCGTTTTACTTGCTTATAAAAATGCGAAAATATCATTAAAGGAAAAGTTTTCTTTAATTGAGCGCGATGAAGACAGAACAATTAAAGCAATTGAAAACCTTGGGAAGCATTTGAAAATCCCGACACCGCAAAGAATCGAGGCGTTTGACAACTCCAATATACAAGGGACGGATGCCGTATCGGCGATGGTTGTGTTTACAGATGGAAAACCGAATAAAAAAGAATATAGAAAATTTAAGATTAAGTCTGTCGAAGGACCCGATGATTATGAGTCAATGAAAGAGGTTATTAGAAGGCGTTATACTCGTGTATTAAAAGAGTCATTGCCGCTAGCGGATTTGATTATTGTCGATGGTGGAAAAGGTCAAATAAGTGCAGCAAGAGACGTTTTAGAAAATGAATTAGGACTTGATATTCCTGTAGCAGGATTAGTAAAAGATGAAAAGCATCGAACGGCACATTTAGTCATTGGCAGCCCACCAGAAGTTGTGGAACTGGAAAGAAACAGTCAAGAATTTTATTTACTCCAACGAATTCAAGATGAAGTACACCGGTTTGCGATTACATTTCACCGCCAAGTGCGCAGCAAACAAGCTTTTAAATCTGTTTTAGATGATATTCCAGGGGTTGGACAAAAAAGAAAACAGCAGCTTTTAAAAGCTTTCGGGTCCATCGATCAAATGAAAAAAGCTAACCTTGAGGATTTACGTCGTGCAGGTATGCCAAAAAATATCGCACAAAAAATATTGGAAAAATTCAAAAGTTAACATTGAAATTACAACAATTGTCTGTTACTATTTATTTAAATTGAATACTGTGATCGTTTAGTTCGTTCGTGTTATGAAGATAGAGGTGCGAACTTCAAGAGTAAAATGCATGAGGAGAATGGACTCCAAAGATTGCATTTGAAAGGGGAGCGTCGCCGAAGTGAGGTAAGATCCATTGCTTATCTCGCTGGTTCTACATTGAATAAATGTAGGACTGTCAAGAAGGGAGAAAACTTCTTGGAGAGCTATCTCATTGATGCTAGAACGATGAATAAGTTTATATTTTTCGTTTAGGCTAGCAATGAGATCAGGTCTCATTGCTTTTTTTATTGGTCAAATAGCTTTCCAATCAAACCTTATACACATGAACATCGATCACAAAGGAGAATAAAGAAAAGAGGAGAAGTGGAAATGGGAATAGTTGTTCAAAAATTTGGTGGAACTTCTGTAGGGAGTGTTGAGCGAATTCAAAATGTAGCCAAACGAGTCATTGCTGAAAAAGACCGTGGAAAAGATGTTGTCGTTGTCGTGTCAGCAATGGGTAAAACGACAGATCAGTTAGTATCACTTGCTCATGAAATATCCAAAAAACCGAGTAAAAGAGAAATGGACATGCTCTTAACGACAGGTGAACAAGTGACCATTTCCTTATTGTCAATGGCTTTGCAAGAACAAGGCTATGAAACCGTTTCGTTTACAGGTTGGCAGGCAGGAATTATGACAGAACCTGTTCACGGAAATGCGCGAATCACGAAAATTATAACAGATCGACTGGAGCAAGAGCTGAAACAAGGGAAAATTGTCATCGTAGCTGGATTCCAAGGAATGACGGAAAGCGGTGAAATTACAACGTTAGGAAGAGGCGGGTCTGATACAACAGCGGTTGCATTGGCTGCAGCGCTTAAAGCTGAAAAATGTGACATTTATACAGATGTGACAGGGGTATTTACAACAGACCCCCGCTATGTGAAAGGAGCACGAAAGCTTGAAGCTATTTCTTATGATGAAATGCTTGAATTGGCTAATTTAGGAGCTGGTGTGCTGCATCCAAGAGCTGTTGAATTCGCGAAAAACTACAACGTATTGCTTGAAGTAAGATCAAGTATGGAAATGGAAAGAGGGACAATTGTAGAGGAGGAAACATACATGGAACAAAATTTAGTTGTAAGAGGAATTGCTTTTGAAGATCAAGTGACAAGGGTGTCTGTATGCGGGCTGCCAAATAGTATTCATACATTATCTACGATTTTCTCAACGCTTGCAGAACACGGAATTAATGTCGATATTATCATTCAAAGTACTTCAAAAGAAGAACTCACTTCTATTTCTTTCTCGATTAAAACAGAGGACCTTGATGAAACATTAAAAGTGCTAAAACAACATCAAAACCAGCTTCAATTTGAAAAAATTGAATATGAGAAAAATTTAGCAAAAGTTTCGATCGTTGGATCAGGTATGATATCAAATCCAGGGGTAGCAGCGCAAATGTTTAACGAATTAGCCGATCACGGTATCCTCATTAAAATGGTCAGTACGTCAGAAATTAAAGTATCTGTCGTTGTGGATGAAGATAAAATGGTTGAAGCCGTTGAAGTCCTGCATGAAGCCTTCAACTTATCAAAGCAAGAAGAAGTTGTGAAGTAATGGAATGAGAAGGGGAGTTTGAAAGCTTACTCCCCTTTAAGTTTGGTCTTTAGAATCCCATTTAACTGTAAAGATTACTTTTTTAGCACGAGGTTTAATCTCTTCATACGTTTCCGTCACAACTTGGTTCATTTGTTGAATTTGCTCAGCGATAAATCCTGCTTCAAGTTGAAATGAAGGGGTCTTTTGCAACGTAAAACGCGTTGTGATCAACTCGCTCGTTAATTCCATTACGATTTCATGTTTCTTTTCGTTTATGATTTCAAGCATACCCCAACCAGCATAAGAAAAAAAAGAAATGATTTCTTCAGTAGAAGATAAAGGATATTGACGGGCAAGACGCTTTCCGGCCCAATATAAAAGCGAGCTTGAATGTTGACCGAGCAAGTCTGGGATTAAAATTTCACGTAATAATTCGTATCCGAATGCACTTACTCGTAAATCTTGAAGGTGTTCCATTTTCTCTTTTAATGTATTGATTTTCACGCGATTCCCCTCTTTCTTCTAAACCAATAATATTATAACAACTTTATGAAAGGATGGAAGATAAATAGATATTCAATTAATTAATAAGAATTTAAACATATTAATAAAGTAAAAATAAATCAAATTTTATACATTAATTTTTCTAAAAATTTGAATACTTGAACACGTTTTCTTGACGCTATTTCCAGATGAGAGTACAATGAATTTGTCATAAAGTTTTTCGAGTATTTTAGCTATACATTTGTCGAACATTGTATATTACCATGTTTGATAAATGTATACGAAGAAAAGCTGGGGAGTAGGAGAGATCCAAAAATGAATATGTATTTGAGATTAGGGGGTTAGTGTCCATGGCAGGTAACAGAGAATTTGTTAACCGGAGATTACATTCACTATTAGGAGTTGTACCAATTGGCATATTTTTAATTCAACATCTTGTTGTCAACCATTTTGCAACAAAAGGGCCTGAGGCTTTCAACGAGGCTGCTCATTTTATGGAAAATTTGCCTTTTAGGTACTTTTTAGAAGTATTCATTATTTTTCTTCCACTTTTATATCATGCTATTTATGGTATTTATATTGCTTTTACAGCAAAAAACAATGTTAGTCAATATAGTTATTTTCGAAATTGGATGTTTCTCCTACAACGTATAACTGGTATTATTACGCTTATTTTTGTTGCTTGGCACGTGTGGGAAACACGCATAGCTGCAGCATTCGGAGCAGACGTCAACTTTGACATGATGGCCAGCATTTTAAGTAGTCCTGTTATGTTAGTCTTTTACATAGTAGGTGTGCTTTCAGCCATTTTTCACTTCGCCAATGGTCTATGGTCATTTGCAGTTAGTTGGGGGATCACTGTTACTCCTCGTTCTCAGCAAATCACAACATATGTTACAATGGGAATTTTCGTAGCGCTTTCTATTGTAGGATTACGAGCAATTTTTGCTTTCGTATAATGGTACAAATTAGCTAACAAAGGGAGTGGACCTTATGAGTGGTAAATTAATTGTTGTCGGTGGCGGCTTAGCAGGATTAATGGCAACGATCAAAGCAGCAGAAGCCGGCGTACCTGTCGAGTTATTTTCATTAGTTCCTGTTAAACGATCACACTCTGTTTGCGCACAAGGTGGAATTAATGGAGCAGTTAATACAAAAGGTGAAGGTGACTCTCCTTGGGAGCACTTTGATGATACAGTTTACGGTGGAGACTTTTTAGCCAATCAGCCGCCTGTTAAAGCAATGTGTGAGGCAGCACCTGGAATTATTCATCTTCTTGATCGCATGGGTGTCATGTTTAACCGTACACCAGAAGGATTATTAGATTTCCGACGCTTTGGTGGTACACAGCATCATCGTACGGCATATGCTGGAGCAACAACTGGACAACAGCTTTTATATGCTTTAGATGAGCAAGTTCGCCGTCATGAGGTTGCTGGTCTTGTAACAAAGTATGAAGGATGGGAATTTTTAGGGATTATTCAAGACGATGAAGGACGTTGCCGTGGAATTGTTGCGCAAAATTTAACAACTATGGAAATCCAATCATTCCGCTCTGATGCGGTTATTATGGCTACAGGTGGACCTGGTATTATTTTTGGAAAATCAACAAACTCTGTTATCAATACCGGCTCTGCAGCATCTATTGTATATCAGCAAGGTGCTTATTACGCAAATGGGGAATTTATCCAAATTCATCCAACTGCGATACCAGGAGACGACAAATTACGTCTAATGAGTGAATCTGCACGCGGTGAAGGTGGACGAGTATGGACGTATAAAGATGGAAAGCCATGGTATTTCCTTGAAGAGAAATATCCAGCTTACGGAAACTTAGTCCCACGTGATATCGCGACACGTGAAATTTTCCATGTATGTGTAGACTTAAAACTTGGAATTAATGGAGAAAATATGGTCTATTTAGACCTTTCCCATAAAGATCCGAAAGAACTTGATATTAAACTTGGCGGTATAATCGAAATTTATGAAAAATTTATGGGAGAAGACCCACGTAAAGTTCCGATGAAAATCTTCCCAGCTGTTCATTACTCAATGGGTGGATTATGGGTAGATTATGATCAGATGACAAATATCCCGGGACTATTTGCTGCTGGTGAATGTGACTATTCCCAACACGGTGCAAACCGTCTAGGAGCAAACTCTTTATTATCTGCTATTTATGGAGGTATGGTAGCAGGTCCGAAAGCTGTTGAATATATGAATGGTATAGAAAAATCTGCAGAGGATTTATCTTCTACACTTTATGATGCGAGAGTAAAAGAAGAACAAGCAAAATGGGATGAAATTTTGAAAATGGATGGAAATGAAAATGCCTACCTCCTTCATAAAGAATTAGGAGAATGGATGACTGATAATGTAACAGTTGTCCGCTATAATGATAAGCTTTTAAAAACAGATGAAAAGATTCAAGAACTAATGGAACGTTGGGAACGTATTAACATTACCGATACTGCAAAATGGAGCAATCAAGGTGCAACCTTTACACGTCAATTGAAAAACATGCTCCAGCTTGCTCGTGTGATCACATTAGGTGCTTATAACCGTAATGAAAGCCGTGGGGCACACTATAAGCCTGAATTCCCTGACCGCAACGATGAAGAATGGCTCAAAACAACAATGGCAAGTTTTGCAGGAGAAACAGAAGGACCTAAGTTCCACTATGAGGATGTAGATACATCACTCATTAAACCTCGTAAACGTGACTATACAAAGAAAAAGGGGGAAAAGTAAGATGAGCGAGAAAAAAGTGGTTCGATTCATTATTACGAGACAAGATCGACCAGACTCTGCCCCTTACAAAGAAGAGTTTGAAATTCCTTATCGCCCGAATATGAACGTCATTTCCGCTTTAATGGAAATTCGTCGCAATCCAGTGAATGCAAAAGGTGAAAAAACAACACCTGTTGCATGGGATATGAACTGTTTAGAGGAAGTTTGTGGTGCTTGTTCAATGGTGATTAACGGAAAGCCGCGCCAATCTTGTACGGCTCTTGTTGATCAGCTTGAGCAACCAATACGCTTAGAACCAATGAGAACTTTTCCAGTTATTCGTGACCTGCAAGTAGATAGAAGTCGTATGTTTGACTCCTTGAAAAAAGTAAAAGCTTGGATTCCAATTGACGGAACATACGATCTTGGACCAGGTCCTCGTATGCCTGAGAAAAAACGTCAATGGGCATATGAGCTATCAAAATGTATGACATGTGGAGTTTGTTTAGAAGCATGTCCAAATGTAAATAGCAAGTCAAACTTTATCGGTCCAGCACCTCTTTCACAAGTACGTTTATTTAATGCCCATCCGACTGGTGCCATGAATAAATCTGAACGCTTGGAAGCGATTATGGGCGATGGAGGGCTTGCTAACTGCGGGAACTCACAAAACTGTGTTCAGTCTTGTCCTAAAGGAATTCCGCTTACAACATCCATTGCAGCATTAAACAGAGAAACGACTGTTCATTCATTCCGTAAAATGTTTGGTAGCGATTATATAGATAGTTAATGATGATTCGGGCTGACTCATACATCGCTTAGCCATGATGTATGAGTCAGCTTTTTCGTAGTTAATCGGTTTTATAGAATAAAGCCTATTTATCGTACACCCTCCGCTTTTTTAGTCACAGTTTCATTACAATCACATACAATATGTTGACTAAATATATACCATACCCATCCGATAGATCAGCTCTCACCTAGCAAGGAGGGTTACAATCGTTGAAGGAGAAAGAGTTTCAATCCAAGCCACTGCTAACGAAAAGAGAGAAAGAAGTGTTTGAATTACTTGTACAAGACAAAACAACAAAGGAAATTGCGAGTGAACTTTTTATTAGTGAGAAAACAGTCCGGAATCATATTTCGAATGCGATGCAGAAACTCGGTGTAAAAGGACGTTCACAAGCAGTTATAGAGCTTCTCCGTATGGGAGAACTTGAACTTTAATAGATATGTCTCTTTACATCAATGGGGGCTTTCTTCTGTTGATGAAATGGAAAAATAAAGGAGTAGACATATTTACCATTAAGAACTATTTTTTACACTTTCACTCTTCCTTTCCCCTCTCTTTATTCTAATGATCTTCCAATTATGTATAACCGGCTTTGGAGATAAAGCCGGTTGTTTTAATGAAAACATTTTGTCATCAAGAAGCACTTGAAATGTAACTAGAAAAAGTGGAAAATATGTATGTTAAATTGATACAAACGAAATCACGAAAGGATCACGTAATAGGTTCTTGTATGATTAGAAATAAAAAACATAGAATGAGGAGCGATTTTTTGAACAGACCAATTGGTGTCATCGATTCTGGCGTTGGTGGCTTAACAGTTGCAAAAGAAATTATGAGACAATTACCGAAAGAAGAAATTATTTATTTAGGAGATACGGCCCGTTGTCCTTATGGTCCGCGGGTAAAAGAAGAGGTTCGCCAGTTTACATGGGAAATGACAAACTATTTGTTAGCTAACCATCATATTAAAATGTTAGTCATTGCCTGTAATACAGCTACAGCAATTGTATTATCAGAAATTCGAGAAAAACTGGATATTCCAGTTATAGGTGTTATTCAACCAGGTGCTCGTGCTGCATTAAACGCCACAAGAAACAGCCATATTGGCGTCATTGGAACGGAAGGAACGATAGCAAGTGGAGCATATGTTCAAGCGCTAAAAAAAATAAATAGTAAGACAATGATTGAAAGCTTGGCATGCCCTCGTTTCGTTCCATTAGTAGAAAGTGGAAACTTCGAAGGAAAGGAAGCTCATTATGTTGTGGCAGAGTCATTGCTTCCATTTAAAGGTAAAAGGATTGATACATTAATTTTAGGATGTACTCACTATCCTTTATTAAAGCCAATTATTCAAAAATATATGGGACGTGATGTGAAAATTATTTCTTCTGGGGACGAAACAGCACGAGAGGTAAGTACGATTCTATCGTTTCATCATATGTTAAATGAAGTAGAAGGGGAGAAGGATCATCTTTTTTTAACTACAGGTGAAAAAGAAATCTTTCAAAAAATAGCCTCAAAATGGTTTGGCTATGAAATTGATCATGTAAAAACAATTACTTTATAAATACAATTCTTTATAAATATCAAACTGTTTTTCAATAAGTAGCATTATTCTCAATGGTCTTTTTACTTCAAAACATTTACATAAAAGTTTGGCTTAGAAGAAAATGGCTGCTTCAATACATGACTTCATAGTGATGTGTTGAAGCAGCTTTTTACGTGGAAAGGATTACTAAATAGGAAAGAGGTACGGCAGGCTGCTACCTCTCATGGCCATCAACGATTATCTTTACCTAAAGGCATAAAAATTTTTTTACTGTTCTCAAGGGATGATTTTAATCAAATACGGTCTAATTTCGAAGATAGCTCGTATAAATAGTAGTACAAACTGCCTTAGGAGGGATTCGAATGCCTAAAAACAGAGTGAGATTAGCAGCTGCTGCTTTATTGACAACTTCTGTTTTGTTAACTGGATGCGGATTGTTTGACAGCGGGGAGGCCAGTAAGGAAATTGATCCTCCACAAGATATCTCTTATATGGAAGATAGTGAGGAGCTTAATCAAGAAGCTGAAGTAACAGATCAAAAAAATAAGCAAGAAAATTTAAAGGAGGGTGAAAGTACTGAATCAGTAAAACGAGTTCTCTATTTAATTGATAAAAATGGAATGGTTGTGCCTCAAACATTTGAATTACCTGAAACAAAAGAAGTAGCTAAACAAGTGATGGAATATTTAGTTGTGGACGGCCCTATATCGAATTTATTACCAAATGGTTTTAGGGCTGTATTACCGCAAGGAACGGTTGTTCAAGGGGTTAATATTAAGGAAGATGGGACAGCGATTGTCGATTTTTCAAAAGAATTCACGGAATATAAACCGGAAGATGAACAAAAAATTTTACAAGCTATTACATGGACGTTAACTCAATTTGATACGATAAATAAAGTTAAAATTTGGGTTAACGGCCATGAATTGAAGGAAATGCCGGTAAATGGTACACCGATTGATGAAGGGGTAAGCCGCCAGGATGGAATTAATATGGCCTCCTCCTCAGTTGTTGACATAACGAATACTCATCCACTAACGGTTTATTATTTAGCAGAACAAGAAGGGAAAATATATTATGTACCGGTAACAAAAAGGGTCAGTAATGAAGAGAAGGATGATGTTGCAGCTGCAGTAAATGAGTTAATTAAGGGACCTGAGCTTACAACGGGATTATTAAATGAATTTCAACCAGGTGTAAAATTGCTTGAAGATCCTATTTACGAGAATGGCCAAGTTACTTTAAACTTTAATGAGGCGATTTATAGTAGCTTTGAAGAGGAAAAGAAAATAATATCTAACAATATATTGAACGCCTTAGTATTAACGGTTACGGAGCAGCCTGGTGTTGAGAGTGTGGTCCTTCAAGTAAATGGAAAGCAAGATCTCATTGATGAAAATGGGCGTCAATTAACAGAACCAGTAACTAGGCCTGTGAATGTAAACACTGGTAGTTTTTAATGAGCCATTTTTGATATACTATAAAAGATGAGCTAAAAGAGGTATGCTTCAAAAGCTACCTCTTATTTCTTGGAAGTTAAAGGGGCTTGCTTTCTTATTTTGGCAGTTCTAAGAATAATCGACGATCGGAAATAATGAAAATAATACATAGTGAATTTAGTCTGGAGGGAATATCATGCGTCAAAGTGGTAGAAGACCGGATGAGCTTAGACAAGTACAAATCGTGACAGATTTTGTTAAACATCCAGAAGGATCTGTATTAATATCTGTAGGGGATACAAAAGTTATTTGCAATGCAAGTATTGAAGATCGTGTCCCTCCGTTTATGCGTGGAGAAGGTAAAGGATGGATTACGGCAGAATATGCTATGCTGCCGCGGGCGACGGAGCAAAGAACGATCCGTGAATCAACAAAAGGGAAAATTTCTGGCCGGACAATGGAAATTCAACGTTTAATTGGACGAGCGTTACGGGCAGTAGTGGATTTAGATCAATTAGGTGAACGGACGATATGGATAGATTGTGACGTAATTCAGGCAGACGGTGGAACAAGAACCGCTGCTATAACAGGGTCGTTTATTGCGATTGTACTTGCTCTTAGTAAAATGGTGGAAAAAGGAGAGCTAAAAGAGCTGCCGGTGACTCGTTTTTTAGCTGCAACATCTGTTGGAATTGTTCGGGAACATGGAGCTATATTAGATTTAGATTACGCAGAAGACTCAATAGCAGAAGTAGACATGAATATTGTGATGACTTCTGACGGACAATTTGTTGAATTACAAGGGACAGGAGAAGAAGCAACCTTTTCGAAAGAACAATTATTCAAATTATTAGAGTTAGCTGAAAGTGGCATTAGGCAGTTATTTGAGTTCCAAAAAGAAGCATTAGGTGATTTAGCAGAAAAAATAGGGGAAAACTTTGAGGAAAAGAAAGAGGAACAATCATGAAAGAATTAATAATTGCTTCAAAAAATGAAGGAAAAGTTCGGGAATTTAAAGAAATGTTGGAGCCAAAGGGTTTCAAGGTGTTATCACTGCTTGATTTAAATGAAGCGCCAGATGTAGAGGAAACGGGAAAAACGTTTGAGGAAAATGCCATTTTAAAAGCTGAAACCATTTCGAATATGTTGAAAAAACCCGTTATTGCAGATGACTCAGGCCTATCTATTGATGCACTGAACGGTGAGCCTGGAGTTTATTCGGCACGATATGCAGGGAATGAGAAAAATGATGAAAAAAATATTGAAAAAGTATTGGAAAAATTAAAAGGTGTTCCTCATGAACAACGGACAGCCCGATTTCAATGTGTACTCGCACTAGCAATTCCAGGGCAAAAAACGATAACAGTAGAAGGTGTTTGCGAAGGTATCATTACAAAACAACCAATTGGGCAAAACGGTTTTGGCTATGATCCTATTTTTTATGTTCAAGAAAAAGGTAAAACAATGGCACAATTAGAAAAAAAAGAAAAAAATCAAATAAGCCATCGTGCCAATGCATTAAAGAAACTAGAGAAAATAATTAATCATTGGGGAGAATTTAACCATGAAAGTGCTGATCATTAGCGATAGTCATGGAAACATTGAATCGTTAAAAAAGATCAAGGAGCGACATCAAGATGAAGTAGAGGCTATGATTCATTGTGGTGACTCTGAACTTCAAGTTGGATGTGAGGCTCTATTAGATATGCTTGTTGTACGGGGAAATTGTGATTTTGATTCATTTCCAAACGAAATCATTCAAGATATAGGCTCGCTCCGTTTTTTCGTTACACATGGACATTTATATTCTGTAAAATCAACATTAATGAAGTTAAAATATAGAGCAATAGAAGCTGGAGCAAACATTGTTTGTTTTGGTCATTCACATATCCTAGGAGCGGAAATGGTAGAAGGAATATTATTTATTAATCCAGGTAGTATCAGCTTTCCAAGGATGCGAAAAGAAAAAACATATGTTATACTACAAATAGACAACGGCCAAGCAAACGTCGATTTTTACGACGAAAATGGAGAATTATTAAAGCATATGTCCACTGCTTTTCAAATTGCTTAACCATCTTGAGGGAGAATTTTTTCTCCCTCAAAAAAATAAAAAAAGTTATTGACTTTATTGAGTTATATAAGTATAATAACAATTGTCGTTGATGTGTTTGAAAAATAAATATCATGTCCCAGTAGCTCAGCTGGATAGAGCACGTACGAGTTTGCTTCATTGAGGAGCATCAGCGTACCGCTCGAGCCACATCTTGAATAAACATTCTGAGAGCGGGACGACAAAAATCCATTTGTTAAATTGATAAATTAAATATATTTGTGTAATTAGGTCCCAGTAGCTCAGCTGGATAGAGCAACGGCCTTCTAAGCCGTCGGTCGGGAGTTCGAATCTCTCCTGGGACGCCATTCCTTTTACATATAATTACCCTTTCCTATATGGAAAGGGTTTTTTATTTTAGTTGATGTTTTTATTTTAGTTGATGGGCTGAAAAATTTTGGCTATTTGATTTCGGGAAACGAAAAGGTCATAAAAAATTTTTTAAAAATTTTTCTTATTATGGAAATGTGATAATGACAAGGATGAAAGCGGTAACATATAAATTTTTAAATCAAAATAATCTAATAATTCTCAAAAATGGTGTTGACTCTTTTGAAAAATGGTCGTAATATAACTTCAAACAAACTTACTCCAACATACAAAATTGATTCATACACTTTAAGAACATGGATATATTAGTTTTCAAAGCAAAGTGTAATTTTAACTGATTTTTCGCATTGTTTCAGTTTCTTGAATATTTCAAATCGATAAAACGATTGTTTATTTGAAAAATGGATCGTTTAAAAGCGATGAAGAGGATAATTAGTCATTGGATTCGATAACTACAGAGAGCCGGGGGAGCTGGGAACCGGTGTTATCCCCAATGATGAACTCACCTCTGAGTGCCATTTCGAACGTGAAGGCTAGTAGATTTGGCCGGGTGCTTTGTGGTAAGCACTCGTTATTAAAAAGAACGGATTCTCTTCGTTCATGAGGTGGTCAAATGACCATGAAAAAGGGTGGTACCGCGGAAAGGCAACCTTTTCGCCCCTTAAAATCTGCTAATAGTGGATGTATAAGGGGTGGAAAGGTTTTTTAATTTATAAAGTAACCTTTGTCCATGAAGATTTTAGATAGCATCTGTTAAAAGGAGGCAATATCAATGAGTGCCAATGTACAATTGGATGATAAGAAAACCAAATGTACAACAATGTCAGGAGCGGAAATGCTGATTGAAGCATTAAAGAGAGAAAAGGTCGAAGTCATCTTCGGTTATCCTGGTGGAGCAGTTTTACCAATTTATGATAAGCTTTACAATTCTGGAGTATTTCATGTTTTAACGAGACATGAACAAGGTGGAATCCATGCAGCTGAGGGCTATGCGAGAATTTCAGGAAAACCTGGAGTCGTTATAGCTACATCTGGACCTGGGGCTACGAACTTAATTACTGGATTGGCTGATGCAATGATTGATTCATTACCTCTTGTTGTTTTTACCGGGCAAGTGGCCACAACAGTCATTGGATCTGATGCTTTCCAAGAAGCGGATGTAATAGGGATTACGATGCCAGTTACAAAACATAATTACCAAGTTCGTGATGTCAATGATTTACCACGAATTATAAAAGAAGCGTTTCATATCGCTACAACAGGACGGCCTGGTCCAGTATTAATTGACATCCCAAAAGATGTTTCTGTGACAGAAGGTACGTTTCAATATGATTATACGATTTCCCTACCAGGCTATCAGCCAACAACTGAACCAAACTATTTGCAAATTCGTAGGCTCGTTGAAGCTGTAAGTCGAGCAAAAAAGCCTGTCATTTTAGCTGGGGCAGGTGTATTACATGCTAAGGCAGCAAAAGAGCTTAAAACATATGTTGAACAACAACAAATCCCAATCACCAATACGTTATTAGGATTGGGAAGCTTTCCTGCTGATCATCCTCTGTTTTTAGGGATGGCTGGAATGCACGGAACCTATACAGCAAATATGGCACTTTATGAATGTGATTTATTAATTAGCATTGGAGCTCGGTTTGATGATCGGGTAACAGGAAATCTTACTCACTTTGCCCCAAATGCAACAGTTGCTCATATTGATATTGACCCAGCAGAAATTGGAAAAAATGTTAAAACTCATATTCCAGTTGTTGGTGACGCACGAATCGTTCTGCAAATGTTGATTGAACAAGATGGAAAAAGAAGCGAGAACGCTGAATGGATCGAGCATTTAAATCGATACAAAAAAGATTATCCTTTATGGTATGAAAACAGCACAGAAGTTATTAAACCGCAAGCATTAATTGAAAAAATATATGAATTTACAAACGGGGAAGCCATTGTTACAACAGATGTTGGTCAACATCAAATGTGGGCGGCACAATTTTATAAATTTAATTCTCCTAATCGCTGGGTGACATCTGGTGGATTAGGAACAATGGGGTTTGGACTTCCATCTGCCATCGGAGCACAGTTAGCTGACCGGGAAAGAACCGTCGTCGCTTTATTAGGAGATGGCGGGTTTCAAATGACTTTTCAAGAGCTTGCTGTCATAAAAGAACTGAATCTTCCGATAAAAGTAATTGTTTTGAATAACAACTCTCTCGGAATGGTGCGCCAATGGCAAGAAATTTTCTATGAGAAACGATATTCTCACTCTGTTTTTCAAGCACAGCCAGATTTTGTAAAGCTTAGTGAAGCATTTGGCATTAAAGGTCGAAGAGTGCAAAGTACTGATGAAATAGAACAAGTGATGCGACATACCTTTAACAATCGGGAACCTGAATTCATTGAAGTATTGGTTGAGCCTGAAGAAAATGTTTACCCAATGGTTGCACCAGGAAAAGGAATACACGAAATGGTGGGGGTTAAAAAATGAAGCGGATTATTACGTTAACAGTGATGAACCGTTCTGGTGTATTAAATCGGATCACTGGTTTATTTACAAAAAGACATTACAACATTGAAAGTATTTCAGTTGGTCATTCTGAAACAGAAGGAATATCAAGAATCACTTTTGTTGTTAATGTTCAAGAGGAAAAGCAAGCTGAACAAATCACGAAGCAATTAAATAAACAAGTTGATGTGATTAAAGTTATGGATATTACGAATCAATCGATCGTAGCTAGAGAGCTGGCACTCATTAAAGTCGTATCAAATGCTTCAACAAGAATGGAGATTTACGGTCTCATTGAACCGTTTCGAGCTTCGATTATCGATGTAAGCCGAGACAGTCTTGTAGTTCAAGTAACAGGAGAACCAAGTAAAATAGAGGCCCTCATCGACTTGTTGAAGCCTTACGGTATTAAAGAGATTGCTAGAACTGGTTTAACAGCATTTCCAAGAGGGACACAAAAGTCGACACAAATGGAGAAAAACTTCTCCATTGTATAGATATATTCAATAACTATTTAAGAAAGGGAGATGTAGCATGACAAAAGTATATTATAACGGAGATGTAAATGAAAAAGTATTAAATGGGAAAAAGGTAGCGGTTTTAGGATATGGGTCACAAGGTCATGCCCATGCGTTAAATTTAAAAGAAAGCGGTGTTGATGTAGTCGTAGGAGTACGAAAAGGAAAGTCATTCGAAAAAGCACAACAGGATGGCTTGGCCGTAACGTCTGTTCGTGAAGCAGTTGAACAAGCGGATATTGTGATGGTACTCGTACCAGATGAAAGACAAAAAGAGTTATATGAAAAGGAAATTAAAGATGGATTAAAACCAGGAAATGCTTTAGTATTTGCGCATGGCTTTAACATTCACTTTAATCAAATTGTGCCACCAGCAGATGTCGATGTCTTTTTAGTTGCGCCAAAGGGGCCTGGTCATTTAGTTCGCAGAACGTATGTAGAGGGTGCCGGTGTACCAGCACTGATTGCAGTCGAGCAAAATGTAACAGGTGAAGCGAAAGAATTAGCATTAGCATACGCAAAAGCGATTGGTTCCGCTCGTGCTGGAGTACTCGAAACAACATTTAAGGAAGAAACAGAGACCGACCTATTTGGTGAACAAGCGGTATTATGCGGAGGATTATCTTCATTAGTAAAAGCAGGATTTGAAACGCTAGTAGAAGCTGGCTACCGACCTGAAGTTGCCTATTTTGAATGTTTACATGAATTAAAACTCATTGTTGACCTCATGTATGAGGGAGGACTATCTTACATGAGATACTCAATCTCTGATACAGCTCAGTGGGGTGATTTCACTTCGGGACCACGTGTAATCGATGAACATGTGAAAGAAAATATGAAAGCTGTATTAGAAGATATTCAATCCGGTAAATTTGCAAAAGAGTGGATTTTAGAAAATAAAGTGAATCGACCACAATTTACAGCGATTAATAAAAGAGAGCAAGAGCACCAAATTGAAAAAGTAGGCGAAGTACTTCGTGAAATGATGCCGTTTGTTAAACAAAATAAAAAGGAAGCGGTGGTAGCAGGTGAAAAAAGTTAATTTCTTTGATACAACTTTACGAGATGGTGAACAATCAGCTGGAGTTAATTTAAATCGTAAAGAAAAACTAGAGATTGCAAAACAGCTCGAACGACTTGGGATGGATATTATTGAGGCAGGTTTTCCTGCCTCCTCCAAAGGAGATTTTTACTCAGTTCAAGAAATTGCGAAAACCGTTCGGAATTGTTCCGTGACAGGGTTAGCACGGTCAGTTAAACATGATATTGATGCGGCATGGGAAGCGTTAAAAGATGGTAGTGAGCCGCGTTTGCATGTCTTTATTGCGACATCCCCAATTCATCGGCAATATAAACTAAAGATGACAGAAGACGAAGTCATCGAAAATGCCGTTCAAGCCGTTCAATATGCAGCAAAATTTTTCCCTGTTATTCAGTGGTCAGCGGAGGATGCTTGCCGTACAGAGCTCCCTTATTTAGCCAAAATAGTTGAAAAGGTTATTGAAGCTGGTGCAAATGTTATTAATATACCAGATACTGTTGGCTATATTAATCCAATTGAGTATGGAAAAATATTTGAATATTTAAAAAACAATGTTAAAAATATTGATAAAGTCATTCTTTCGGCACATTGTCATGATGATTTAGGAATGGCGGTAGCAAACTCGTTAAGTGCTATTGAGCATGGGGCAGGACAAATCGAAGGAACGATTAATGGAATTGGGGAACGGGCTG
The DNA here is from genome assembly GCA_030812955.1 of Bacillus alveayuensis. Taxonomy (GTDB): domain Bacteria; phylum Bacillota; class Bacilli; order Bacillales; family Aeribacillaceae; genus Bacillus_CB; species Bacillus_CB alveayuensis. Next base: position 234,053 of record JAUSTR010000001.1, read on the forward strand.
GTAATGCAGCATTAGAAGAAGTAGCGGTTGCGCTTCATATTCGGAAAGACCATTACAAAGTTGAAACAAATATTCGTTTGGAGGAAATTAAACGCACAAGTGATCTAGTCAGTAAGCTAACGGGTATGATTGTACCGCCAAATAAAGCGATCGTCGGAAATAATGCCTTTGCTCATGAATCCGGAATTCACCAAGACGGTGTTTTAAAGGAGAAAACAACTTATGAAATCATTTCCCCGCAGTTAGTCGGGGTGCAAACAAACAGCTTAGTGCTAGGGAAGCATTCTGGCCGCCACGCTTTTCGAGTTAAGCTTAAAGAATTAGGATTTTCGTTAGAGGATGAAGCGATTAACCGCTTGTTTGAAGAGTTTAAACTTTTGTCAGAAAAGAAAAAAGAATTGACTGAAGATGATTTAGTTGCACTTGTATTAGAAGAGCAGCTTAAAGGTGAGGACGGAACGTATGAACTCATATCACTTCAAGTGAATTACGGAACAGAAGGTGTACCGACCGCTACTGTTACATTAAAAGGTCATGATGGTTCCATTCTTCAGGAGGCTGCAACTGGAAACGGAAGTGTAGAAGCCATTTATAATACATTAGAGCGCTGCATGAAACAATCTATCACCCTATTAGACTATCGGATACAATCGAATTCAAGCGGCCGGGATGCTTTAGCGCAAGTGTATGTGAAGGTTCGTGTTGATGATTTAGAGATGGGGGGACGTGGGATTGCCCAAGACGTGTTAGCAGCATCCGCAAAAGCCTATATTAATGCTGTGAACCGAGCTATTTTACTAAAATATACGTCGAAAGAGAATTTACAAACAACGATTTAAGTGAAGGAGGGGATGGACTGATGGTGAAAAAAATTGCCATATTACCTGGGGATGGAATCGGACGCGAGGTTGTGGAAGGAGCCGTTGAAATATTAAAAACAATCGGACATTATTATCGCCATGAATTTGATTTTCAATACGGGCTTATTGGTGGAGAAGCTATTGATCAATGCGGAACGCCATTACCAGATGAAACTTTGGAGCTTTGCAAACAGTCAGATGCTGTCCTGTTAGGAGCAGTAGGGGGACCGAAATGGGACCAAAATCCAGCACATCTTCGTCCTGAGAAAGGCTTGTTAAACATTCGTAAGCAGCTTGATTTATTTGCAAATCTTCGTCCGATTCAAGCGCATCCAACCCTTCAGGATACTTCACCATTTAAAGGGGAGCACTTAGAAGGGGTAGATTTTCTCATTGTACGCGAACTAACAGGCGGACTATATTTTGGGAAACCTAGTGAGCGGACAAATCAAAATGGGGAAGAAGCTGTAGTCGATACATTATTTTATAAACGAAAAGACATTGAACGTATTTTAGAAACGGCATTTGAATTGGCGAGAAAAAGACGGAAGAAAGTAACATCCGTTGATAAAGCTAACGTACTTGAATCTAGCAAGCTCTGGCGTGAAGTAGCAGAGGAGGTTGCCTATCGATATCCTGATGTAGAACTTGAACATATGTTGGTTGATAATGCAGCAATGCAAATTATTCATAAACCAAATCAATTTGATGTCATTGTGACAGAAAATATGTTTGGTGACATTTTAAGCGATGAAGCTGCTATGTTAAGCGGTTCGTTAGGAATGCTTCCATCTGCAAGCCTTTCCGCAAACGGATTACATTTGTATGAACCAGTCCATGGTTCGGCTCCTGATATTGCAGGTCAAGGTCTTGCAAACCCAATTGCTATGATTTTATCAGCTGCCATGATGCTGCGCTACTCCTTTCATTTAATGGAAGAAGCTGGTGCGATCGAAAAGGCAGTGAAGCATGTGTTAGAGTCGGGCAAACGAACAAAAGATTTAACGAATCATCCTAATCAGTATGTACCTACAAAACAAATGATTGAAGAAATCAAAGAAGCATTAGCAGATGACTTCGCAATTTTAAATATTATGGATTGTTATGCATAAATTTTTCTTGATCGTTTTCATGTATAGATTTTTATTAGGTATTGAGTTTTTGCCTTAAATGAGACACATTTTAGTCCTTTATTGATTCAATAAAAGCTTGTCGATCACGTCGGCAAGCTTGGATTTTCTTTTTCTAGAATTATTTTATCGACATATTGGGCTCTCTGTTAGCAATCCAAATATTAGGAGGGTAACAAGCATGAAACCGAGAAATATCATCGAAAAAATATGGGATGAGCATGTCGTTCTACGCGAAGAAGGCAAACCCGATTTGCTATATATTGATTTACACTTAATTCATGAAGTAACTTCTCCGCAAGCGTTTGAAGGATTAAGACAAAAAGGAAGAAAAGTTCGGAGACCGGAGCAAACCTTTGCCACAATGGATCATAATATCCCAACGAAAAATCGCTATGAAATCAATGATGAAACGGCACGAAATCAAATTCATGCATTAGAAAAAAATTGTCAAGAATTTGGAATAGAACTTGCAGGTCTTGACAGTGAAGATCAAGGTATTGTTCATGTCATTGGACCTGAGCTTGGCTTAACACTTCCTGGAAAAACTATTGTTTGTGGAGATAGTCATACATCTACACACGGTGCTTTTGGAGCGCTTGCATTTGGAATCGGGACAAGTGAGGTAGAACATGTATTAGCTACGCAAACTTTATGGCAGCATCGGCCAAAAACACTCCAAATACAAGTAAATGGGAAACTTCAAGAAGGAGTAACAGCGAAAGACGTTATTTTATATATCATTGGTCAATATGGAGTAGATTTTGGAACAGGGTATGTGATTGAATACACAGGAGAATGTATTCGCAATATGTCAATGGATGAACGAATGACTATTTGTAATATGTCGATTGAAGCTGGTGCTCGTGCCGGATTAATTGCTCCTGATGAAACGACTTTTCAATATATAAAAGGCAGAAAATATGCTCCGAAGGGAGAAGACTTTGAAAAGGCAGTAGAGTATTGGAAATCGTTGACGTCTGATGAAGGAGCTCAGTTTGATAAAACGATTGTCATAAAGGGTGAAGAAATCGCTCCAATGGTTTCATGGGGGACAAATCCAGGTATGGTTCTACCAGTCAATGGAGAAATCCCTTCTTTAGATGAGGCAAAAAGTGAAAAGGAAATGAATTCATTCAAACGTGCCTATGAATATATGGACTTAGCTCCTGGCACGAAAATAGAAGATATTTCGATTGATTATGTATTTATAGGGTCATGTACTAACTCTCGATTAACAGACTTACGCGAAGCTGCGAAGGTAGTGAAAGGGAAAAAAGTTCACGAAAGTGTCACAGCCATTGTTGTTCCTGGTTCACAAAAAGTAAAAAAACAAGCAGAAGAGGAAGGCTTGCATCATATCTTCTTAGAAGCTGGATTTGAATGGCGTGATTCAGGATGTAGTATGTGTCTAAGCATGAATAATGATATTGTTCCTGCTGGCAAACGTTGCGCCTCAACCTCGAACCGAAATTTTGAGGGCAGGCAAGGAAAAGGTGCTCGTACACACTTAGTGAGTCCAGCAATGGCTGCAGCAGCTGCTGTTTATGGTCATTTTATTGATATTCGAACATTAAGTGTAGAAACAGTCTCTTAGGAGGGGAAACAAATGGAGCCATTCACAAAAATGACTAGTAAAGTTGCTGTATTAAATCGTACGAATGTCGATACAGATCAAATTATTCCAAAACAATTTTTAAAAAGAATTGAACGAACTGGCTACGGAAAATTTGCTTTTTTTGATTGGAGATATTTAGAAAATGGACAAGAAAATCCTGAATTTGAACTGAACCATCCAAGCTATCATGGAGCCCAAATATTACTGGCAGGAGCGAACTTCGGTTGTGGTTCATCTCGTGAGCATGCTCCATGGGCTTTGCTAGATTATGGATTTAAAGTAATTATTGCTCCATCGTTTGCAGATATCTTTTATCAAAATTGCTTAAAAAATGGCATATTACCAATTCGTGTAAATGATGAAACGATGAACTATTTGTTAGCGAAAGCGGAAGGAAAATCATATCAATGTACAGTTGATTTAGAAAAACAGCTTGTTACTGACGATGAAGGTTTTTCATTTTCCTTTGACATTGATCATCATTGGAAGGAAATGTTGTTAAATGGCCGTGATGAAATTGCGTTTACGTTATTATATGACGACGACATTCAACAATATGAAGCAAAGAGAAAAGCGTGGGTATAAATACCTGCGCTTTTTTTATCTTGCCTGGACAGTCGAAAAGCTATAGTAAAGCAACAATCTTTTAGAAAAGAGCCTTTACCTTAAGGAGCATATCCTCCAATACAAAAAGAATGCTGGCCAGATTGACATGTAAGGCTGCCGCTTTTTGTGAATGAATGTTCCTTGTTTTCTTTTGAACAGACTGGTAAACTTGAGGAAAACATAAGGTAAAGAGGGTTTTTCAACATGAAAAAAAATGACGGAAAAGTCATTCCTTTCCCTCGTCTCAAAGAACGCCTCATCGAAAGAGGGATGGAAGCATTACGAAAAAAAGAATATGAAAGGGCACTTGATCTTTTTGAGGAAGCAGAAAAGTGGGATAAAGATCATGACGAAATTATTCTAGGGAAGGCTATTTGTTTTTTGGAATTAGGAAAGCTTCACGAAGCAAAAGCCATTTGTAAAAAAATGCTTCATGAGGATCAAGGAAACTATTTTACTGTTTTACAAATTTATTTAACGATTCTTGTCCAATTGGGACAATATGAAGAAGTTCAAATGACAATCGAAGCAGTTTTAGAAGAACATAAAGTTCCTCCTTATCAAGCGGAGCATTTTTATAAATTGTTAGACTTTAGTAGAAAAATGAATAAGGAACAGGAAGAAAACTATACACCGCCGGCGTTTTCCTTTGAGAAAATGATTGAGAATGTTGACGAACAAATGAAATATGTTCATTTTCTTCAACATTCTAGCCATATAAAACATTATCAAACAATCCAAGATTTTTTAGACCATCCTGATATTCATCCTGTTGTGAAAACAATGCTTCTACAAATATTGAGAGAACGAGAAATCACGAAAAAAGTATTTATTACTAAATTTGGAAAAAACATGACAGTCATTCCGAACGAATTAAAAGATATATCAGAGTATCATTTAGTACAACGTGTATTCAATTTATTAGAGGATCATTTAGCTAGTGAAAATCCTACCTTATATGAAGCTGTAAAAGATATGTGGCTGCGGCATTTATATGTCCTTTACCCATTTCCTCCTGAACCGCCTAACGAATCGTTATGGGCAGCTGCCTTGCATCAAATTGGGTATGAATTACATGGCATCGAAATGGATGATGACGAAATCCAAGCCCTATATCATGTTGATCTTCAGCCATTACGACAAGTTCAAAAGCAAATAAAGCACATACAAGAAATTTCAAATTTGCAATTATAGTCAATCTATTGAAAGCAATAGATTGTATGTTATAATAAAATGGTTGCAAAGTAATGTTTTTTGTGCAGCAAACATACTTCCCGAAAGGTTTACATAACGGGTACAACGTTTTTCGTTTATTTTCATTTTTGTTAAACGAATCAATATATAGATTGTTGGAGGGAAACACATGTCAGCAAAATGGGAAAAATTAGAGAATAACCAAGGTGTGCTAACAGTTGAAGTTGAGGCACAGGCATTTGACAAAGCATTAGATCAAGCGTTTAAAAAAGTTGTGAAGCAAGTTTCAATACCAGGGTTCCGGAAAGGGAGAGTTCCTCGGAGTTTATTTGAAAAACGATTTGGTGTTGAAGCATTATATCAAGATGCATTAGATATTATTTTACCTGAAGCTTATCCTAAAGCTGTAGAAGAAGCTGGTATTGAACCAGTAGATAGACCAGAAATTGACATTGAACAAATCGAAAAAGGGAAATCATTAATCTTTACTGCAAAAGTAACAGTTAAGCCAGAAGTGAAACTAGGCGAATATAAAGGATTAGAAGTAAAGAAAGAGGATACAACTGTAACAGATGAAGATGTTGAAAATGAATTAAAACAGCTTCAAGAGCGTCATGCAGAGCTTGTCGTAAAAGGGGAAGGAAAAGTAGAAGAGGGCGATACTGTCGTCATTGATTTTGAAGGCTTTGTAGATGGAGAAGCATTTGAAGGTGGAAAAGCTGAAAACTACTCATTAGAAATCGGTTCAGGAACTTTCATTCCTGGATTTGAAGAACAATTAGTTGGTCTTGAAGCAGGAGCGGAAAAGGAAATTGAAGTAACATTCCCAGAAGAATACCATGCTGAAAACTTAGCGGGCAAGCCAGCTGTATTTAAAGTAAAAGTTCATGAAATTAAAACAAAAGAGCTTCCAGCATTAGATGATGAATTTGCGAAAGATGTAAACGATGAAGTTGAAACACTTGAAGAGCTTAAAGCAAAAACAAGAGAGCGTTTAGAAGAGCAAAAGAAACAATATGCAGAAAACAAACTTCGTGATGATTTAGTTGAAAAAGCTGCTGAAAATGCTGAAGTTGATATTCCACAAGCTATGATTGATAACGAAGTAGATCGTATGATGAGAGAATTTGAACAGCGACTACAAATGCAAGGTATGAACTTAGAGCTTTACTTCCAATTCTCTGGCCAAGATGAAGAAGGTTTACGTGAGCAAATGAAGGAAGATGCTGAAAAACGCGTGAAGTATAACTTAACGTTAGAAGCGATTGCAAAAGCTGAAAATATTACAGTTTCTGACGAAGAAGTAGAAGAAGAAATCCAAAAAATGGCTGAAATGTACAATATGACAGCTGAGAACGTGAAAAAAGCACTTGGTACGACAGATGGTATTAAAGAAGATTTAAAAATTAAAAAAGCAATTGATTTTCTTGTAGAAAATCGTAAAGATGTTGCATAATATAATAGTAAAAAGAAATATATGTAAAAGTTGACTTAGAACAAGGCGCGACTTGATCGTGCCTTGTTTTATAAAAAATGTTAATTTCTAATCTTTTCTTACATACCAATGACGGATTTACGGTACTCTCCCATAAATGTATTGTCTACTATCAATATCAAAAGAAAATTAAAAAATCATCATTTTGACAATAGAAGGAATTGGTCAAGGCAAAACGAACAACCTATTTAACATCTTTTTTGTTTTGATTGATGGATAGATGGGTATTCTAAACATCGAGTTTACATAGTGATAGAAACGAACCTACATAGCTTTTTATTACCGTATGCTTGAAAAAATGTGTTACAATGCAATACATACCCACCATTGTTGAAGTCCGTTGACAAACTCTATTCCTTATCTATATTGAAAATCTTAAGGAAAGAATGGTTTGTTTTAAACAATAGAGTTTGGATTAGAGAAAAGAACCAAGGGGTGATAAAATGATTAAATTTAATGATGATAAAGGTCAATTAAAATGTTCATTCTGTGGCAAATCACAAGACCAGGTCCGAAAGCTTGTCGCTGGTCCAGGTGTATATATATGTGATGAATGTATTGAATTATGTACAGAAATCGTGGAAGAGGAGCTTGGGACAGAAGAGGAAGTAGAATTTAAAGATGTACCGAAACCAAAAGAAATTCGGGAAATATTAGATGATTATGTGATTGGTCAAGACCAAGCAAAAAAATCTTTATCTGTTGCTGTCTATAATCATTACAAGCGTATCAATTCCAATAGCAAAATTGATGATGTAGAGTTATCAAAAAGCAATATTGTATTAATCGGTCCGACAGGCAGCGGGAAAACACTTTTAGCACAAACATTAGCAAGAATATTAAATGTGCCATTTGCAATTGCAGATGCTACATCTTTAACGGAAGCCGGCTATGTGGGGGAAGATGTTGAAAATATTTTATTAAAACTAATCCAAGCCGCAGACTATGATGTGGAGAAGGCGGAAAAAGGCATCATCTACATAGATGAAATTGATAAAGTAGCCCGAAAATCGGAAAATCCATCCATTACGCGTGACGTTTCAGGTGAAGGTGTACAGCAAGCGCTGTTAAAAATATTAGAAGGCACAGTTGCAAGTGTTCCTCCTCAAGGTGGACGCAAGCATCCTCATCAGGAGTTTATACAAATTGATACAACGAATATTTTGTTTATTTGCGGCGGTGCGTTTGATGGAATTGAGCAAATTATTAAACGCCGTCTCGGTCAAAAAGTGATTGGTTTTGGTGCTGAAAGTAAACAAAAAGAACTTGACCAAAAAGAATTGCTCTCGAAAGTATTGCCTGAAGATCTTCTTAAATTCGGATTAATTCCAGAATTCATTGGACGACTTCCTGTCATTTCAAGCTTAGAACCACTTGATGAAGAGGCTCTAGTTGAAATTTTAACAAAACCGAAAAATGCACTTGTAAAACAATATCAAAAAATGCTTGAATTAGACGGAGTTGAACTTGAATTTGAAGAGGATGCATTACGCGAAATTGCTAAAAAAGCGATTGAGCGTAAAACAGGGGCACGAGGGCTTCGTTCCATTATTGAAGGGATTATGCTTGATGTCATGTTTGAATTGCCTTCACGTGATGATATTACAAAATGTGTCATTACCGCAGAAACAGTTCGGGAAAAAATACCACCGAAATTAATCATGAAGGATGGCTCGCTTTATAAAAACGAAGATACAAAAACGTCTGCTTAAATAAATATAGAATATTGAAAACATCTCCTAAAGTAGGAGGTGTTTTCATTTTTTAGAAGGCTGTTTTCGTAAACTTTGTTACTTTTCGACTGTCCATGAACCGAACAAAAAGCAATCGTCCTCTCTCATAATTTGACAGAACACATGAAAAAATTTCTACATTTTGTTATTTCTCCTATATTGAGTCACGTTTAATCATGATCTGTTGAGGAGATAATAGTAGAAACATTTTTTCGATACGGGAGGGACAGTTATGAATTGGACTATCCTTGCTCTAATTGTCCAATTATTTTTTGGTGTGATTATTGGACTATATTTTTGGAACTTGTTAAAAAATCAACGTACGCAAAAAGTTTCTATTGACAGAGAATCACGAAAAGAGATGGAACAATTACGAAAAATGAGAATGATTAAGCTGACGGAACCTTTAGCCGAACGAGTTCGACCGCAAAGCTTTTCCGATATTGTAGGACAAGAAGATGGAATTAAGGCATTAAAAGCTGCCTTATGCGGCCCAAATCCGCAACATGTGATTATATATGGGCCGCCAGGGGTTGGGAAAACAGCTGCTGCTAGACTTGTATTAGAGGAAGCGAAAAAATATCCGCAATCACCCTTTAAAGAAAATGCTGTTTTCGTGGAATTGGATGCAACAACAGCCCGATTTGATGAGCGAGGCATTGCGGATCCATTAATTGGGTCAGTTCATGATCCAATCTATCAAGGGGCAGGAGCCATGGGTCAAGCTGGTATTCCTCAGCCAAAACAAGGAGCGGTTACACATGCGCATGGTGGTGTTTTATTTATCGATGAAATTGGTGAATTACATCCAATTCAAATGAACAAGTTATTAAAAGTTTTAGAAGATCGAAAGGTGTTTTTAGAAAGCGCCTATTATAGTGAAGAAAATACGCAAATCCCTAATCATATTCATGATATTTTTCAAAATGGACTTCCAGCCGACTTTCGTTTGATTGGTGCAACCACTAGAACACCAAATGAGATTTCACCCGCCATTCGTTCCCGCTGTTTAGAAGTTTTTTTCCGAGAGCTTGATCAAGAAGAACTAGCTATTGTCGCTAGAAAAGCTGCGGAAAAAGTGAATATGAAAGTTAGCGAACAAGGTATTTCTATACTAACCTCCTATACAAGGAACGGACGTGAAATTGTCAATATGGTGCAAATTGCAGCGGGAATTGCCATTTCTGAAAATCGACAGGAAGTAACGGTTGAAGATATTGAATGGGTTATCCAATCAAGCCAGCTATCACCAAGATTGGAGAAAAAAATTGGTGACAAGCCGAAAGTGGGTCTAGTTAATGGACTTGCCGTGTATGGTCCTAATACAGGGGCATTATTAGAAATCGAAGTAACCGTTATTCCTGCCAAAGTAAAAAAAGGTACGATAAATATTACAGGAATCGTCGAAGAAGAAAGCATTGGCGACAGAGGAAAATCAATTCGCAGGAAAAGCATGGCGCGTGGTTCAATCGAAAATGTTATAACCGTTTTACGTGCAATGGGAGTACGTGCGGATGATTACGATATTCATGTTAATTTTCCTGGAGGAATTCCGATCGATGGTCCAAGTGCAGGAATTGCGATGGCAACTGGCATTTTCTCGGCTATTCATAAAATACCTGTTGATCATACGACTGCTATGACAGGAGAAATTAGCATTCATGGCCATGTCAAAGCAATTGGCGGCATTATCCCAAAAATAAAAGCCGCTAAAAAAGCGGGAGCAAAAACCGTTATCATTCCTGAAGAAAACATGCAATCGATTTTAAAAGATATTGAAGGGATTCGTGTGATACCCGTTCGCCATTTTCAGGAGGTGCTTGATTATGCCCTAGTTAATCCTCCTTCTGAACAAAATGAAGCGAAAACATTTCCAAAAAAAGAATCTGTGTAATGAAAAGAGTGTGATGAATAGGAAGGTGGTAAGGTTTACCCTTGCTGCCTTTCTTCATGGAATCGCAGTTTAGACAAAGTTGTTTCATAAAAATGAAGATGTTCATCTATTTTATGGGCATACTACGAAATACGACTCACTTTTATAAACATTAAAAATAGACACTATGAAAAGAATAGGATAGAATTGAACAAGAACAATTTAGATAAAGAAATTTGAACTACTACCAATGGAGGTGTTAGATAATGGCGAACAATGATGTGAAACTCGTCCCCCTCCTACCGCTTCGAGGATTACTTGTTTATCCAACAATGGTGTTACATTTAGATGTTGGAAGAGAAAAATCAGTTCAAGCGTTAGAACAAGCCATGATGGATGATCATACGATTTTTCTAACGACACAAAAAGAAATATCGATTGATGATCCGAAAGAAGAGGATATTTATCATATAGGTACATTAACGAAAATTAAACAAATGCTGAAGCTTCCAAATGGAACGATTCGCGTGTTAGTGGAAGGACTAAAACGAGGAACGATTCAAAAGTTTATCCATTTTGACTCGTATATTTCCGTAGAGGTAGCCGCACACGAGGAGCGGACGGAAAAAGATGTTGAAGACGAAGCGTTAATGCGTACTGCTCTTGATTATTTTGAACAATACATAAAAATGTCGAAAAAAATAACGAATGAAACATACGCAACGGTCACAGACATTAATGAACCAGGGAGACTAGCAGATCTCATCGCCTCCCATTTGCCAATTAAGCTAAAAGATAAACAAGAAATATTAGAAACGTTTGATATTAAAGAACGATTAAACAAAATTATACAAATGATCCAAAATGAAAAAGAAGTGTTAGAACTTGAGCGGAAAATTGGACAACGCGTCAAGCGTTCGATGGAACGAACACAAAAAGAATATTACTTACGCGAACAGATGAAAGCCATTCAAAAAGAGCTTGGAGAAAAAGAAGGAAAAGCAGGAGAAATAGAAGATTTAACCGAAAAAATAGAGAAAGCTGGAATGCCAGACCATGTTCGGAAAACAGCGATGAAGGAATTAGAGAGATATGAAAAAATTCCTGCAACCTCAGCCGAAAGCGCGGTTATTCGCAATTATATTGAGTGGCTTATTTCTCTTCCGTGGACGACAAAAACAGAGGATCGCCTTGATATTCATTTAGCTGAAGAAATATTAAACCAAGAGCACTATGGATTGGAAAAAGTAAAAGAACGTGTTCTCGAATATTTAGCTGTTCAAAAATTAACGAATTCATTAAAGGGTCCAATATTATGCTTAGCGGGTCCCCCAGGTGTCGGAAAAACTTCCTTAGCCCGTTCTGTTGCGAAATCATTAAACCGGAAATTTGTCCGCATTTCCCTTGGTGGTGTTAGAGATGAATCGGAAATTCGCGGTCATCGTCGAACATATGTCGGGGCGATGCCGGGAAGAATTATACAAGGAATGAAAAAAGTTGGTACGATCAATCCAGTTTTCCTTTTAGATGAAATTGATAAAATGTCAAGTGATTTTCGAGGTGATCCATCAGCTGCTTTATTAGAGGTTTTAGATCCAGAGCAAAATCACCATTTTAGTGATCATTACATTGAAGAGCCGTATGATCTATCGAAAGTTATGTTTATTGCGACTGCCAACAATTTAGCGACTATTCCAGGACCGCTTCGCGACCGCATGGAAATTATTTCGATTGCTGGCTATACAGAGGTTGAAAAAATTCACATTGCGAAAGGGCATCTTTTGCCAAAGCAAATGAATGAGCATGGATTAAAGAAATCACAGCTTCAATTACGAGATGATGCGATTCAAAGTATTATTCGTTATTACACGAGAGAAGCAGGTGTTCGAGGACTTGAAAGACAATTGGCAGCCATTTGTAGAAAAGTGGCAAAGCTGATTGTGAAAGGGGAGCGGAAACGCATTATCGTTACAGATAAAAATATTGAAGACTATTTAGGGAAACGTATATTCCGATATGGCCAGGCAGAGCTTAAAGATCAAGTAGGTGTAGCAACAGGTCTAGCTTATACGCCTTTTGGCGGGGATACATTATCCATTGAAGTATCGATTTCCTCTGGCAATGGAAAGCTGCTATTAACAGGTAAATTAGGAGATGTCATGAAAGAATCTGCCCAAGCTGCATTTAGCTATATTCGTTCTCGGGCACAAGATTTAAACATTGATCCAGATTTCTATGAAAAAAAAGATATACACATCCATGTTCCAGAAGGTGCTGTTCCAAAAGATGGCCCATCTGCTGGAATTACGATTGCTACAGCCTTAATTTCAGCCTTAACGGGAAAACCGGTTCGTAAAGAAGTTGGAATGACTGGGGAAATTACTTTACGTGGACGTGTTTTACCTATTGGGGGGTTAAAGGAAAAAACATTAAGTGCTCATCGTGCAGGACTTTCCAAAGTCATTTTACCTAAAGATAATGAAAAAGATTTAGACGATATTCCGGAAAGTGTTCGAAATGAGTTAACATTTATACTCGTTTCACATTTAGACGAAGTGTTAGAGCATGCATTAGTGGGAGAGGTTTTATGAACATAAAAAAGGCAGAAATTGTGATTAGTGCAGTGAAACCACAGCAATACCCGAAAGGAAATCTTCCAGAAATTGCATTAGCGGGTCGTTCGAATGTCGGAAAATCATCTTTTATCAATAAAATGATTCATCGTAAAAACTTAGCCCGTACTTCATCAAAACCAGGTAAGACCCAAACTTTAAATTTTTATTTAATTAATGAAAAATTTTATTTTGTCGATGTTCCAGGGTATGGATATGCAAAAGTATCGAAAAAAGAACGTGAAGCGTGGGGGAAAATGATTGAAACTTATTTAACGACACGAAAACAGTTAAAAGCCGTTGTATTATTGGTAGATGTCCGTCATCCCCCGACAAAAGATGATATAATGATGTATGAGTTTTTAAAATATTATAAAATGCCGACAATCGTTGTTGCGACAAAGGCTGACAAGATCCCAAAAGGGAAATGGTCCAAGCATGTAAAAATCATTAAGGAAGCCCTTCATTTACATCCAAACGATGAATTCATTCTGTTTTCTGCCGAAACAGGCTATGGGAAAGAAGAAGCTTGGAATGTTTTATTAAAAGCAATGAGTTAGCATCGGTCAAAACCGATGCTTTTTTTATGAAAAAATGCGAACATCAGGTTTGATTTATTGGAATGAGGAGGATAACACAGGAAATAGTAGGATATGTAAGAATCTGATACGTAATGAGATGAGAGCATGTATAAAGAATGATAAGAATAAATGAATAGAGATTTAGAGTTTTGAAATAAAAACTTATCAAATGATACAATTCAAAATAGGTGTAAATTTCTGAAAATAAAAAGGGAGTGTTGATGTGAAAAAAGGGTTCATTTTGTTCATAGCTATATTTCTGACATCAGGACTTTTAGCAGCATGTGGTACAGAAAAGACAACGAGTGAATCGAAAGAAGGGATGAAACTAGTAGAGGAAGGAAAGTTTACATTTGCAGCATCAGGAGAATATAAACCTTTTAGTGTGACGGACGGAAATGGATTTATGTCCGGTTTTGATATCGATGTTGCCAATGCTGTTGCAAAAGAACTTGGGCTTGAACCGGTTCAGAAAAAGTTTAAATTTGCCGGAATCGTTGAAGGAGTTAAAACGGGCCGCTTTGATGCAGCAGTTGCAAGTCATACGATTACGGAGGAGAGAAAGGAACATGTTGACTTTTCAACACCTTATTATTATTCTGGGCCACAAATTTTTGTCAGACCAGATAGTGATATCGAAACTCTTCAAGATCTAAAAGAGAAGGAAGTTGCTGTTTCAAAAGGATCAACTTATGCTAACACGGCGAGTGAGGTAACCAACAATGTAATTCAGTATGATAGTGATGTTACAGCTCTTGAAGCGTTGAGCAATGGAAAACATGATGCAGTGATTACAGACTTTATTACAGGTAAAGAGGCAATAGGTAATGGATTAAAAATAGATGGTAGAGAATTACTTGGCAGCAGTGAACAAGCAATAGCCGTTGCGAAAGACAATCCAGAGCTATTGCAAAAAATAAATGAGGCTTTGGAAAAATTGCGGGAAGATGGCACATTAACAGAAATTAGTAAAAAGTATTTTGGTGAAGATATTACAAAAAAACCAGAATGATAGTAGCTTTTTGAGGCTGTCAGTGTTAGACCCAATATATCGATCTATTGTGATAGGCTAATTTAGGTCAGATACTTACGTGACAGCCTCTTTTCGAATGAAGACATCAAAAGATTAAGGGGTTGAACTAGTTGCCGAGTATTACACATGTATTCGCCAAATTTATCGAGTCATTTGATGTATTTTTTAAAGGAATGATCATGACATTACAAGTGACAGTTGTCTCTGTTTTTATCGCTATTTTTATCGGATTATTGTTTTCTTTTTTGAAAATATCCCAAATTCGTTTCCTCGAATGGATAGCGAATTTTTATATATATGTTGTTCGCGGTACACCTCTTATTGTGCAAATTTTCATTTTTTATTTTGGTTTAACTTCTCTAAATATTTCCCAATTTTGGTCGGTTGCTTTAGGGCTTGCTTTTCATAACGGTGCTTATATTGCAGAAATTTTTCGGGGGGCGATTCAGTCCATTGACCGCGGACAAATGGAAGCAGGAAGATCATTAGGAATGAGCACTTCCTTAACGATGAGACGTATTATTTTACCTCAAGCCTTTAAAAGGGCTATGCCTCCTCTTGGGAACCAATTTATTATTGCTTTAAAGGATTCTTCTCTCGCCGCCTTTATCGGCCTTTATGAATTGTTTAATGTTGCTACAACGGAAGGAGCAAATTCCTTTGATAATATGACATATCTCCTCATTGTTGCGGTTTATTATTTATTTTTAGTATTATTATTAACTTTACTCGTGAACTTCGTCGAGAATAAGCTTTCTGTCAGTGAACAATAATCTTTTTGAGTGATTTTCATTGAAACAAGGAGGATTTTATTTTGTCAAACAGGGTAATGATTGAAGTACAACAATTAAATAAATCTTTTGGATCTTTACATGTTTTAAAAGATGTTGATTTAACAGTTCATGAAAGTGATGTCGTTTGTTTAATCGGGGCGAGCGGTTCAGGGAAAAGCACTTTGTTGCGATGTTTAAATTTTCTCGAAATGAAAGATAGCGGCAAGATTTTGATCAATGGAGAAGAGATTGATGAACGATCACATAATCTCAATCAAGTAAGACAAAAAGTCGGGATGGTATTCCAACATTTTCATTTATTTCCCCACAAAACGGTGCTTGAAAATGTGATTGAAGCTCCTATCTATGTAAAAAAAGTGCCAAAAGAAAAAGCGATAAAAAAAGGGAGAGCGCTATTAAAAAAGGTTGGACTTTCAGATAAAGAGGAAGTTTATCCTGCTAAACTATCTGGCGGACAAAAGCAGCGCGTTGCCATTGCTAGATCTTTGGCGATGAAGCCGGAAGTCATGTTATTTGATGAGCCAACTTCTGCGCTCGATCCTGAGCTTGTCGGTGAGGTTTTATCCACGATGAAGGAGCTTGCGAAAGAAGGAATGACAATGATCCTCGTGACACACGAAATGGGATTTGCTAGAGAAGTAGCAGACAAAATCGTGTATATGCATGAAGGAAAAATCGTAGAGATCGGAACACCTGAAGAAATTTTTGAACAACCGAAACAACAAAGAACGAAAGACTTTTTAAACTCTGTCTTATAATAGCGTCAATAACTTTTAAACAAGAGAACTTCCGGAAATGGGAGTTCTCTTGTTTATGAATGGAATATTTTACTTTCGACGAGCGAATAATATAACACCTATTATAATCAAAATCATTGGCCAATACTTTTGTATGTAAGGAAACGTTTTTTGGACATTTGGCGAGAACGGGACATTGGATGGGAAAAAATAGAGAAACAGGGCTAATAAAAAAATGATAATCCCTGGGAAAAGACCAGATTTCGTGCTTTTTGACTGCAGGAATATTCCTATAGAAATAATAAATAAAATGGAAGTAATGTCATCTGGCCAAAAAGAAACGGCATCTTTCCATAAAAAATGAGCTCCTATGCCGATTAATAAGGTTGCAGGCAACATACTTTTAGCATCTTTTTCAATCATTGCATGGACCAAAAAAGCAAGACCAAATAATATGAGCATTCCATTCGATGAATACATTACTTGAAATAACGGGTAAGAAAATTGGTTGAACAAAAAATAAGCACCAACTATAATGAAAAAAAGTGCTGGTAAAGTCCAATGTTTCTTCATTTTGTTCACCTCTAGCTATGTTCATTTGCTTGATTGAAAGCTTCATTTTTGTTAAGGTACAATAAGAAGAAAAATTGACAAAATTCGATGATCATCGATTTCATTGATTATCATATCATACAGTTTCATATACTGTTCACATTTTTTATAATTGTTAACGATATGAAGTGATATAATGAATAAAGAACCTCAAAGGAATGGATGGGGGGTTTAAAATGCACATTCTAGCGATCGGATTAAACTATAAGACTGCCCCTGTTGAAATTCGCGAAAAGCTAAGCTTTGATGGCAATGATTTAGCTGATGCGATGAAGCAGTTGAAGAAGCAAAAAAGTGTATTAGAAAACGTAATCGTTTCCACATGTAATAGAACGGAAATTTATGCAGTCGTCGATCAACTTCATACAGGCCGTTATTATTTAAAAGCCTTCTTATCGAACTGGTTCGACATGGAGATCGATGACTTTTCTTCATATATTAAATATTATGAAAATGACAACGCTGTCCGTCATTTGTTTACAGTCACGTGCGGTCTTGACTCAATGGTTTTAGGGGAAACACAAATATTAGGACAAGTAAAAACAAGCTACTTACTTGCTCAAGAAAATGGTACGATCGGAACGATCTTTAACCAATTGTTTAAACAAGCTGTCACCGTTGCTAAACGTGCTCATTCGGAAACGGATATTGGCTCAAATGCTGTATCTGTAAGTTATGCAGCAGTCGAGCTTGCTAAAAAAATCTTTGGTCATTTATCCAATAAAAACGTGCTCATTTTAGGAGCAGGAAAAATGGGAGAGCTAGCGGTTGAGAACCTTCACGGCAGCGGTGTTCAGCAAATTACAGTAGTAAACCGTACATTAGAAAAAGCTCAAGAATTGGCGCAGCGTTTTTCTGGAAAAGCGAAATCATTTTCTGAGCTTCAATGTGCACTGCTTGAAGCTGATATTATGATTAGTTCGACTGGCGCTAAAGATTATATTTTAACAAAAGATGTGATAGAACCCATTGAAAAAATGAGAAAAGGTCGACCTTTATTTATGGTCGACATTGCCGTACCGCGTGATTTAGATCCTAAAATTGATGAATTAGATAATGTATTTTTATACGATATCGATGATTTAGAAGGAATTGTTGAAGCAAATTTAGAAGAACGAAAAAAAGCGGCAATGGAAATTGAATTAATGATTGAGGAAGAAATTTCCGAGTTTACTAAATGGTTAAACACATTAGGGGTCGTTCCGGTTATTTCTGCGCTAAGACAGAAGGCTCTTTCCATTCAAGCTGAAACGATGAAAAGCATTGAACGAAAAATGCCAAACTTAACGGAACGAGAAAAGAAACTGTTAAATAAGCATACGAAAAGCATCATAAATCAACTGCTGCGCGATCCAATTTTAAAAGTAAAAGAATTAGCAGCAGAGCCAAATGCCGAGCAATCATTGCAATTATTTAAAGAAATTTTTAATATCGAAGAAGCTGTGGACAGTCAGGTTCAAAAAGCAGATCAATCAGTAAAAGAAAATATGAAGGCGTACAAAGATGTTTCACTTCAAATGTAAGTGAAAGGAATTTGGGATATGCTAGATAACATTAGTTTGATGCGTTTAAATGAATTTATGATTATTTTATATGCATTAAGTGTGCTGCTATATTTTATAGATTTCTTGCATAATAACCGGAAGGCAAATCGCACTGCCTTCTGGTTACTTTCTATTGTTTGGATTTTACAAACAATTTTTTTATTTTACCAGATGTTTATTAACGGAAGGTTTCCAGTTTTGAATATTTTTGAGGGGCTTTATTTTTACACATGGGTTTTAATTACTTTATCACTTGCGTTAAATCGTTTTGTACGCGTTGACTTTATCGTCTTTTTTACTAATGTGATCGGCTTTATGATGATGGCTATTCATATTTTTGCTCCATCTAATGCGGTGTCGGCTGAAGTATCAAGTCAATTAATTTCTGAATTGCTGCTAATCCATATTACAATGGCGATTTTAGGTTATGGAGCATTTTCGCTATCATTTGCTTTTTCCCTCTTATATGTCATTCAATATAATTTACTCAAAAAGAAAAAGTGGGGGAAGCGCCTCATTCGTATTCAAGACTTAGCTAAACTAGATCATATGTCATATGTATTAAACGTTATCGGAGTACCTATCCTGTTATTAGGGATCATTCTAGGGGTTATTTGGGCGTATATTAAACTCCCAGACTTTCATTGGTATGATACGAAAGTGCTCGGATCGTTTATGGTCATTGCCATTTATAGTTTTTATTTATATAGCCGAATTGTAAAAGAATGGCAAGGTCGAACAGTTGCTTTATTAAATATTGCTTCCTTTTTCGTTTTATTAATCAATTTCTTTTTATTTGGAAGCTTATCTCGTTTTCATTTTTGGTACTCTTAACTCGTTCGGTACATTAGGAGGATAAACATGAGAAAAATCATAGTAGGTTCTAGACGAAGTAAATTAGCGATGACGCAAACAAATTGGGTGATTAGCCAATTAAAGCAATTAGGAGTTCCTTACGAATTTGAAGTGAAAGAAATTGTCACAAAAGGAGATAAAATATTAGATGTAACCCTTTCAAAAGTCGGGGGAAAAGGATTGTTTGTGAAAGAAATAGAACAAGCGATGTTAAAAGGTGACATTGATATCGCTGTACATAGTATGAAAGATATGCCGGCTGTATTGCCAGACGGTTTAACAATCGGGTGTATTCCGAAACGTGAAGATTATCGTGATGTCTTCATTTCAAAAGGACATCAGACTTTGAGAGAGTTAAAGGAAGGTGCTGTAATCGGCACGAGCAGTTTACGTAGAGGAGCACAAATTTTAGCTGCACGGCCTGATTTAACCATAAAGTGGATACGGGGAAACATTGATACTCGTTTGCAAAAATTACAAACAGGAGATTATGATGGCATTATATTAGCAGCTGCTGGTTTAGCCCGAATGGGATGGAGTGAAGAGGTTGTCACAGAATATTTAGATCCATCAATCTGTTTGCCAGCTGTTGGCCAAGGTGCGTTAGCGATTGAGTGTAGAGAAAATGATGAAGAACTTTTAACAATGTTAAGCCAGCTTAATGATGCTCAAACAGCATTAGCAGTGAAGGCTGAAAGAGCCTTCTTACACCAAATGGAAGGCGGATGTCAAGTTCCAGTTGCCGGACTTGCTGAAGTGGATGAAATGAACAATATTTGCTTAACAGCACTTGTTGCATCCCCAGATGGAAAAGAGGTGTATAAAGAAAAAAGAACAGGGCGAGATCCCGTTTTACTAGGGAAAGAAGTAGCAACCATTTTAGCAGAACAAGGTGCGAAAAAGCTAATTGAACAAGTGAAAAGGGAGCTTTTAGAATGATAAATCCTGAAAAGCCGTTAGCTGGATTAAAAATTTTAAATACGAGAGCAAGGCATCAAGCTAAAACTTTTTCCAAAAAAATAAAAGAAAAAGGCGGAATTCCTTATGAGATCCCGCTAATTAATATTCGCCGAAGTGAGCCTAAATTTTCGCTAAGGGAGATATTAAAAGACATTTCGAAAAATGACTGGATTATATTTACAAGCAGCAATGGAATTACTTATTTTTTTGACCATTTAAAACAAGAACGAATTGATGAATGTGTGCTATCACAGGTTCAAATTGCTGTTGTTGGCGATAAAACAAAAAAAACTGCAGAAAAATTTAATCTTCAAGTAAAAGTTTGTCCTAAAAGCTTTTCAGCAGAAGCACTAGCAAAGGATTTAGCCCAAATAGTGAACAAAGAGAATAAAATAATCGTCGTAAGAGGAAATCTTGCTCGCCCCTTGTTAAGAGAAAAGCTTTCGCAGCATGGATTTTCCATCATTGATTTTATAGCATATGAAACTGAGCATAATGTTTATAACAAAGAGGAGCTTTATCATTTAATAAAAAATAAACAGCTTGATATCATTACGTTTACGAGTTCATCGACTGTTGTAAGCTTTATGAATTTTATTCAACATTACAAGCTGCAAGATGAATTATATCCGATTGTTTTTGTCTGTATCGGTCCTGTGACGGAGCGCACGCTTGCTTCATATGGAACATATTCCATTCTCGTACCGGAAAAATACACGATTGATGGTATGGTGGAATTAATGTGTTTGTATGTGACTAGAAAAAGGGAGGAGTAAACGATGAGTTTTGAATTTTCTCGTCATCGCCGTTTGCGAAATAGTGCAAATATGCGTTCATTAGTTCGAGAAACGCATTTGCGAACAGAAGATCTTATTTTTCCGATTTTTGTTGTAGAAGGAGAACAAAAACGGAATCCAGTTGAATCCATGCCAGGTGTGTACCAGCTCTCACTCGATTTGTTAAATGACGAAATTCACGAAGCCGTCCAGTTAGGAATTAAAGCGGTTATCGTGTTCGGAGTACCAGAGCATAAAGATGAAATTGGTTCAGAAGCATACAATGAATGCGGGATTGTTCAACGTGCTATTCAACAAATAAAGCAACATTTCCCTGAATTGGTTGTTGTTGCTGATACATGTTTGTGCCAATATACAGACCATGGCCATTGCGGAATTGTCGAAAACGGTGAAATTTTAAATGATGCTTCACTTGAGCTGTTAGCGAAAACGGCAGTCAGTCAAGCAAGGGCTGGTGCAGATGTAATTGCTCCATCGAATATGATGGATGGTTTTGTTGCAGCGATTCGACATGGCTTAGATGATGCAGGATTTGAACACATTCCGATCATGTCTTATGCAGTAAAATATGCCAGTGCTTTTTACGGTCCGTTTCGTGATGCAGCCCATAGCTCCCCACAGTTTGGAGATCGAAAAACGTACCAAATGGATCCTGCCAACCGTTTAGAAGCGTTAAGAGAAGCGGAATCTGATGTAGCCGAAGGTGCTGATTTTTTAATTGTTAAACCAGCGCTAGCTTATTTAGATATTATCCGTGATGTAAAAAATCATTTTAACATTCCGATCGTTGCTTACAATGTTAGTGGTGAATATTCGATGATAAAGGCAGCAAGCCAAAATGGCTGGATTAACGAAAAAGAAATTGTTTTAGAAATGTTAACAGGAATGAAACGTGCTGGTGTTGACTTAATCATTACTTATTTTGCCAAGGATGTTGCCCGCTATTTACAGGAAAATTAAGAAGCTTGAAAGGGGTAAGAATATTGAACCGTTATGAAAAATCTATTCAAGCATTTCAAAAAGCTAAGCAATTAATGCCTGGAGGAGTGAATAGTCCTGTACGAGCATTTAAATCTGTGAATATGGAGCCAATCTTTATAGAAAGAGGGAGAGGCTCGAAAATTTATGACATCGATGGGAATGAATATATTGATTACGTTCTTTCATGGGGACCATTAATTTTAGGTCATGCGAATGAACAAGTAGTGGAAGCATTAAAAAAAGTGACAGAAAACGGGACAAGCTTTGGAACACCGACTTTAATTGAAAATAAATTAGCTGAATTAGTGATTGAACGAGTCCCATCGATTGAAGTTGTTCGCATGGTCAATTCCGGTACGGAAGCTACGATGAGTGCATTGCGCCTTGCTCGCGGCTATACGGGGCGAAATAAAATTTTGAAATTTGAAGGCTGTTATCATGGCCATGGTGATTCGTTATTAATTAAAGCTGGTTCTGGCGTTGCTACTCTTGGTCTGCCAGATAGTCCAGGAGTTCCAGAAAGCATTGCTCAAAATACGATTACGGTCCCTTATAATGATTTAGAAAGTGTTCGTTATGCTTTTGAACGTTTTGGCGGAGATATTGCTGGAGTCATTGTTGAGCCAGTTGCCGGAAATATGGGGGTTGTTCCTCCTAAACAAGGATTTTTACAAGAACTCAGACGTTTAACAAATGAATATGGCTCTCTTTTAATTTTTGATGAAGTCATGACAGGTTTTCGTGTTGATTATCACTGTGCTCAAGGATATTTTGATATAACTCCGGATTTAACTTGCCTCGGTAAAGTGATTGGCGGCGGTCTTCCTGTCGGGGCTTACGGCGGAAAAGCAGAGATCATGGAAAAAGTGGCACCTAGTGGTCCTATTTATCAAGCAGGTACTTTATCTGGTAATCCACTCGCGATGACCGCAGGCTACGAAACATTGCGACAATTGACACCTGAAACCTATGTTGAATTTAAAAGGAAAGCGGATCGACTTGAAGAAGGATTCAAAAAAGCAGCCCAAAAATACAGTGTCCCGCTAACTGTCAATCGCGCTGGTTCGATGATCGGCTTTTTCTTTAATGAACAGGATGTCATCAATTATGAAACAGCTAAACGATCGGATTTGAAATTTTTTGCTGAATTTTATCGTGAAATGGCGAATGAAGGTGTTTACCTTCCACCATCACAATTTGAAGGACTATTTTTATCCACGGCCCACACAGATGAAGATATTGAGAAAACGATTGCTGCAGCTGAAAAAGCCTTTTCTATTTTACACTCTTAGGAATCGGAGAGATCCGATTCTTTTTTTATTGTTTAATAGTTAAGCTGTTTTCGTAAACTTTCTTGCTTTTCGACTGCCTATGACAGTCGAAAAGCTATAGAAGAGCAACAATCTTTTAGAAAAGAGCGAACAGTTATCATAAAAAGTGATATTTTCCTTTCTTTCTTCATACATCTGTAATGTCATAGTTATTTTTCGGTGAATGGAAAGGAGGAAAATACTATTGCCACAAGATCAGTCAAACAGGTTGAATTTTTCTATCGAAGAATCGGTTTGGTTTCAAAAGGGACAGGAAGTATCGGAATTATTATCGATTTCATTAGAACCAGATATTACAATTCGCGAGCATGACCAATATGTTTCGATAAAGGGTGTGTTAGAGCTCGCGGGTGAATATAAAATGCTAAGCGGTAACAATGAGAATACAGACAAAGACCCGATCCAATTTTCTGGGGAACGTTTCATCCATGAAGTTGTAACGAGAGAGGACGGAATTACAGAACTAGCCCATCGGTTTCCCGTAGATATTACCATCCCCAAAAGCCGTGTAGCTAATTTAGAAGATATTTATGTGACAATAGAAACGTTTGACTATGATTTTCCTGAAGAGCGCTGTTTAAAACTAATGGCCGATATTAGCATTTTTGGAATAAAGGATGAAAAACAAAGGGAACAGGAAAATGAAATGGACGAAGTTGAAACAAATGAACAAAAGGAGGAAATAGAACCAATTTACCGTCATAAGGAAGATCGTGATGATAAAGATCATGACGAACCGATTGAAAATGTATCGACATTTTTTATGGCCAAAGATACTGACGAGGATCACGATTCAACAGACTATACAACTTATACAGTCGAGGCAAAACAAAATATTGAACAGGAAAATGAATTAAGAGATCGTGAAAAACCGAAAGATTCCATGAAAGAAGAGGAAGCAAAAGAGTCTCCTGATGATACAATGGAAGAAAAACAAGATGCAAATGAAGTACAAGAAATTGACTCTAGAAATCGCGAAAGTCAATCACATATCAAGAATGAAGTAGACTCTCAAGAATCTCCTGATTATTTCATCGAGGTGAAGAGAGATGAGGAAAGTCTACAGGAAACAAAGGAAGATGAAATGAGAGTAGAAGAACAACAAGAATTTCCGAATGAGCAAGATGAGGAAAAAGCTGAAATAGTAAGAAAAAATGACAATACACTTTATTTAACTAAATTATTTACAAGAGATGATGAAGAGGAATTTTCAAAGCTAAAAATGTGCATTGTTCAACAAGGAGAGACACTTGAAGAAATTTGTGAGCGCTACGATATTACGGTACAGCAGCTCATTCGCTTCAATCATCTTGGAGCTGATCCAACTATTTACGAAGGACAAATATTATACATTCCGGTATTTGTGAACCAATAAGAAATGGATAATTTCTTTAAACAGCTCGAACATTAGGAGCTGTTTTTTTCTTCTAGGCTGTTTTCGTAAACTTTCTTGCTTTTCAACTGCCTATGACAGTCGAAAAGCAATCGTATCGTAAAGCAACAATCATTTAGAAAAGAGCCTTCTTCTAGAATATCCATATAATTGAGACTGGAGTGATTTAGGTTGGATCATCAAACCCTATATGACATTTTAAAACAATACGAACTTCATCCAAATCATATCGAGACTGTCACAGAAAAAGTATTTAAAATCTATACAACAAAAGGGACCTATGCTTTAAAGAGAATCCAAAAAAAAGATCAAACGAATTTGATCAATGGACTGTCTCAATTAGTTCAGTCAAGTTACAAGTCCTATATCCCGATTTATTCTACGTATGATCATCAATGGTTTGTAAACGGCACAAAAGAATCTTATTATTTAATGCCGTGGATACAACACGAAAAACGTCAAGATTTAGAGGATTTGCCCCTTCAATTCATTCATGAGATCACGCAACTCCATAACCGTACGAAAAAGGAATGGAATATTGATGAAAAAGATTTTGAGAATTATTATGAAATGGTTAAAAGTAAGTGGCAAAAGGAAGAAAAAGAGCTCGAAGCATTTATTGAACGATGTGAAAAAAAATGGTATATGTCACCTTTTGAACTGCAAGCGGTGACGTATTATACAGAAATGCGAAATGCAATTTATTTTGCAAAAGAAAAATGGACAGAATGGTATGAAAACATGAAGGAACAGCCTGTTGCACGAATCGTTCTCGTTCACGGCAATGCTTCCACGTCTCATTTGTTAATCGATGAACGAGGTGAGCGCTACTTAACAAATTTTGAACGTTCTCATTTTGCTTCCCCTATTAAGGATTTAATTGCTTTCTATAACCAACTATTAACGAGCCAGCCCTTTCAATGTGAAAAATGTGTAGAGTGGCTGAAAGTTTATGATCAAAATTTCTCCTTAACAAAGGCAGAGAAAAATATGCTCCAAAGCTATTTAGCCTATCCGACACCGATGATGAAGTTAATTCAGCAATATGAAAGAAAACAGAAAGAGAAAATCGAATTCATGTATTGCCGGAAGCTTTTAAAACGTTATTGGCTCATGAAAAATATCGAATATGTGATGATGAAATGGTCTGAAGCAGAAAATGAAAGCGAAGAGGAAAATAAAACCCCCTCATCTTCAATTTAAAGATGAGGGGGTTTTAAAACCAGTCTAAATGAAAAGCAATCGTTAACACGACAAAAATAGCTAACAAAAAAACATCGAAGGTAGTTGGGAAAAACAGTGTACGAATTCCTTGAAAGATCGTTAAAGGCAAAATAAATTGCTCTAATATCGCTCGAAAATTTCTTAGCCAAGTAGGAAAGGAATAAAGATTAAATCGTTTCCGCATCATTTGTCCCCCATTCATTGTGTTATATTATGTTATGTAAGGAATGTCTTTTTTGTGCGGTTGTCTATTGTATAAAAACAAAGAAAAATGGCAAAGATGATTGACGAAAAAAAACGTTTTTTAGTAGTATATATCATAGAATTCCATAAAACTTGAAACATGCGTGGAAAGGGAAGAGTACAGCGAAGAACGCCTTTCAGAGAGGGGAATCATTTGCTGGGAGATTTCCTAGGTTGTCTCGTTGGAACGTCGCCCTGGAGCAGCTTTCTTGAACAAATGAGTGTTCTCATTCAGTAAAGAAAGCCGGTTGATCCGTTATCAAAATGAGTGCATAGGGTCGATCATCCCTATGAAAAAAGGTGGTACCGCGAAACATCTCCTTTCGTCCTTTTTCGGATGAAAGGAGTTTTTATTTGTTATGAAATATTGTGGTGTCGCAGCGGTCCGTTTATAAAATAAAAGTTAGTAAACGCTCAACCGGCATGCTTGTGTGCTAGACACATTGAAATAGAAAAGCTGAAAAGGAGGCAGTATTTCCATGGATACAAATAAACAAACTTTATCAACAAAATACGACCATCAATCGGTTGAAAAAGATCGCTATTCATTTTGGGTAGATGGAAAATTTTTTGAAGCAAAAGATGATGAAACAAAACAACCTTATACAATCGTGATTCCTCCGCCAAATGTTACCGGAAAGCTTCATCTCGGTCACGCTTGGGATACGACGCTTCAAGATATTATTACACGCATGAAACGAATGCAAGGATATGATGTTTTATGGCTGCCTGGAATGGATCATGCCGGAATTGCTACACAGGCAAAAGTGGAGGCCAAGCTTCGTGAAGAGGGGAAATCTCGTCATGATCTCGGTCGTGAAAAATTTTTGGAAGAAACATGGAAATGGAAAGAAGAATATGCTGGACATATTCGTAAGCAATGGGCGAAGCTCGGGCTCGGTTTAGATTATTCACGTGAGCGCTTTACGATGGATGAAGGACTTTCAAAGGCAGTTCGTGAAGTATTCGTTTCCCTTTATAAAAAAGGTCTTATTTATCGCGGTGAATATATTATTAACTGGGATCCGGTCACAAAGACAGCCCTTTCTGATATTGAGGTTATTTATAAAGATGTACAAGGCGCTTTGTATCATATGCGTTATCCGCTTGCGGATGGATCAGGCCATATAGAAGTAGCGACAACGCGTCCAGAAACGATGCTAGGGGATACAGCGGTGGCCGTTCATCCAGATGATGAACGCTATAAGCATTTAATCGGAAAGAAAGTAAAACTTCCTATTACAGGAAGAGAGATTCCGATTGTTGCAGATGAATATGTCGATATGGAATTCGGTTCTGGAGCGGTAAAAATAACTCCAGCACACGACCCGAATGATTTTGAAATCGGAAACCGTCACAATTTAGAGCGTATTTTAGTGATGAATGAAGACGGCACCATGAATGAAAAGGCTGGCAAATATGAAGGAATGGATCGATTTGAATGCCGTAAACAAATTGTGAAAGACCTACAAGAGGAAGGCATTTTGTTTAAGATTGAAGAACATATGCACTCCGTTGGTCATAGCGAACGAAGCGGAGCTGTCGTTGAACCGTATTTATCAACACAATGGTTTGTGAAAATGAAGCCGTTAGCAGAAGCGGCGCTTGAACTGCAAAAATCAGAAAACAAAGTAAACTTTGTTCCAGAGCGTTTTGAAAAAACGTATTTGCACTGGATGGAAAACATTCGTGACTGGTGTATTTCCCGTCAGCTTTGGTGGGGGCATCGCATCCCGGCATGGTATCATAAAGAAACGGGTGAGGTATATGTAGATCACAAACCACCGAAGGATATCGAAAATTGGGAGCAAGATTCTGATGTATTAGATACGTGGTTTAGTTCTGCCCTATGGCCGTTTTCAACAATGGGATGGCCGGATACAGAAGCAAAAGATTTGCAACGCTATTATCCGACAGATGTGCTTGTAACTGGATACGATATTATTTTCTTCTGGGTATCAAGAATGATTTTCCAAGGGCTTGAGTTTACTGGAACACGTCCGTTTAAAGATGTATTAATTCACGGTCTTGTTCGCGATGCTGAGGGACGGAAAATGAGCAAATCATTAGGAAACGGCGTTGATCCAATGGATGTCATTGACAAATACGGTGCTGATTCACTTCGCTATTTCTTAGCGACAGGAAGTTCACCAGGCCAAGATTTGCGATTCAGTTACGAAAAGGTGGAAGCAGTATGGAATTTTGCTAATAAAATCTGGAATGCTTCACGCTTTGCTCTGATGAACATGGACGGAATGACATATGATGAAATAGATCTGACAGGGGAAAAATCAGTTGCTGATAAATGGATTTTAACTCGATTAAATGAAACGATCGAACAAGTGACAAAGCTTGCTGAAAAATATGAATTTGGCGAGGTCGGACGTGTTTTATACAACTTCATTTGGGATGATTTCTGTGATTGGTATATTGAGATGGCCAAACTCCCATTATATGGTGAAAATGAAGAAGCGAAGAAAATGACGAGATCTGTCTTAGCTTACGTACTAGATCAAACCATGAGGCTATTGCATCCTTTCATGCCATTTATTACAGAAGAAATTTGGCAAAGCCTTCCGCATAAAGGAGAATCTATTACCATTGCTGCTTGGCCAAAAGCCCGTCCTGAATTCACATTTGCGGATGCTTCGAATGAAATGAAGCTTCTTGTGGAAGTCATTCGTTCTGTGCGAAATATTCGTGCTGAAGTGAATACACCGCTTAGCAAGCCAATTGAAATTCAAATAAAAGCACATCATGACGATATAAAAGACCAATTCATACGTAATAAAGAATATTTACAGCGCTTTTGTAACCCTAGTGAATTAGTCATCAATACGAATTTACAAGCACCTGAAAAGGCCATGACAGCAGTTGTTAGCGGTGCAGAACTGTTCTTGCCTCTTGAAGGATTAATTAATATTGAAGAAGAAATTAAACGTCTTGAAAAAGAACTGGATAAATGGAATAAAGAAGTAGAACGGGTGCAAAAGAAGCTTGCTAATGAAGGCTTTTTAAAGAAGGCGCCGCAAAAAGTTGTCGATGAAGAACGGAAGAAGGAAAAAGATTACTTAGAAAAACGCGACGCAGTATTAAAAAGAATTGAAGAATTACAAGGTTAACAGTGAAAAACTCGGGAGCGCCCCGGGTTTTCTACTGTCATAAAATACGATGGAAAAGGGGGACATACCGTGTTTACATCATATGAGGAAGCAAGAAAGTGGCTGCATTCCCGTTTGACATTTGGAGTGAAACCAGGTTTAGAACGGATGAAAATCATGATGGAAAAGCTAGGACA
Organism: Bacillus alveayuensis; assembly: GCA_030812955.1. Lineage (GTDB taxonomy): Bacteria > Bacillota > Bacilli > Bacillales > Aeribacillaceae > Bacillus_CB > Bacillus_CB alveayuensis. The sequence continues at coordinate 263,557 of JAUSTR010000001.1, forward strand.
TCCGGAAAGAACGGTTCGGTATATTCATGTCGCCGGTACGAATGGAAAAGGGTCAACGATTGCTTTTTTAAAAGAAATTTTGCAGGAAGCAGGGTTTAAGGTAGGTACCTTTACTTCTCCATATATTGAAACATTTAATGAGCGAGTTAGCATGAACGGAAATCCGATCACAGATGAAGAATTTATACAATTAGCGAACAAATTAAAACCTATTGTTGAAGAAGTAGAGAAAACCGATTTTGGCGCTCCAACAGAGTTTGAAGTGATTACAGCAATGGCCTTCTATTACTTTGGAAGAATAAACATACCTGATATCGTTTTATTAGAGACAGGACTTGGTGGAATGTATGATTCAACAAACATTATTTCTCCTCTTCTGTCTATTATTACAAATATTGGTCATGACCATGAAGAGATTTTAGGTACAACTTTAAAAGAAATCGCTGCTCAAAAGGCTGGAATTATTAAAAATGGTGTTCCGGTCGTTTCGGCAGTTGAACAGCCGGAAGCTTTACAAGTCATCGAGGAAGTATCGAAACAGAAAAAAGCGAAGCATTATTTGCTCGGTCGTGAGTTTTCGATGAAAAATGATGGTTGCTTGAGTATTCAAACTCCTTTTAAAACATATAATGAGCTTTCCATTTCAATGAAGGGCCCTCATCAAGAGAAAAATGCAGCCTTAGCCATCATGGCCGCCGATTATTTAAAGGTATATTATTCATTTATCATCGAAGAGGACGATATTCAATCAGGTGTAAAAAAAGCTTTTTGGAAAGGAAGATTTGAAGAATTATCAACAAGCCCTACGATCATCATTGATGGTGCCCATAATCCAGAAGGCGTAAAAGTACTAAGAGAAACGGTCCAATCTTATTATCCAGAAAAAAATATCGTCGTATTATTCTCGGTTTTACAAGATAAAAAAGTGAAAGAAATGATACAGGAGCTTTCCTCCTTTGCAGCAAAGATCATATTTACTTCGTTTTCTTTTCCAAGAGCACTTCGAGCGAAAGAATTATTTGATAAAGCCGAGTTTCAAAACAAGCAATATGAAGAAAATTGGCAGCAAGCTCTTACAAAAGCGATCTCAACACTTCATGATGATGAATTATTGCTTATTACTGGTTCACTTTATTTTATTTCCGATGTAAGAAAGTATATATTGGAAAGCATTATAAAATAAGCATCACAAATAAGTGATGCTTATTTTAATTTGTCATCATTTGTAGAAAACATTATTCTTGTAAACGACAAAAGTCTTGTTCCTTTTTGTGAAGTTTATGATAGCATGATGAATATAAAAGCCGCGCTCCACGAAAAGGTGGTGACATTTTGGACGAGCCAACTTCTCGAAAAATAGTAATTAAGTTCAATTGCAAAAATCAAGAAATTTCTCATGATGATAAAAAAGAAAGTCTGGACTCTGATTTAAAGGTTTCAAGCTGGGAAGAAAAAGTAAAAATGGAAAAGGAAGTAGCGGCAACGAGTGAAAAAAAAAGTGAGGAAGATGAAGAGTTTCCTTGGGTATTGCCAGAAGATCCAAAAGTTGTTATACTGCGGAAAGCTGAAAAAATGAAAAAAATAAAAAAGTTGACGACTTCTTATTCCTTTTCAGCTGGCTCACCCTCTTTAAAGAAAAATATACTGACGATTATTTTAGCCATTATCGTCGGCATTGGCTTTGGCACTTTTGCACTTCATTTGTTATCAAAGGATACCGCCAAATCTAATCATATCGTATTAGAAGAGTCGGAAAATGAAAAAACAATTCAAAATAATCAAGCTGTCAATATAGAGGAGTCTTCCTTGACAATACCGATATATATTATTCAGGTTGGCAAATATTCGAATAGAAGCGGAGCGGAGGCCGTAGCGTCGGAAATAAAAAAGAAAGGTTATCCTAGCGTGATCATCGAGGCAGATGGTGCTTTTTTCGTGTTTTCAGGATTAGCTCATACAAAAGAGCAAATAAAAGCATTAAAGCACATATTTTTAAAAGAAAATATTGAAACGTATGATAAAGAAATATCGATAAAACTTTCTGCGAAAAATGCAGATGAGACGAAAAGGATGATCGAAAAATTAATCGCTTATTCGGCATCCATGATGACAGGTATACAATCATTTCCACAACAAGATAGGGAAAAATTAAACGAAACGGCAAAACAAATGGAAAACCTTGATAGCTCCCTAGTATCTGCTGCGGAAATGATTTCAACAAACTCGCCAACTAGAGAGCAATTATGGGAAGTGCAACAGCTTCTTTTACAATTTTTTATAGAGAACGGTAAAATTCAGTAACTTTTAAGGCTATCAGTGTCAGACCCCTGTCAAACACTTATGGGATAGCCTTATTTTCGTTTTCTTGAACGGTCGTATTTTCTTACATGGTATTGTTGAAAATTAAATTTTCAAACATTGTGAAAACTTGGAACGTTTGATATGATACAAAATGTATCTTCCTATTTCTGATCGCTCGAAAGGAGATAGAATATTGCAAAATCTGATCCTCGCATCCCACTCTCCAAGACGTAAACAACTTTTACAATTATTAAATGTTCCATTTAATGTTTTAGGTAGTGATATTAAAGAGAAGATTGAGCCAACACAATTTCCAGAAGAAGTTGTACAGTCCCTAGCCTTTCAAAAAGCTTCATCCATTGCCAAGCTGTATCCGCACGCTTATGTCATAGGTGCTGATACGGTCGTTGTCTATCAAAACAATATTTTAGGAAAGCCAAAAGATGAAAAGGATGCATTCCAAACGCTTATGACCTTATCTGGACAAACACATCATGTTTTAACAGGTGTATCCATCTTCAATGGGAACCAACATCATACGTTTTACGAACAAACAGAAGTGACGTTTTGGAACTTAACGCAAGAAGAAGTAAAAGCTTATGTAAAAACGGGTGAACCGTTTGATAAAGCAGGATCCTACGGCATTCAAAAATTCGGTTCACTTCTTGTCAAAAACATAAAAGGAGATTACTATAATGTTGTCGGACTTCCGATATCTCGGTTATATAGAGAATTAAAACAAATGGGATTTCCTTTTTTTAACGCTGGAAGGGAAGGAATGATGGATAAGGAGGAATAGGTAATGACGATGAAAACGCTGTCCATTCATGACTTCCCTCAAGATGAACGCCCTCGCGAAAGAATGGTTCATGCTGGACCAGAAAGTCTTTCCAATCATGAACTTTTGGCCATCCTTTTAAGAACAGGAACAAAAAATGAATCGGTTATCCATCTAGCGAATCGGCTGCTAAAGCAATTTGATGGATTGCGAATGTTAAAGGATGCTTCTATTCAAGAGATTACGAATATCCCTGGAATTGGTACAGCAAAAGCCGTTCAAGTAATGGCTGCTATTGAATTAGGAAAAAGAATTCACCAGTTAACCTTTCAAGATCGCTATGTCATTCGCTCTCCTAAAGATGCAGCAAATTATGTCATGGAAGAAATGCGCTTTTTAACACAAGAACATTTCGTATGCCTTTATTTAAATACAAAAAATCAAGTCTTGCATAAAAGTACGGTTTTTATCGGAAGTTTGAATGCCTCCATTGTACACCCTCGCGAAGTGTTTAAAGAAGCGCTGAAACGGTCAGCTGCTTCCATTATTTGCATGCACAACCACCCTTCTGGTGACCCATCACCGAGTCGAGAGGATATTGAAGTAACGAAACGTCTCGTCGAATGCGGTAAACTCATAGGAATCGATCTATTGGATCATATTATTATTGGTGAACAAAAATACGTTAGCTTAAAAGAAAAAGGATATTTATAGCACTTTTTTTGATATTTAAAAGCCTTCCATAATAATATATTTGTGTTAGTTTTCCTAGGTTTATTTTCGATTGCTTTGCTGGAATTTTATACGTATGGTCTTTTTCTGATCATTAATGCAACGACGATGGGGTTTCATGTTTTTATTTATAACAGGTTATTTCCAACCTTAATGGTTAATGCGGTCATTTTCATTATGTTAATCTATCCTTTAAAAAAATTGATCTTAAGCCTTCAATTTTTCATTTTCAGCATATATAAAATGGTCAGAAATGAAAAATTTGCAAAATTGAATTTTTAATACTAAATAAAGTGTAGTAATGTGTTTTTCCTCTAGAGAAAATATGTTTTTCTCCAGGATTATTTGTGTAAAAACTTAATTTTAATGTTGATTAATAAATAGAATTTATCCATTTTTGGATTTTTACTCTATATTATTTTCTTACTGGTAAAAAAGTAAAGATTTAAATAAAATTGTTTAAAAGTGTAAAATAAATAATATTTTCATCCGATAAATAATTAGGGTAAATATACCTAAATAAAAATTGAATAGGGGAGATTTAAGTGTTAGTTGTAGATGCAAGAGGTAGGATAACTTATCCATCAAAAAAGTTATGGAAAGGACAAGTCCTTCGGTATGGAAGTAGAGGGACATATGTAAAGCAACTCCAAGAAATGCTCAATAAAGCAGGATTTAATGCAGGTAAAGTTGACGGAATTTTTGGAAAAAACACAAGAAATGCATTAATACGTTTTCAACGAGCTAAAGGAATTGCTGTTGATGGAGTTGCGGGAAAACAGACTTATAATACACTTATAAATCAATTGTCAGCTCAAGCAAAAAAGAAAGCTCAAAAAAGTACGTCTAGCAATCAATGGACAGGACAAACTCTTAGAATCGGATCTAGAGGACAAGCGGTAAAAGATTTACAATCAAAACTTAGTAAATTAGGTTATAATGTCGGGGCTATAGATGGTATTTATGGCAAACAAACTGCAGCTGCAGTTAAAAGTTTTCAAAGAACATATGGTTTATCTCAAGATGGAATTGCTGGAAAAAACACATATAGTGCAATGAACCAAGCTTTGCAACGAAGAAATACTTACAATAAAACTACTGTTATTGAAAATAGATATAAGGCTTTAGAAAATAAAGTCCATAACAAAAATTCTACTTGGAATGAAGTTTCGAAATCTTTAAAAGATATTGCTAAAATGGGTTATGACTTTATAATTGGAGATGATATCAAGACTTTAATAGATCCTAAAGCTAACACAGTAGATAAAGTTATTGCTGGATTAAGCTTTTTACCACCTGGGAAAGTAATTAAAGGTGCCTTGAAACTAGTAAAGGCAGGGAGTAAAGTAACCGTAAAACTAAATAAGGAATTAACAGTAATTGATGGAATAAGAAAAACTTCAAAATATGAAGATGTTACAGGACCGAGAAGTCGCGTTACAAATATTGAAACAGGTTTGAAGAAAAATGAGTTTGAGAGAAACTTAATTAATGATGGTTGGAAAAGGTCTATTGCAGGGGGAGGAAAAGTAACAATATTCGAAAAAGATGGGGCTCGATATGTTCTTAGGGATAATGCTAAATCAACTGGTGGTCCTACAGCTGATTTTTATCCACCAGGAAGCAAAAAATTTACTATGAAAATTAGATTAAAGAAATAATATAGAATGGAGCGATACAATGAATTTAGAAACTTTTTTTATACATGACACTAGTGAGTTTATAGAATTAAAAAATAATGTTAATAATAACTTTAAAGTAAAAAATAGTTTACCTAACAAAGTATTTCAAGAAAAATATAACTATTTTTTGTTTGAAGAGTTTGACTGGACTATGACTGATGATTTTTGGAAAGTAATTCAAAAAATATCTGTGGTCACAAATGATGACTATGTAATTACTGGAGTAATAGATCCAGATCCAGAAGAATTTTTTTACAATGAATATAATTATTATAATTGGGCCAAATTACCTCTTAATTTGACTTCTGAACAATATTTATCAGTTCTTGATTTAGGTCCCCAAAAAAATCCTTATGACTCAATTCAATATATATCTGAAACCGTTTTTTGGCTATCTTCTTCGAACAAATGGGCAATTTGGGGAGACAGAAGTTATGGTGTTTGTGTATTAGGAATTCAAGATATAAACATTATTGAAAAATTATTACCAATTTTAAAGACTTGGCGTTCAATCGATGAAAGTGTATTAAATTGGATAAAGATTAATTTTGATAATTATGTAATACCAAACGATTTTATAGATACTCTCACAGAAAATTACTTAAATAATAATAAAAAATAAATTTTTTTAAAGATGTAATTTTATAACTATATTTTTCTTATTCTTGAAATTAAGATTTATTAGTCTAAAAAATTATAACTAACAGCATCTTTATAGGATGCTGTTCTTTTTTAAAATATATATTGCAAATTTCCCTAGTATCATATATTTGATTTTACACTTTTTCTGCTGCTTAAAATGAATTCTGCTGCTTAAAATGAAGAAAGTCATCAGAATAGGGTAGAGAATTTCAATTTGTAAAATAAAAGGTTCAAACAGCTGCTTCCATTATTTGCATGCACAACCACCCTTCTGGTGACCCATCACCGAGTCGAGAGGATATTGAAGTAACGAAACGTCTCGTCGAATGCGGTAAACTCATAGGAATCGATCTATTGGATCATATTATTATTGGTGAACAAAAATACGTTAGCTTAAAAGAAAAAGGATATTTATAGCACTTTTTTTTTGATAAAATTACGTTATAATATTGTTTATGGGTTTTTAAGAATATCATTGATAGACCTTTTCAATACGACGTTAGTAATAATGGAACTTGTTCAGAAAGGGAGATACGTCCATGTTTGGAATTGGCAGTAGAGACCTTGGAATAGATTTAGGAACAGCAAATACGTTAGTGTTTGTGAAGGGGAAAGGTGTTGTTGTTCGTGAGCCGTCTGTCGTAGCTTTACAAACCGATACAAAGCAAATCGTCGCAGTCGGTAATGATGCGAAAAATATGATTGGCCGTACACCTGGTAATGTTGTTGCTCTTCGTCCAATGAAAGATGGAGTCATTGCTGATTATGAAACGACAGCAACGATGATGAAATACTACATAAAACAAGCAACGAAAAATAAGGGGCTTTTTTCGCGAAAACCTTATGTAATGGTTTGTGTTCCATCTGGGATTACAGCCGTTGAAGAACGTGCGGTCATTGATGCGACAAGACAGGCTGGGGCAAGAGATGCTTATACCATTGAAGAACCTTTTGCAGCGGCCATTGGAGCAAATCTTCCTGTATGGGAACCAACAGGAAGTATGGTTGTTGATATCGGTGGCGGTACGACTGAGGTTGCTGTTATATCGCTAGGCGGTATTGTAACGAGTCAATCGATTCGTGTTGCTGGAGATGAGATGGATGAGGCGATTATTAACTACATCCGTAAAAATTATAACTTGATGATTGGTGACCGTACGGCTGAAGCAATTAAAATGGAAATCGGCTCAGCTGGTTCTCCTGAAGGCATCGAAAATATGGAAATTCGTGGACGGGATTTATTGACTGGATTGCCAAAGACAATCGAAATCACAGCCAATGAAATTGCTGAAGCACTTCGGGACACGGTTTTTGCGATTGTCGATGCAGTAAAAAATACATTAGAAAAAACACCACCTGAACTAGCAGCGGATATTATGGATCGCGGTATCGTGTTAACAGGTGGTGGAGCGTTGCTGCGCAATTTAGATAAAGTCATTAGTGAAGAAACAAACATGCCTGTCCTTATTGCTGAAAACCCACTTGATTGTGTGGCAATTGGAACCGGAAAAGCATTGGAGCACATCCATTTATTTAAAAATCGAGCGAAAGATCAAAAATAGTTAGAGGTGTCATTCATGCCACAATTTTTATTAAATAAACGATTAATCCTTTTGCTCGTAGGTGTAATTATATTAGTGGCATTGATCGGTTTTTCCCTTAAGGATGAACGAAATCTTTCTTGGCCAGAACAATTTATAAAAGATACAACTGGACTTGTCCAAAGTGTATTCCATCGGCCCGCACAATATGTCGCGGGCTTCTTTGAAAATATTCAAGATTTAAAAAATACATATAAAGAAAATGAAATATTACGAAGCCAGTTAAATCAATATATGCAACTAAAAGAACGCATGCAAAGACTAGAGGAAGAAAATCAAAAATTAAAGGAAGAATTAGGCATTGTTAATGAAGGGAAGCTCAGCCATTATGAAGCTATTCGTGGAACGGTTATAGCCAGAAATCCTGATAAATGGAATGAACTGATCATCATTGATAAAGGAGAGCTTCACGGTGTAGAAAAAGATATGGCAGTCATTACGGCAAAAGGACTAATAGGAAAGGTAAAAAGTACGAGTCAATTTACTTCTACGATCCAGCTTTTAAGTGCTCCAGACCGGGAGAATCGAATTTCAGCTGTTGTGACAGCAGATAACGGCAAGGTTTTCGGTTTAATTGAAGGTTATGACAAAGATACGAAAGCTTTAGAAATGAAAATCATTGAAACGGATACGGAAGTGAAAGAAAAGCAAATGGTTTCGACTTCCGGAATGGGAGGGGTATTCCCAGAAGGACTTTTGATTGGAGAAGTGATGAAAGTTGAACCAGATTCTTACGGCTTAACGAAAATTGCATATGTTCAGCCGGCAGCAGATTTTTATGACATTGATCGAGTTATGGTTGTCAAGCGGGAGGCACCAATTATTGATTTAAATGATTTGACGAATAAGGAAGAAAAAGAATGATCAAACGATTTATTCTTCTGTTTGCGGTATTTGTTATATTTGTCGGTGAAAGTATTTTCGTTGATTTGATCCCGCATACATTTTTCCCAACTGACAAAATCGTAGTTCCGCGTTTTTTAGTATTGGTCATCATCGCTGTTACTGCTTATACAACCCAGTCCTTTGGGGCATTTTGTGGAATTCTTTTTGGATTTTTATACGATGTGTTTTATACAGAAGTAATTGGGATTTACACATTTGCCTTTCCAAATTTAGCTTTTGTAACGAAATTTGCTTTAAAAGCCTTCCATCATAATATTTTTGTGTTAGTTTTCCTAGGTTTATTTTCGATTGCTTTGTTGGAATTTTATACGTATGGTCTTTTTCTGATCATTAATGCAACGACGATGGGGTTTCATGCTTTTATTTATAACAGGTTATTTCCAACCTTAATGGTTAATGCGGTCATTTTCATTATGTTAATCTATCCTTTAAAAAAATTGATCTTAAGCCTTCAATTAGAACATATTGAAGATTAATTCTGATTATTTGAAAGGGATTTTTTCCATTCATGTCGAAATAGTTTTCTTGTTGAGGTGAACATCGTGAAAGCTCCAAAACAATACCATGTTACGATAAAAGGAACAAAGGATGGGTTAACTTTATATTTAGATGATGCTTGTTCGTTTCATGATCTTGAACGTGAATTAGAAAAAATGTTATCAAAGCGTCAATATATAGATGAAGACGGACCGCTAATCGGTGTCGTTTTAAAAGTAGGCAACCGCTATTTAACGAAGCGGCAAGAAGAACGTTTGAAAACATTAATCCGAAAAAAGCGAAATTTATTTGTCGAAGCCATTGATTCAAATGTCGTTACAAAAGAAGAAGCATTAAAATGGAAGCAGGAATCAGAAATCGTTTCCGTTGCCAAAATCGTTCGGTCTGGACAAATTTTAAAAATCAATGGCGACTTGCTATTACTCGGAGATGTAAATCCAGGAGCAACCGTTATGGCGACGGGAAACATTTTTATTATGGGGGCATTAAAGGGGATTGCACACGCAGGCTATGAAGGAAATCGAGAATCCATTATCGCAGCATCAATTATGAATCCAATTCAGCTCCGCATTGCAGATCTGATAAGCCGTTCGTTTGAAATGAATCATGAAAATCAAGAGAATGGCTCAATGGAATGTGCATATATAAATGATGAGGAAACAATTGTAATGAATAGGTTACAAGAAATATCTCATCTTAGACCCAATTTAACTAGGTTTGAGGGGGGGATCCAATATGGGTGAGGCAATCGTCATCACATCAGGAAAAGGTGGAGTAGGAAAAACAACAACATCAGCGAACGTTGGTACAGCCCTTGCTATATTTGGTAAAAAAGTTTGTTTAGTTGACACCGATATAGGTTTGCGCAATTTAGATGTAGTCATGGGCTTAGAAAATCGAATAATTTATGATTTAGTCGATGTTGTGAAAGAGCGTTGTAAAATGCATCAAGCTCTTGTAAAAGATAAACGCTTTGATGATTTACTTTTTTTACTACCCGCCGCTCAAACAAGCGATAAAACAGCTGTCTCCCCTGAAGAAATGGCTAAACTGATAGAAGAATTAAAAAAAGACTTCGATTATATCATTATTGATTGTCCGGCAGGGATTGAGCAAGGGTATAAAAATGCCATTGCGGGTGCTGATAAAGCGATCGTTGTCACAACACCTGAAATCTCAGCTGTAAGGGATGCAGATCGTATCATTGGTTTATTAGAAAAAGAAGAGATTGAACCACCTAAGCTTGTAATTAATCGAATACGAAATCATTTAGTCAAAAATGGTGATATGTTGGAAGTAGATGAAATTGTTCATCATCTGTCCATTGACCTACTAGGAATTGTCGCGGATGACGATCATGTTATTAAAAGCGCCAACAGCGGAGAACCAATTGTGATGAATCCAGATAATAAAGCTTCGATTGCCTACCGAAATATTGCAAGACGCATTTTAGGAGAGTCGGTTCCGTTATTGTCTTTAGATGAACCCGAAAAAGGGGTATTTGCTAAAATTAAACGTTTTTTTGGCGTGAAAGCGTAATATTGTTCATGATAAAAGGGGCTTATCCCATAAGTCACACTCATTGACTTATGGATAATCCCTTTTCTTTTTAGCTTAAATTCCAGCTGAAACGAAATTCTCTTATGCTAAAAATCTTACTATCTGTCATAACAATTGCGGACAAGGCATACATTTTTACAAACTGAAAGAAAAAGGATGATGACATTCATGAATCGCCGTGCGGAAGAGATTAAAAAAAGGATTGCCAAACGGAAAAGAGAGAGAATGAATTGGCCAAAAGAAGGAACCGTCCGAAAGGAAAGTCAACCTATCATTTTTGATGAAGAAACATATGGTTCTAATACGACAGCGTATTATGATCATAACCAATCCAAAAGTTTTCATCCTTTGTTTCGTTCAGATATTTTCATGATGAAGCTTTTGATCGCTTCTTGTCTCGTCTTGATCACTGCAATTGTGTTTAAAAATGAACAACCGCCATTTCAAGAAGCTAGAAGCTTTGTAAAAAATACGTTGGAAAAAGAATTTGAATTTGCGGCTGTTTCGAAATGGTATAAGGAACAATTTGGGGATCCAGTTGCCTTCATTTCTAAAGCGAAAACAGAATCGAAATTGAAGGAGGAAAAGCAATTTGCTGTTCCAGCTTCAGGAAAAGTGTTGGAAAGCTTTCAAGATAATGGACAAGGGGTTACAATTGAAACGGCAAAAAAAACAGTTGAAGCAATGAATGAGGGAATTGTCATTGAAGCTGGCAAAATGGATGAGACCGGGTTAACTGTGATCGTTCAACATGCTGATGGAACAGAATCATGGTATGGAAATTTAGAGTCGATTGATGTTGCCCTATACGATTTTGTTGAAATGGGTGCGCCAATAGGAAAAGTGAAACACGATGAACATGAACAAGGAACATATTACTTTGCTATAAAAAAAGGGGATCAATTTATTGATCCGAATCAGGTGATTTCTTTTGAGTAAATATTTGGTCTTACTTTTCAAAATTCATATTCATCCGCTCTTTTGGGCGATCGCTGCGTTATGTATTGTTACGGCTCAATTTCAGTCGCTTTGTATGCTTTTTACAATTGTTTTTATACATGAAATGGGCCATGCGATATGTGCCCGTTTTTTTTCATGGAGAATCAAACATATTGTCCTCCTTCCTTTTGGCGGGGTAGTAGAAGTTGATGAGTATGGCAACAGACCTTTTAAAGAGGAACTGTATGTTATTATTTCTGGTCCAATCCAGCACGTGTGGCTGCAAGGAGCCGCCCTTTTTCTTTCGCAATATGGACTTATAGAAGGGGATTTTTATGAGTTATTTACTTTTTATAATGTCTCCATATTTCTTTTTAATTTAATTCCAGTGTGGCCGCTTGATGGTGGAAAACTTTTATTTTTATGTTTATCATATTTTTATCCATTTTCCATTGCTCATCGTCAAATGCTTATTTTTTCTACAATTACAGTTTGTATAATGACTGCATTCTTTTTCGTGATTGAACCATTTCAATTAAACATTTGGCTCATTCTAGGTTTCATTTTGTACTCACTTTATACGGAGCATAAGCAAAGAATGTTTGCTTTCATGCGCTTTTTATTAGAGAGGTATTATGGGAAAATGAAGGAATTTTATTCTTTAAAACCAATTGTCGTTAACAGTGAGGAATATGTTCTTGAAGTGTTGCTCAAATTTCAAAGAGGGTGTAAACACCAGGTTATTGTGCAAAAAGGAGAGAAAAAACTGTTTCAATTGGATGAAAATGAAATTTTACATGCTTATTTTTCAGAAAAACGTACAAATGCGAAAGTAGGCGATTTAATGTATGTTTATTGACGTAAATGGTCGATCATGAGTTAATGAAGGTAAAAAGGTTTGGGGAAATGAGGAATGAAGTTGCGGCAGTTAATCATAAATGCAATCACAGAAGAAGAACGTCTTGCCCTTATAGAAGATGGACGTGTCGTTGAAATTTATATAAAGGAAAAGCAAAATACGATCTTTGCTGGAGATATTTATCGTGGGAGAGTGCGAAATGTCCTGCCAGGCTTACAAGCAGCGTTCGTCGATTTAGGCAATGGAGTAAACGGCTATCTTCATCGCAATGACATTCGCTCCTATATAGAAGCTGTTCAGACAAATCCAAAGAAAAAAGATGCCAGCATTTCGTCCTTTATCCGAGAAGGCGAAGAAGTGATCGTTCAAGTTATTAAGGAAGGAAATGAACATAAGGCTCCGAAATTATCAATGAATTTGGAATTTAAAAGCTCATCTTTAATCTATAAACCATTTGAGACGATTATTTGCCTATCCAAAAAAATTACGAATCAAAAGGAAAGAACAAGATTAGAACAATTTGCGAAGGATGTTTTAAATCATGAAGGAATGATCATTCGTACAGAAGCAACACATCTCGCAAACGAAGAGTTAAAAAAAACGTTTGATCGATTAAAATCATTGTATCGTCATGTCATATCGAGCAAAACAAAAGCTCCTAAATTATTGTTGCGACAAGACAGCTTTATAGAACAAGTTATTCAAGAAATATCGCCGCAGATGATCGATGAAATTATTTATGATGTGAGTAAAATCGGTACAAAACTGAAAAATATATTCGCGAAAAATCATACCATTCGGTTTATTCATCATATGGAAAAAGAAGATATTTTTTCTTTTTATAATATTAATGAGGAAATCGCCAAAGCATTAAAAAAGATTGTCTGGTTAAATAATGGCTCCTTTATTGTCATTGAACAAACAGAAGCGATGACCGTCATTGATGTAAATACTGGGAAATATTTAGGAAAGTATACATACCGAGATACAGTCCTGAAAACAAATAAAGAAGCTGCCAAGGAAATTGTTCGACAAATTCGCTTAAGAAACTTAAGTGGCATTATCCTTATTGATTTTATTGATATGGCCAATAAACATGATCAACAGGAAATCGTCGCTGCTTTTAAAGAAGAATTAAAAAAAGATCGGATATATACGAAAATGATCGGGTTTACAGATTTAAATATTCTTCAATTAACGAGAAAAAAAGTGAGGAAATCTTTATTAGAGCTTTTAACAGCTCCATGCCATGTTTGCAACGGCACTGGAAGAGTTCAATCACCAGAAGCCATTGCTTTTACGCTTGAAAGAACATTGTGGGAATTACAAAATCGAGATGTGGAGGCTGTTTGGGTTGAAGCCAATCCACAAGTAGCCGCTTTATTTGAAGGAGAGCATCGTTCTCATCTTCAAAAATTAGAACAAACGTTCAAAATGAAAATTTTTATTTTCGCTAAAGAACAAGTAAAGCATTTCAACATCCGCCACTATGGTAATATTCAAGAGGTCAAACAAAGAATCGCTTATCATCAATAATCCTTATTTGAAAGAGCTTTTTAGGATATGTGATTGACAACAACCAATATATTTTGATATCATCTATGTGTTATTGTTTGTAGCACCTGTGCTACAACCGCACAGAATAGGTTCAAGATCGGCTATATGTCGACACCTGTACTGGCGAGTCTGAGTAAAATTAGGAGGTGCAAAGATGTACGCAATTATCGAAACAGGTGGAAAACAGGTTAAAGTTGAAGAAGGGCAAGCGATTTACGTTGAAAAATTGGATGCCCAAGAAGGAGACACAGTCACTTTTGACAAAGTTCTTTTCATTGGTGGAAACGATGTGAAAGTTGGAAATCCAACTGTTGAAGGTGCGACTGTAACAGCAAAGGTTGAAAAGCATGGTCGTGCGAAAAAAATCACCGTTTTCAAATACAAACCAAAGAAAAATCAACGTAAAAAACAAGGTCATCGTCAGCCTTATACAAAAGTCGTAATCGAAAAAATTAATGCATAATTAAAGGCTGTTAAGTATGATACATGTTTATATTAACCGCTCAAAAGACGGGTATATTCGTTCATTTAAAATGTCCGGTCATGCTTATTACCATGAACCAGGCAAGGATATCGTTTGTGCTGGAGCTTCGGCCGTTTCTTTCGGTACGGTCAATGCCATAGAAGCATTAGCGAAAGTAAAGCCGGTTATTGATATGAAAGAAAAAGGATTTCTTTATGTTGAACTACCAGAAGGGATCGATTCTGAGTCCTTTGAAAAAGCTCAACTATTGTTAGAAGGAATGCTCGTATCTTTACAAACAATTGAACGAGATTACGGTCATTATTTACGTATACATGATCAATCGTTTTAGGAGGTGGATCAAATGTTAAGACTAGATCTTCAGTTCTTTGCTTCTAAAAAGGGTGTAGGTTCTACGAAAAACGGTCGTGACTCTATCGCAAAACGCCTTGGTGCAAAACGCGCGGATGGTCAATTTGTAACGGGTGGTTCGATCCTTTATCGTCAGCGTGGTACAAAAATTTATCCAGGTTTAAATGTTGGCCGCGGCGGTGACGATACACTTTATGCAAAAGTTGATGGGATCGTTCGTTTTGAACGCTATGGCCGCGACAAAAAGAAAGTGAGCGTATACCCAGTAGCAAAAGAAGCATAATAAAAATGGAAAAACTCTAACCGAAATGGTTAGAGTTTTTTATTTTGGCTCTTCTCTTAAAGATTGTTGCTTTACTATAGCTTTTGACTGTCATAGAAAAGCGATAGGCTTGCAATCTATTGCGATCTAATTCAATTTAAAGCTTTCAGTTTTGAAAAAGTGATGCAAGGATTATAAAATATGACTTTATATGAATTAGATATGTCTGCTATAATTTTTGTACATATAGAATGAACAAAATGCTGGTTGGATTGGGAGTAGAAAAATGAAAAAAGTTGATGAAACATGGGGGATTATTGACGTTTTAACCCAAACCAGACACGACTGGATGAACAAATTGCAATTATTAAAAGGGAACTTGGCACTGAAAAAATACGATCGCGCCCAAAAAATCATAGATCAAATGGTGATTGAAGCACAACATGAGTCAAAGCTATGTCAATTTAAAATGGAAAAATTTGCTGAATTTATTTTGACATACAATTGGTTAAATCGATTCCTTTCAATTGAATATGTTGTGCTTGGTGATGTTTTAAATTTATCAAAAATCGATGAACCTTTGACGGAATGGACGAAACAATTTTTTTCCTTAATGGAAAATCTTGTAGAACCGAATGCAGAAAACCACTTAATGCTGACAATTGAAACAGTTGGCAATCGCACTCGATTCTTATTTGATTTTCAAGGCATACTAAACAAAGAAGAAGAACTAACTCTTTTTTTATCAACGAAAAGTTATGATGTTATTCATATAACAGTTCTTTCATGTAGTCGCTCACAATTAACGGTCAACTTAGAAGTGACAAATGAACATATGGTTTAGGAGGCTTACAACGATGTTTGTCGACCAAGTCAAAATTTATGTTAAAGGTGGAGACGGTGGAAATGGCATGGTTGCGTTCCGCCGAGAAAAATATGTTCCGAAAGGAGGGCCTGCTGGAGGAGACGGTGGAAAAGGTGGAGACGTCATATTTGAAGTTGATGAAGGGCTTCGTACGTTAATGGACTTTCGCTACCAAAAGCATTTTAAGGCACCAAAAGGTGAAAATGGAATGTCCAAAAATCAGCATGGGAAAAATGCTGAACCGCTCATTGTAAAAGTACCGCCTGGAACCGTTGTCATTGATGATGATACAAAAGAAGTCATTGCAGATTTAACAGAACATGGCAGCCGTGCGGTCATTGCTAAAGGCGGACGAGGTGGTAGAGGAAATACCCGCTTCGCTACACCTGCAAACCCTGCTCCGGAAATATGTGAAAAAGGAGAGCCTGGTGAGGAGCGCTATATTGTATTAGAGTTGAAATTATTAGCGGATGTTGGTCTTGTAGGTTTTCCAAGTGTCGGCAAGTCAACGCTTTTATCGGTTGTTTCTAGTGCGAAGCCGAAAATAGCCGCATACCACTTTACAACGATTGTTCCCAACCTAGGAGTAGTCGAAACAGAGGATGGCCGCAGCTTTGTGATGGCTGACCTTCCCGGACTAATTGAAGGTGCGCATCAAGGGATCGGTCTAGGACATCAATTTTTACGTCATATTGAGCGAACAAGAGTCATTGTGCATGTCATTGATATGTCGGCAATGGAAGGAAGAGATCCATATGAAGATTACGTTACGATTAATGAAGAGTTAAAACAATATAACCTTAGACTAACAGAGCGGCCGCAAATTATTGTTGCCAACAAAATGGACATGCCCGGAGCAGTAGAAAATCTAGAGGAATTTAAGAAAAAATTGCCAAAAGATGAAAAAATCTTTCCAATTTCTGCAGTTACCCGTCAAGGAGTGCGCGAATTGCTTTTTGAAATTGCCGATTTACTTGAACGAACTCCTGAATTTTCACTTTTTGAAAAAGAACAAAATGATTCAACTATAAATCGAGTTGTTTATACATTTAAAAAGGAAGAACCAGACTTTACGATTTCACGTGATAGTGACGGTGCATTTGTTTTGTCTGGAAAGAAAATTGAAAAGCTCTTTAAAATGACAGATTTTTCGAGAGATGAGTCAGTTAGACGCTTTGCACGACAAATGAGGGGAATGGGAGTTGATGATGCATTGCGGGAAAGAGGGGCAAAAGACGGAGATACGGTCCGTATACTCGATTATGAATTTGAATTTATTGATTAAAAGGGAGGGCTAAATGCTCTCCTACAACAAGATATTTTTGCCACGATGATTTTGCTTGTAAAAGGAAGGTGCTGCGCAATGAAGGATGAGGTTTTTTATTTAGTACGGGAAGATGTTCTTCCGGAAGCAATGCGAAAAACCTTAGAGGTTAAAAAGCTTTTAGAGCGTGGGAAAGCTTTGTCTGTTCAAGAAGCAGTACAGCGAGTGGATATGAGTCGCAGTGCTTTTTATAAGTATCGCGATGCCATATTTCCCTTTCACACGGTCGTAAAAGAAAAAATTATTACTTTATTTTTTCATCTAGAAGATCGGGCGGGGACACTCTCGAAATTATTAGGAATTGTCGCAGATGCCGGCTGCAACGTTTTAACGATTCACCAAACGATTCCATTACAAGGAAGAGCCAATGTGACATTATCGTTGAATACAAATGGTATGAAAGAAGATATTAATAGTTTACTTATGAAGCTACGTAAATTAGAATTTGTAGAAAAAGTCGAAATTTTAAGCTCAGGAGCATAGGAAGGACGAGTTAATCATGAAAGTTGGATATCTAGGACCGAGAGCAACATTTACTCATTTAGCTGTGGCAAAATTTTTTGGATCGAATGTCGAGCTCATCCCATATGCAACGATTCCAAGCAGTATGGATGCCGTTGAAAAAGAAGAAGTATACGTAACCGTAGTTCCACTTGAAAATGCTTTAGAAGGTTCTGTTAATTTAACGTTAGATTATTTAATTCATGAAACACCATTGTATATCGTTGGGGAGCTGATAGCCCCGATAGAACAACATTTGATGGTTCATCCAGATCGAAAGGACCACTGGGGAGAAATTGAAAAGGTCTATTCACATCCTCACGCCATCGCACAATGCCATAAGTTTCTCCATCAGCATTTACCTCATGTTACATATGAATATGCAACTTCAACAGGAGCAGCCGCCAAATATATTAGTGAGCATCCTAGTGAAAAGGTAGCTGTTATTGCCAATGAGCTAGCAGCAAAAGAATATCAGCTGCATATTGTGAAGAGGAATATACATGACTACCAACATAACCACACAAGATTTGTTATGTTGCATCCAAATAAAGATTATGAAGTGAAAAATAACGAGCGTTTACAAAGCCTTGGGTATAAAACAACACTTGTTGTGACACTGCCATCCAACCGTGCCGGTTCATTACATCAAGTATTATCTGCATTTGCATGGCGGAAATTAAATATGTCAAAAATTGAGTCTCGTCCGATGAAAACGGGGCTAGGAAACTATTTATTTATTATTGACATTGATATGAAAATGGATGAAGTATTGATTCCGGGAGCGATTGCTGAGTTAGAAGCCCTTGGATGTGGAGTGAAATTTTTGGGTAGCTATCCTTCTTTTCAAACATCATCCTAACATCTCACGAAGCATGAAAATGAGGCTGTCCGAGACAGCCTCGTTTTTAATTTAGCTATCAATTATTCCTCATTCATTAAAAATCCTGCCTTTTTTAAGGCTAGGCAGACCTCGTCTAATGCTTGTTCGCTGTTTGCCATAATCGTGTGTAAATGAACTCCGTCTGTAAGCTCTGACAAATATGAAGCATTCGCTTTTTCAATTTTGTCTATAAATTCATCCACTTCTTTTCGATTATTCACCATAATGGAAGCCGTTAAGTCCCCATATACGGGATGTTCGATGATGACATCTTTAACCGTTACACCATAATCAACGATTAAGTATAGCTCTTCTCTTGTTTTTTGCGGATCGTGTTGACATGCGATCAGCCGTTCTACTTGATTTTTCTTTTTCTCTATATCACTCATATATACATAGCCTTGACTAGTTGCTAAAATAGGTTCTCCTCTCGCTTTTAATAAGGAAATATCTTGTACAATGACTTGCCTGCTGACATTTGTTCTGGCAGCTAATTCTCCTCCTGTCAATGGGGCGCTTTCGGTTTGAAGCCATTCTAAAATGAGTTGACGGCGCTTTTCCCCTAATATTTTGTTTTCCTTCATCTTCTCAATCCTTTCCATCTGAACTAGTAGTTAATTGCTCTAAAACAGAAACGAGGGTCAAAATATCTGCTTCTGTTGTTTTGATCCCAAAGGAAATGCGAATAAATTGCCGGGCTTTTTCCGTATCGTATCCAATGGAAAGCAAAGTTGGTGAAGGTGACTGCATTCCAGCTTGACAGGCACTTCCGGTTGAAACAGCAATTCCTTTCCGATTTAATTCTAGCATCGCATATTGGCCTTCCATTTGATTCATCATAATCCCTATAATATGGGGAAGCTGGTTGTGACAATCATGATTAATAACGGTAATGTTCATGTCTCGTTTTTTGATTTCATGAATGAACAATTGGCGTAAATGAGTAAAATGCTGATGATATTTCTCTCTTTGATTATAAAAATCTTTAAAAGCTGTGACAAATGAACAAATGCCAGGTACATCTACAGTGCCAGGACGGAAACCGTTTTCGTGTGATGTTCCAGGGATTAACGGCTTCCAATCAATAGTTGGATCGATGTAAACGGACCCAACCCCTTTCGGTCCATATACTTTATGGCTTGAGAAGGAGTATGCCGCTGCTTTCATTTTTTGAACATCGATATTCATTTTCCCTAATGTTTGGACACAATCGGTGTGAAAAGGGATCTTTTTATCTTTTAATAGCTGGCCGATTTCTTCGATTGGCTGTAAGACACCAATTTCTGAATTTCCATGCTGAATTGTAACGAGAGCTGTATTATGACGAATTACCCTTTCCACCATAGCAGCTGAAATCGTTCCCGTCTCATCACCTTGCAAAAATGTAACGTTATACCCTTTTTGTGTTAATAATTGTAAATAATTTCGAATCGATGAATGTTCAAAAGCCGATGAAACGATATGACGTTTATGTGAATGAATATTTAACAATGTTTGAAGAGCAAGTAGATTGCTTTCCGTACCACCGCTAGTAAAAAAAACTCCTTCACTCTTACCATTTATGAGCTTTGCGAACGTGTTACGGGCAGCATTCAGCCATTCATGGGCATTTCCACCAATATCGTGTAAACTACTGGCATTTCCGAACACATGTTTTGCAGCTTCATTATAAGCTGCAAGAGCCTTTTCACTCATCGGTGTTGTGGAAGCATAATCTAAGTAAATCAACTACTTTCGCCCCTTTAGTAAAAAATAAAATAAAGAAAAAAGGATAAACCTCTTGTCAATATTGTAGTTTTGTGTAAAGATAAGTGTCAAGACAGATGTTAATTTACAGGAGGATCTTTTATGACACAATACGATGTCATCATCGTTGGAAGTGGGATTAGTGCATTAACAGTTGCTTCACAATTATGTGAAAAAATGAACATTCTTATGATCACAAAAGGCTTAAAGCAGCAAAGTAACTCTAGCTTAGCGCAAGGTGGGATTGCTGCAGCAATAGGAAAAGGAGATCATTGGAAATTTCATTTTGAAGATACGTTATATGCAGGTTGTTTTCATAACACGGAAAAAGCAGCTAAAGAGCTCGTCCAAAGTGGGGAAGAGGTCATTTCTTCTTTACAACAAAACGGTATGCAGTTTGATGTCAATGATTATGGTGAGCTGTTATTAGGAAGAGAAGGAGCGCACAGAAAAAAGCGCATTATCCATGCTGGAGGAGACGCTACCGGTAAAAGACTGATCGATCATTTCCTAACAAGATTAAATGAACGTGTCACATTGTTAGAGAACCACATGGTTTTTGACATTGAAGTTGTGAATAATCGTGCTATTGGAGTTTGGGTGAAAACAAAGGAAAATGAAATCATTTTTTATTCAGGAGCACACATTATTTTAGCAACAGGGGGATGCGGAGCCCTTTATGAAGTAACCTCTAATTCTTCCTTAATGACAGGGGATGGATTAGCGATGGCTTATCGAGCTGGAGCAACGCTAATCGACATGGAATTTATACAATTTCATCCAACTATGCTATATATAGATGGTGCTTGTAAAGGATTAATTTCAGAGACTGTTCGCGGCGAGGGAGCATTTTTAATCGATGAAAATGGGAGACGCATTATGGAAAATGCTCATCCATTCATGGATCTTGCTCCAAGAGATGTAGTTGCTAGAGTTATGCAACAAGAGATCAAACATGGACACCGCATTTTTTTAGATATTTCTAATATTCAACAATTTCGAAAACGTTTTCCTACGATTACGAGGCTTTGTGAAGAAAATGGAATCGATGTAGAGAAAGGGCGCATACCAGTTGCACCCGGCATGCATTTTTTAATGGGTGGAATTGAAACAGATTTATTTGGGAGAACGTCGATAGAAAGATTATATGCGGTTGGAGAAACGGCTTGTACAGGTGTTCATGGTGCAAACCGTTTAGCAAGTAATTCATTGTTAGAAGGATTAGTATTTGGGAAACGATTGGCATTTTATATTTCAGAGCAGCCTTTAGATGTCATGATGACAAATGCTGCAAAACGTTTCGGTAACGAGAAAATTGCTTTACCGTCTAAAAGAGAAATTCAAGAAATGATGATGACTTATGTAGGGATTACTAGATCAAATGAAGGATTATCATTTGCTCTTCATTATTTCGAACAGTTTTTGAAAACACCCTCTTTTTTTACCATTAATGTGAATGGTTTCACAATAGAGGACCTTGAATGCATGAACATGATAACGGTCGGTTGGCTGATCGCGAAAGCAGCGTTCATGAGAAAGGAAAGTCGAGGAGGGCATTATCGGATTGATTTTCCGAAAGAAAACGATTGGTGGAAGCAAAAACGTATTAGACTCTCAATATTCGAACATGAAGGAGTGAATTAAATGAATGAATTGAAATTATATAAAGCTCTAAAGCAATTTCTAATAGAAGATTTAGGGGAGCGTGACATTTCAAGTGAGGCCATTTTTCCGGAGCATGAACAAGGGATGGCTGTATTGACAGCAAAGGAAAATGGGGTGTTTTCAGGAGAAAAAATTGTCGCAGCAGGCTTTAAACTATTGGATCCCACGTTCGAAATTCAACCATTCATACGCGACGGTCAATCATTTTCCGAAGGTGATGAACTTGCTATTATTAAAGGCCCTGTTCGCTACATCCTTCAAGGAGAGAGAGTCATTTTAAACTTAATTCAACGAATGTCAGGTATTGCGACATTAACGAAAAAAGCGGTAAATATACTGAATTCGAATCATACAAGAATTTGTGATACGAGAAAAACAACGCCTGGATTAAGAATGTTTGAAAAGTATGCCGTTCGTTGTGGGGGTGGATTTAACCATCGTTTTGGCTTACATGATGGAGTGATGATTAAAGATAATCATATTGCCTTTTGCGGTTCCATTAAAGAAGCTGTTAGAAAGGTTCGTGAACAAATAGGGCATATGGTAAAAATAGAAGTCGAAATTGAAACAGAAAAAGAATTAATCGAAGCAATTGAAGCAGATGTTGACATCATTATGTTTGATAATTGTACACCAATGGAAGTGAAAAGATTTGTTCATTTAACTCCATCTCATATCATTACAGAAGCATCTGGTGGAATTGATTTTCATAATTTAGCTGATTATCGTGATACAAATGTTGATTATATTTCATTAGGAATGCTTACTCATTCTGTAAAATCGCTTGATATTAGTTTGAATGTTAAATAAGGGGGAAACGAAATGAACGTATTAGACATGTTGGAATTTGAAAAAAGAGAAATGATACCGGAGGATTATAAAACACGATCTGAAGAGGAACTGTACGAAAAAGTAAAAGAAATAAAACATAAGCTAGGGAAGCGTCTTTTTATACCAGGACATCATTATCAAAAGGATGAAGTGATTCAATTTGCTGATGTCACAGGCGACTCATTGCAATTAGCACAGGCAGCAGCCAAAAATAACGAGGCAGAATTTATTGTATTTTGCGGCGTCCATTTTATGGCTGAAACAGCTGATATGTTAACAGGCCAACACCAAACCGTCATATTACCTGATATGCGTGCAGGCTGTTCGATGGCAGATATGGCTAACTTAAAACAAACAGAAATAGCTTGGGAGAAGCTTCAACAACTATTCGAAGATACGATTTTGCCGTTAACGTATGTTAATTCAACTGCAGAAATAAAATCATTTGTCGGGAAGCACGGAGGGGCAACGGTAACCTCCTCTAATGCTAAAAAAATGCTTAAATGGGCATTACAGCAAAAACAACGAGTATTATTTTTGCCAGATCAGCATTTAGGACGGAATACTGCTTATGATCTCGGGATTCCGCTTGAGAAAATGGCAGTATGGGATCCGATTGCGAATGAGCTGCAATTTGAGGGAAATAAAAGCGATATTGTGATGATTTTATGGAAAGGGCATTGTTCAGTACATGAAAAATTTACCGTAAACAATATCGAATATATTCGCAAGACATATCCAGATATGAAAATTATTGTTCATCCAGAATGTCCACGTGAGGTTGTCGCTTTATCGGATGAAGCTGGTTCAACAAAATATATTATTGACACCATTAATGCTTCTCCTCCAGGAAGCAAATGGGCTATCGGAACGGAAATGAATCTTGTCAATCGGATCATCAAAAGTCATCCTGATAAACAAATTGTTTCCCTTAATCCATATATGTGTCCATGTTTAACGATGAATCGCATTGATCTCCCGCATTTAGTATGGTCACTTGAGAGTATTGAAAAAGGACAACCCATTAACGAAATAAAAGTTGCAGATGATGTTAAAGAGTTCGCCCTTTTAGCATTAAAGCGAATGCTGGAAAATGTGTAGCCTAGCATATGATGATGCTAGGTTTATTTTTTTATTTTGTGTACGACCACGTGCTTTGTTCGGTTCATGGACAGTCGAAAAGCAGCAATGTTTCCGAAAGCAGCCTTTATTATTACTAAAATAAGTTTTTTTGAAAACCTGCATGTTTCAATTTTTAATCATAATGTGTTCTTTCTATGCATAAATTGTGATGAGAACTCATGATGATTTGTATGTTTGGTCATTCGCTGAAAAGCTTTTAAATAGGAGGGGAAAGCGTGAAAATCCATATTGTTCAAAAAGGCGATACACTATGGAAGATTGCTCAAAAATATGGAGTCGACTTCGAAGAGTTGAAAAAAATGAACTCACAGCTAAGCAATCCTGATTTAATCATGCCAGGTATGAAAATTAAAATCCCATCGAATGGGGTTCCTGTCAAAAAAGAAACACTTATGAATCAAAATATGAAAAAAGAAGAACCATATATAAAAAAGGAAATGCCGAAAAAAGAAATGACGAAAAAAGAGCTCCCATATGAGCCAAAAAAGGAAAAGCTTGATTATGAAGAAGCAAAGCCGAAAGAAATGCCAGCTAAACCATATGTACCTTCTATGCCTTATTTTCAACCGTCACATTATCCTGAAATCGATGTAAATAATCATTATTATATGGTCAATATGTCGATGCCACAGCAAATAAAGCAAGAGCCGCAATTGCCTCCTAAACCGCCAAATGTTTTACCAGAGATGTTTAAAACTGAAGAAGAGGAAAAGGATTTGCACGAGGAAAAAATGACTTCGCCTGTTGAAAAGGAGGAAGATGGCTTGAAAATGCCTTATATAAATCCACCACAAATGCCATATATGCCGATGACACAGCCTATGCCTGGAAAACAATGGCCGCAATATATTGCACCGGTTTATCCCAATATATCAGCTGCCATGGGGTATGGGGTTCCAAATATGCAACCTGAAAGTTCTGAAATGGATGAATATGAAGAGGAGATGGAAAACGAAGAAATGGTGGAAAACATATCGATGAGCCCGTATCCTCCTTACGCTGGATATCCTTATGGGCCACAAGTTGCTCCTGCTTACTCGCCTCCATATCAAATGGTGCCTCCTGGATGTGTGCCTATTTCACCTATTTTGCCTGGAACAGGAGTAGGACCAATCGGATATGGAGTTCCTTTTCCAATGCATACATCATATCCACAAGCATATCCTCAAGCCATAAGTCCGGCAATGGAGAATGAAAATGCAGAAAATAACGATTTGGCTTATGAAGAACCATTTAGCTCTCCAAATATGATGTATCCTCATACGGCCATGCCTTCTTCGTATCAAAGTGGATAC
Organism: Bacillus alveayuensis; assembly: GCA_030812955.1. GTDB lineage: Bacteria > Bacillota > Bacilli > Bacillales > Aeribacillaceae > Bacillus_CB > Bacillus_CB alveayuensis. The sequence continues at coordinate 288,962 of JAUSTR010000001.1, forward strand.
GGATATGGCCAACCAATGATGCCTTATTACGGATATCCGCTGATGCCATATGGTAAGGCGTATCCATATCCGCACTCTCCACAACAGCCGATGTATGATTATACGCGCATATATGAACAACCTGAATATGATGATGGGGAAGATGATTAATTGATCAAAAGGTGGCTTCTTACCAGGAAGTCACCTTTTGAGGTTAAGAAAGGTAAGGATTGCATACTTAAACATCATTGTGAGTAAATGAACATTATGATATGATTAAAAAAAATGTAATAAAGGGGTACATATCTATGGAAGAAAAAGTAACAAAACTGGTTGAATGGTTGCAAAAACAAGTTAAGGAAGCTGGATTAAACGGTGCCATTGTTGGGATTAGTGGTGGAATTGATTCAGCAGTTGTAGCCCATTTAATCAAACGTGCTTTTCCTGAAAATTCATTAGGGTTAATTATGCCTTGTAAAAGCAACCCAAAAGATCAAGAAGATGCTTTAAAAGTTGTGGAAAGCTGTGGGATTGATTATATAACGATTGACTTAACAGAAACTCATCATGCATTATTTAGCCAAATTGAATCTAAAATAAAAGAAAAAAATCAATGGAATGAAAAAGCAGCCCGTATGGGAGATGCGAATACAAGAGCGCGACTAAGAATGACAACATTATATGCTGTCGCCAATAATTTTGGCTATATGGTGGTAGGAACAGATAATGCGGCCGAATGGCATACAGGCTATTTTACTAAATATGGTGACGGCGGCGTTGATTTAGTGCCGCTCATCCACTTTACGAAAGGAGAAGTACGCAAATTAGCTAAAGTATTAGGTGTTCCTAACGAAATTATTCATAAAGCTCCAACTGCTGGTCTTTGGGAAGGACAAACAGATGAAAAGGAAATGGGAACAACTTATGATATGATCGATAAATATTTAAAAGGGGAAGAAATCCCAGATGAGGATCGGCAAATTATTGAGCAAATGCATAAACGTTCTGAACATAAACGCCGTCTAGCAGCAGCTCCTCCAAAATTTTAAACATTTTGAATGGCTGTTTTCGTAAACTTTGTTGCTTTTCGACTGTCCATGAACCGAACAAAGCACGAAGCTATGGTAAAGCAACAATCTTTTAGAAAAAGAGCCTTTTGAATAGAAACATCTACCTTATATTCCTATAATTAATCGCAATAGCCCTCCTTAAGGATGAACACTTTAATAAATGAGCAGCTTTTCATTGCTCATAATGTGTTTAAGGGGGGGTAACATGAAAAAGAGAGCTTCTTTATTTACGGCAATGGCGTTAATGTCCACGAGTCTTGTTGCATGTAATACAAATGATGATGCAATGGATACAAGATATAACAATAACATGCAGCCAATCGGTTATTACACGAACGATAATGGAGATATGATTGACAATGATGGACCGATAACGGAAATGTTTGACGGCGGCGTTGATGATAATGACAACATTCGGGATATGAATGATCGCAATGGACGTGTAAGCCCATTAACCGTTCGAGATCGTAACAACATGAGAAACAATGGCTTCCGTCGCGACGATTATAATTACCATAACCAACTTGGTAATAATAATGTAGATGCTAACGAGGAATTAGCGGAAAGAATTTCTGAACAAGTCGCAAAATTGCGTAATGTAGAGGATGTTAATACTCTTGTTACAAATAATAATGTCATTGTTGCAGTTGATACAAATGATCGTAATAATCGTGATGTTCAAAATCGAGTTCGAAATGTTGTGCAAAAAATGGCAAGAGGGAAAAATGTAAACATTGTGACAGATGAAGCAACCTTTACACGTATACGGAATATAAACCGTGGATTAGATAATGGAAATGACGTGACGAATGATATTCGTGAACTATTAAATGACATTGGTGAAACCATTACTGAACCGTTTGATAATAACAACCGTTAATCTGAAACAGGGAGAAAGACTCCCTGTTTTTTACGTTATGTCACATTTACCGATAAAAGGATTTTATGATATATTTAAAAGCGAGACTGTTTTAATGAGAGGGGAATTTAGAATGGCAGGACATTCTAAGTGGAAAAATATTCAACGACGTAAAAACGCACAAGATGCTAAGCGCGGTAAAATATTTATGAAATTAGCTAAGGAAATATATGTTGCCGCGAAACAAGGTGGCGGAGATCCTGATGCAAATCCGGGCCTACGTTTAGCAATTGATAAAGCAAAAGCGGCAAATATGCCGAATGACAATATAGATCGTGCCATTAAAAAAGCAACAGGTAACCAAAGTGGTGAATATTATGAGGAGATTACGTATGAAGGCTATGGCCCTGGTGGAGTTGCTGTAATGGTTAAATGCTTAACAGATAATAAAAACCGTACAGCTACAAATGTTCGTACTGCTTTTAATAAAAATGGCGGTAATCTTGGTGAAAGTGGATGTGTAGCCTATTTATTTGACCGGAAAGGATATATCGTCATTAGCCGTGAGGATTTAACAGTTGATGAAGATGACATGCTGCTTGAAGTCATTGAAGTAGGTGCTGAAGAGATGGAAACATCTGAGGATGCATTTGAAATTTTTACAGCACCAGAAAATTTTAATGAGGTTAAGCAAACACTTGAGCAAAGCGGTTATACGTTCAAAGCGGCTGAAATGACAATGGTTCCACAAACGTATGCCCAAGTAGACGAAGAAACAGCAGAAAAAATGTACAAGCTGATCGACGTATTAGAAGAAGACGATGACGTTCAAGAGGTATATCATAACCTTAATGAATAAATCTCTCCCATTTCGGAAGCTGAAAACCCTTGAAAATACAAAGGTTGTAAAGATTTTCAACCTTTTAAAATTCCCTTTTATAACCAAAATCGTTATGATATACATTTCATCTCACCTCCATTTTGGTTTAAACTTCTAATTTTGGCCACACTAACAGTAGTGGTCAAATTAGAAGTTTTTTGTTTGAACAAGGTGATCCTTTTGAGAAAACCATTGTATTGAGGTGATGTTAATGAAACAGCTGAATCATCTCTTCATGATTATTTCAGCACTAATCGTTTTCATCAGTGTATTCCAAAATGGGAAAGTATTTGCGAATGAATTTAATCAGCATGTAAAGAATGAGGGCAGTGAGATTTCTCATCCGTTAACGGTGAAAGTTGTGCTTGAACGATTATATATGGATGGAGAAAGAAGTGAAGAAGTGAAAATCGAAAAGATTTATTCTATGGATGATTTTTTGTTGAAATATGCGGATTGGCAGTTCGTTGAGCATAATAAGAATAAAATCGTATTTCGAAAATACATTGAAGATATTTCCCCATTGTTAAAAACGAACGGTTATTTTGGTCTCAAAGATGATGGAACTTTATCTATTTTTAACGGGAGACCTGGCGATGCGAAAAACATTATTCAATCTTTTTTTCAAATTGATGTAGGGAAGTTGGAGAGTAGACTCCATCTTGAGCTAGAGAAAGGAATTCCGATAAAAAACAAAGAGAAATATTTAGAGGTTATTGAAACATTTAGGCAATACTCTATTTCAAAAGATTCTTAATCACAAGTTCAGCTATTCTATAGCACGAGCTTGTTTTTTTATTTATGACAAATGAACGAATTATGTATTTTTGAATGAAGCGATTGTTTTTATTCTTTCTATGAAAAAATTTATGTTAAAATGAGATACAGTCATAAAGAGGTGAAAGATATTGATTGAGTTTATTCATGGAATCGTTGATGATATTACACCGGAATATATCGTCATCAATCACAATGGAATCGGCTATCAAATTTTTACACCGAATCCTTTTATTTATCAGAAACATTACCAAAAAGAAGTGACGATTTATACATATCAATATGTACGCGAAGATTTATTAGCACTATACGGTTTTCCAACACGTGAAGAAAAAGCATTATTTATCAAATTGCTTCATGTAAATGGCATTGGTCCAAAAGGTGGATTGGCCATTTTAGCATCTGGGAACCCTAGACAAGTAGTAGAAGCAATCGAAAATGAAGATGAAACATTTCTTGTGAAATTTCCAGGTGTTGGCAAAAAAACAGCTCGGCAAATCATTCTTGACTTGAAAGGTAAATTAGTAGATATTATTCCTGCCGCTGTTTCCCCAGATTTGTTCAACTTAGAGCAGGTAGAAGAGAAACAATCGCTGTCCAATTCATTAAGTGAAGCCATTGAGGCGTTAAAGGTGTTAGGATATAGTGAACGTGAAATTAAGAAAGTGGTTCCAACGTTAAAGGAAGAATCTTTAACAACAGATCAATATGTGAAAAAAGCTTTACAAAAGCTTTTAAAGTAAGGGGATGAATATGGAAGACCGCATCGTTTCTCAAGAGGCAGATGTTGATGAGGAAAGCTTTGAGTACAGCCTTCGTCCACAATCATTAGATCAATATATTGGCCAGCAAAAAATAAAAGAAAACCTACAAATATTTATAGAAGCGGCTAAAATGCGCCAGGAAACACTAGATCATGTTTTGTTGTATGGACCTCCTGGCTTAGGGAAAACAACGTTGGCTGCCATTATCGCAAATGAAATGGGAGTAAACATTCGCACAACTTCTGGACCGGCAATCGAACGCCCAGGCGATTTGGCTGCCATCTTGACATCTCTTGAGCCTGGGGATGTTTTATTTATTGATGAAATTCATCGTCTCCATCGCTCGATTGAAGAGGTACTGTATCCGGCTATGGAAGATTTTTGTTTAGATATTGTCATCGGAAAAGGTTCAACTGCTCGAAGTGTACGGTTAGATTTGCCTCCTTTTACACTAGTAGGGGCAACGACGAGGGTCGGTCTTTTAACCGCGCCGCTTAGAGACCGTTTTGGTGTGCTAGGAAGACTTGAATACTATCATGAAAACGAGCTATCCCAAATTGTTACAAGAACGGCGAATATACTAGAAATCGAAATTGATGAATCGGCATCGATCGAAATAGCGAGAAGATCGCGAGGTACTCCACGGATTGCTAATCGGTTGCTAAAAAGGGTACGAGATTTTGCCCAAGTGTTGAAATTGGATAAAATTACTTATGAATTAGCCGTCCATGCTTTAGAACGATTGCAAGTTGACAAGCTCGGCCTTGATCATATTGACCATAAATTACTGCTAGGGATCATGGAAAAATTTCATGGTGGACCGGTTGGCATTGATACGATATCAGCAATGATTGGAGAAGAATCTAATACGATTGAAGATGTTTATGAACCATATTTGTTGCAAATCGGTTTTATTAAACGGACCCCTAGGGGAAGAATGGTAACAGATCTTGTTTATAAGCATTTTAATATGGAGGTGCCGAAACGATGACAGAAATTCCAAAAATGCTCATGATAATCGGGGCAATTTTACTTATTATTGGATTTGTGATGCAATTTATCGGTAGACTTCCAGGCGATATTACGCTTAAAAGAGGAAATGTTACCTTTTACTTTCCAATTGTCACAAGTATTGTCATCAGTATGATCTTAACACTTATTTTTTCCATTATAAGTCGATTTAAATAAACGAATTAGAAATTAGGTGATTTGATGAAACTCGATTTGTTTGATTTTCATTTGCCGGAGGAATTAATTGCCCAAGTACCATTAAAAGAACGTGACGCATCAAGATTAATGGTTTTAAATAAAGAAACAGGAGAATGGAAGCACGATCAATTTAAACATTTATTAAATTATCTCAATCGTGGCGATTGCCTAGTATTAAACGATACACGAGTTCTTCCAGCTAGGCTGGTTGGTGAAAAGGAGGATACGAAGGCAAAAGTGGAGGTTCTCCTTTTAAAGCAAATGGAGGGAGATGTGTGGGAAACACTTGCAAAACCAGCAAAACGAATTAAGGAAGGAACGGTCATTAGTTTTGGAAATGGTAAATTAAAAGCGACATGTGTTGGAACACTCGAGCATGGCGGGCGTTTAATGGAATTTTCCTATGAAGGAATTTTCCTCGAGGTGCTTGAATCTCTTGGAGAAATGCCTCTTCCTCCATACATAAAGGAACAGTTAGATGACCGTGAAAGATATCAAACGGTTTTTTCAAGGGAAAGTGGTTCTGCTGCTGCACCAACGGCTGGCCTTCATTTTACAGAAAGATTATTAGCTGAATTAAAAGAAAAGGGTGTACATATCGCTTTTATTACCCTTCATGTCGGATTAGGTACGTTTCGCCCGGTCAACGTTGAGGATATTGAAGAGCACATCATGCATGCTGAGTTTTATCAAATGAGCGAAGGAACTGCGTCGCTATTAAATGAAGTGCGAGAAAATGGTGGACGGATTATAGCAGTCGGAACTACTTCAACAAGAACGTTGGAAACGATTGCTCAAAAGCATGACGGACATTTTGTTAGTGAAAGTGGATGGACAGATATTTTCATTTATCCTGGATACAAATTTAAAGCTATAGACGGTTTAATTACAAATTTCCATTTGCCTAAGTCGTCTTTAATTATGCTCGTTAGTGCTTTGGCTGGCCGAGAAAATATATTACGGGCTTACGAAGAAGCTGTAAAGGAAAAATATCGCTTTTTCAGCTTTGGGGATGCCATGCTGATCATCTAAGTGACTTTACAAAGGAGGAACACCATTTTGTCGACATCACCAATACGTTATGAACTGATCAAGACGTGTAAACAAACGGGGGCACGATTAGGAAAAGTCCATACGCCGCATGGCTCTTTTGAAACACCAGTTTTTATGCCAGTAGGGACATTAGCTACAGTTAAAACAATGTCTCCAGAAGAATTAAAAGAAATAGGAGCTGGAATTATTTTAAGTAATACGTATCATTTATGGCTCCGTCCCGGTGAGAGTATTGTGAAAGAAGCAGGCGGCCTTCACAAGTTTATGAACTGGGATCGTGCGATTTTAACGGATTCGGGAGGCTTCCAAGTTTTTAGTTTAAGTGAGTTTCGGAGAATTGAAGAGGGCGGGGTTTATTTCCGGAACCACTTAAATGGTGATAAGCTTTTTTTATCACCAGAGAAAGCGATGGAAATTCAAAACGCCCTCGGTTCAGACATTATGATGGCATTTGATGAGTGTCCGCCATATCCAGCGGAATATGATTACATGAAAAAGTCAGTTGAGCGGACAAGCCGTTGGGCTGAACGTTGTTTAAAAGCGCACGCCCGGCCAAATGAGCAAGGGCTATTCGGAATCGTTCAAGGTGGAGAATATGAAGATTTACGTAAACAAAGTGCCCAGGATTTAGTTTCATTAGATTTTCCTGGATATGCTGTAGGAGGGTTGTCTGTCGGCGAGCCGAAGGAAGTGATGAATCGAGTTCTCGAATTTACGACTCCGCTTTTACCAGCAGATAAACCGCGTTATTTAATGGGAGTTGGTTCTCCAGATTCGCTCATTGATGGTGCGATTCGTGGAATTGATATGTTCGATTGTGTGTTGCCGACAAGGATTGCCCGAAATGGAACATTAATGACAAGTGAAGGCCGACTCGTTGTAAAAAATGCAATATATGCTCGTGATTTTAGGCCTTTAGATGAAAATTGTGATTGTTATGTTTGCCGTCATTATTCACGTGCATACATTCGCCACTTAATGAAATGCAATGAAACGTTTGGAATTCGTTTAACTTCTTATCATAATCTTTATTTTCTGTTAAAATTAATGGAGCAAGTACGAGAGGCAATCCGTCAAGATCGCTTAGGAGACTTCCGTCAGGAGTTTTTTGAGCGCTACGGATTCAATAAACCGGATGCGAAAAATTTTTAAACTTGAGAAGCTTAAGCATCCAAGAATTCTTTTTTCATCTCGCCTACATGAGTGGGTGAAGTGACGAAACACTATCATTGAAAAAATCTCAGAAAGGGGTGATGACATGGAATTTTTAGGGACAATCTTGCCGTTTGTTCTGATGCTGGCTATTTTTTACTTCTTGCTAATCCGTCCACAACAAAAGCAACAAAAACAAATTCGCGACATGCAGGCCAGCTTGCAAAAAGGTGATAAAATCGTGACGATTGGCGGCCTACATGGAATTGTCGATTCATTAGATGAAGACAAAATCGTCATTAAAGCTGGTGACGGCTCACGTCTCACTTTTGATCGTCGTGCAGTTCGTGAAGTGGTTGATAAAGCGTAAAGTCTATACATAAATAAATGGTAGACGATTTTAAATGAGGAAGCCAAAATGAACGTTGGCTTCCTTTTTTTTACTAAGGCTCTTTTCTAAAAAATTGTTGCTTTACCATCGCTTTTCGACTGTCCAGGCAAGCGACACGCTTGCTAGGTCACACTATAGTGTGACGTGAACCGAACAAAGTTTACGAAAACAGCCTTTACTAAAAAGGGATTACGAGGTCTGTCTTTTTGATGTTGATACATTAACACCAAGTATGCCACCAAGCATGGCAATGAGTAAAAAGCCACCATGATATAGCCATTGTTTACTAGATAATGATGTTCCATATCCTAAAAATTGAAATAACAAAATAATTCCTGTATAGGTGAGTGCTGTCAGTCCACCGATAAGCCACCCTTTTTCTTTTCCTTTGCCGCCTGCTATAAAACCTCCAATAAATACAGAAATAAACGAACAGCTAATGACGAGCCATTGAATGGAATCTTCCGTTAAACTTGTTAGTTTTAAGAGAACGGAAAAAAGAAAACTTACGATCAATGCGATGATAAAAATAGCGATAACACCGTGTAAAATGGCACTTCCCCACCGTTTAGATTCCATCATCATGTCTCCCTCCAATCCTTTATTTTTTAAGAATGTAACAAAAGCCCCAAAAGTTTAAAAGGTGATTAGCATGACTTAATACAAGCTTATTCAGTGAAAAAAGATTTAGAATATAAATATTTTCGTGGACTAGCATCATATGATGATAATAATTGAAGGATGGAAGGAGAAACGTCATGTCCACTTTGGCGGTATTTGTCATATTTATTATCTGTTATATGCTGATCATGCTTGAAAAAATAGATCGTGCTTTAATTGCTGGAGCAGGCGGTGTATTCATGCTGTTAATGGGAATTTATGATATAGATGCTGCGTTTTTAAAATATATTGATTGGAATACGATTGCACTATTATTTGCCATGATGATTATTGTTTCGATAACAGGAAAAACCGGGATGTTTGAATATGTCGCCATCGTCTTAGCCAAATGGGTAAATGGCCGGCCAATCCCGCTTTTAATTGTTATCTCTGTTCTGACCGCGATGGGCTCTGCTTTTTTAGCAAACGTGACGATTGTATTATTAATCGTTCCCGTTATTATGACACTTGTCCGGTTATTATGTATACCAGCGATCCCTTATTTAATTGCCATTATCATCTCTTCCAATATTGGCGGAACAGCAACATTAATTGGCGACCCTCCGAACGTTATGATTGGCCAAGCTGTTAAACATTTATCCTTCAATGCCTTTTTAACACATTTAACTCCTGTCGTTTCGATCATCTTTATAGTTGTTTTAATATATTTAATTTTTTTGTATAAATTTGAGCTAACTTCAAAGACGATCAATACGAAGCAAATTCATACAATTCAAGCAAAAGATTATTTGCAAAAAACCCCCGCGTTGCCCAAATCGATCTTCGTTCTGATTTTGACGATTTCTGGATTTATGTTCCAACCTTTATTGTTTGTTGATTTGACGAGTATTGCACTGGCAGGTGCCATTTTATTAATGCTATTAACACACGATGAATACAGAGCAGACGACGTTTTAAAACAAGTAGAGTGGACGACCTTGTTTTTCTTTATTGGCTTGTTTTTATTAGTTGGAGGGTTAGAAGAGGTTGGAATCCTTGATGAATTAGCAAGAGGTCTTGTCCTTTATACAGAAGGAGACTTGCCGAAAACATCGATACTCATTTTATGGCTAACTGGTTTGCTCTCAGGATTTGTCGATAATATACCATTTGTTGCAGCGATGATCCCGGTTATTTTAGAGCTGAAGGAGTATGGAATGACCAATTTAGATCCACTTTGGTGGTCATTAGCTTTAGGAGCTTGCCTTGGTGGAAATGGCACTCTCCTCGGATCTTCAGCAAATTTAGTTGTTGCAGGATTAGCGAAAAAAGAGAAAGCTGATGTTAGTTTCGTTGAATTTATTAAGGTTGGATTTCCCGTTGTATTAATGTCATTGTTCATATCAACGGTTTACGTGTATTTTCGTTATTTAGTCCATTTCATGTAAGGATTAATGAATAGACCTTCCTCATTTCGTAAAAATAACAGTATGTATGTTAAGAAGGGGGGAATTGAGTGGAAACGACTTTGATCATAATCGCTCGAACGGTTTTTTTATATGTATTGATCTTGTTTATTTTTCGCTTAATGGGAAAACGAGAAATTGGAGAGTTAAGTATACTGGACTTAGTCGTTTTTGTTATGATAGCAGAGCTTGCCGTAGTGGGAATTGAAGATTTAAAGGACCCGCTCCATCATACGGTGATTCCAATGCTTGTTCTTCTCGTTATCCAAATTACTTTTGCTTTCTTATCATTAAAAAATGCCCGAATTAGACGTTTAATCGATGGAAAACCAACGATCATCATCAACAATGGGAAAATAGATGAACGTGCCATGTTGTTGCAAAGATATAATTTTGATGACTTATTAATGCAGCTTCGTGAAAAAGATGTTAAAAATATACAAGATGTTGAGTATGCCATTTTAGAACCATCTGGAAGACTTTCCGTGTTAAAAAAAGAAAAAAAGAAAAGCACCGAAATGATTTTCCCATTCATTTTGGATGGAAAGATCCAACACGATCATTTACAAAAGATTGGGAAAAATGAAGTGTGGTTAAGGAAGGAACTTGAGGATAGAGGGTATCATCATCTCGAATATATTTCTTTTTGTAGTTTTATGGACGGAACGTTTTACATTGACATAAAGGATCGTAAGTAGCATAAGGCCAAACATTCGACCTTATGCTATTTCATCATTTTCTTTAATATTGGAATGCGTTTTAGTTCATCTTTTTCGACTAATTTAAACAAAAGAAGGAGAAGGAAATAGCTGAACGATGTGATAAAAACGGATACAAATAAGGTAGAGAGCTTTAGTTCCGAAATGAATAAATGATGATATACATACGTGCCGATGAGCCCGCTTATGATCATGACGAGTAAGCTGTAAACATAATCACGTGTATAAATTGTAAATTGAATGACTTTTAATACGGTCGCATAATGAAGGAGTGTTACTAGCATAATGCCAGTTACAATCGCTAAAGCGGCCCCCATAATGCCTAATTGCGGCCTTGTTGCTAAAATAAAAATGAGACCTGTTTTTACAATGGCTCCTAATAGGCTATTCATCATGGCTGCCTTTGCTAAATCAAGAGCTTGAAGAGCTGCTTGAAGAGGACCTTGAAAGTAATAGAAAAGGAAGAATGGTGCCATCACCTTAATAAAAATGGCGGCATGATCACTGCCATACATGAACAACATAACCGGGTTAGCAAATACATACAAAAGGACAACAGCTAAACCACCTGTTACAAGGGATAAACGAAAGGCTTGCCGTAATCGATATTCGGCTAACTTTCGCTTTTTTTGCGCAATTGCTTCACTAATAGCGGGAACGAGAGAGGTGGATAATGAATATGTAATAAAAGATGGTAAAAACAACAACGGCAAAGCATAGCCTGTTAACTCTCCGTACTGTTTTGTTGCTAGTGATGTACTTATGCCTGCAATCGCTAAGCTTTGCGCCACAACAATTGGTTCAAAAAACCAGGCAATTGAACCAATTAAACGGCTGCCTGTGGTTGGAAGAGCTATGCTCATTAACTGAACAAACGTATCTTTACCATTTTTGACTGCTTGAAAGAAACGTTTGCGAATATTCACTCTTTTTTTAAATTGAAACATGGCAAATAAATAGAGTAGAGATATGAGTTCACCGATCACGGAAGAAAATAACGCTCCTGCAGCAGCATATTCAATTCCATAAGGTAAAAATGCTTTTGTGAAAATCGCGATAAGGGTGATTCTTACCATTTGCTCAAGTACTTGTGAATAGGCGGCAGGCTTCATATTTTGTTTTCCCTGGAAATACCCCCGTAAAACGGATGAGATGGCGACAATAGGGATGACTGGTGTAATAGCAAGTAATGGATAAAGAGTTCGAGAATCGGTTAACAATGTAGTGGAAAGCTTTGGCGCTAAAAGAACAACAGTTGGGGTAAATATTATACTAAGGGTTCCAGTAATCGTAAGGGATACAGCTAATATTTTTTTCACTTTACTTTGATTTCCTTCCGCCTCTGCTTCAGCGACAAGCTTTGAGATTGCAACTGGTAAACCGAACTGAGTAATCGTAATGACAAGGACTAATGTTGGTACAGCCATCATATATAAGCCTACACCTTCCTCCCCTATCATTCTGGCTACTACAATCCGGTTTACAAATCCTAGCACTCTCGTAATGAGACCCGCAATGATCAAGATCATCGTTCCTTTTAAGAAAGTTTGCTTTGACATGACTCTCCCTGCCTTCTCAAAATTCCTCATATCATATACAATTACTATATGCACGATAAGTGTCCAAGCATGACAAGCAAATGTCATTAGAAAGGAGCGCAAAGATGGATCATCATCCAGCAGATCAATTTCGGGATCATGTCAAACCTTTTTTGATAAGTAAAATGGAAGAATTTTGTTTACTTGGATATGATAAAATAACAGATGAAGAATTATGGACATTCCTTAAAGCGAAGAAGTGGAAAAAAATAGAGGGATTAAAGGTGCATCAGATAGCTGCTGATATTTTATCAGTAAAAGTGACAGACTTTATGAATTTTACAACGATTGAAGCTTATAAAAATGGAAATACATTTGATCGCAAAGATGCCCAACGTTTGTTAAAAGATTTGATCTAATAGGGATGGTAGTAATGAGTTAAGGAGGATAATAAATGGTAAAGCGAGGACGCTTTATAGCTTTTTTTCTAATTTTAATTTTACTTGGAAGCCTTATTGGCATGACGACGAAAAATATTACGAAAGACATTACACTTGGCCTTGACCTCCAAGGCGGATTTGAAATTTTATATGAAGTGGAGCCAGCTAATCCCGGTGATCAAATTGACCGTGCCGTTTTAGTACATACAGTTGATGCCTTAAATAAGCGTGCGAACGTTTTAGGTGTCAGTGAACCGAATATTCAAATTGAAGGAGATAATCGGATCCGTGTTCAATTAGCAGGAATTGATAATCAAAATAAGGCACGAGAAATCTTATCAACACAGGCCGAATTAACATTTCGAGATGCAAATGATGTAGAGATGTTAAACGGATCAGATTTAGTGGAAGGAGGGGCAAAACAATCTTTTGATGAACAAGGAAGACCGAACATCATCGTCAAGTTAAAGGATGCTGAAAAATTTAAAAAAGTAACGGAGCATGTTTTAAAAATGGCTCCAGAAAATCAGCTCGTCATATGGCTTGATTATGAAGAAGGGGATTCCTACAAAGAAGAGAGACTAAAGGAGAATCCAAAATTTATTTCTGCACCAAATGTTAATGAAGTTTTTAATACATCGGAAGTGACGATTGAAGGTCAATTCACGATTGAAGAAGCAAAAGAGATTGCGAGCTTATTAAATGCTGGGGCATTACCAGTAAAACTGAATGAAATTTATTCAACGTCGGTTGGGGCGAAATTCGGAGAACAAGCAATGGAAAAAACGGTTTTTGCCGGTTTAATCGGAATTATCGCCATCTATTTGTTCATGATGTTCTTTTATCGTTTACCAGGATTTGTCGCTGCTATTACGCTATCAGCTTACATTTATTTCATTTTAGTCGTATTTAATTGGATGAATGCCGTACTGACTTTACCTGGTATTGCAGCTCTTATTCTTGGAGTTGGAATGGCAGTTGATGCAAATATTATTACATATGAGCGGATTAAAGAAGAAATAAAGCTTGGCAAAAGCATTCGTTCTGCTTTTAAATCAGGCAACAGAAGATCGCTTTTAACAATCGTAGATGCGAATATAACAACATTGTTAGCTGCAGCTGTATTGTTTATCTTTGGTACGAGCTCTGTAAAAGGGTTTGCTACCATGTTAATCGTGAGCATTGTTGTCAGCTTCCTAACGGCTGTATATTTAACGCGCATTCTTCTTTCTTTACTTGTCAACAGCCGCTTCTTTGATAAAAAACCGCATTGGTTTGGGGTGAAAAAAGAAGACATCCTTGATATTGCCAAGACCAATAAAGACACTGATGTGCCAACCAGATTTGACCATTTAAATTTTGTCAAGCATCGCAAAGCCTTTTTCCTCTTTTCGTCCTTCATGATCATAGCAGGAATTATTGTTTTGCTTGTGTCCAAATTAAATCTAGGCATCGACTTTACTAGTGGTACACGAATAGAAGTGATGGCTGATCATAGCTTAACGGCTAAAGAAATCGAAAAAGAATATAAAGAAATTGGATTGGAGCCTAATGAAATTGTCATATCCGGCAGTGATAACGAAATTGGGGTTGCACGTTTTGTTGGGGTTTGGAACCAAAAAACCATCGCTCAAGTGAAAGAGCATTTCCAAGATAAATATGGAAATGAACCAAATGTAAGTACTGTATCGCCGACAGTCGGAAAGGAATTAGCAAGAAATGCGCTGATCGCTGTTTTAATTGCATCCGTTGGGATTATTATTTATGTATCGATTCGTTTTGAATTTTATATGGCCATTGCTGCCATTGCTGCGCTCCTGCACGACGCCTTTTTCATTATCGCCTTTTTCAGTATAGCAAGATTAGAAGTGGATATTACGTTTATAGCAGCTGTATTAACGATTATCGGTTATTCGATTAATGATACAATAGTGACATTTGATCGAATAAAAGAAAATGTAAAGAAAAAGAAACGACTCAAAACAATGGCAGACATCGAGGAAGTCGTGAACAAAAGTTTACAGCAGACCTTTACAAGATCCATTAATACAGTTGTGACCGTTCTCATCAGTGTTGTGGCCTTGCTTATTTTTGGAAGCAGCTCCATTTTAAATTTTTCCATTGCGCTTTTAGTTGGACTCATTTCAGGAACCTATTCATCCTTATTTATCGCGGCACAACTTTGGCTTGTGTGGAAGGGAAAGCAGTTAAAGAAAAAATTAGCCTCTAAACAAGAGGAGCCGAAAGCAGAAATATAAAGAAAATGGGGCAGGTTGTTGGTTGAGATAATGAATACCAATGAACCTCCCTATTTTTATGAACATGGTCATATACATTTTACAGAGGTCTTCATGAGGCAAAGGATTTTTGTAACTCGAATTCAAGGAGTGAAATAGTTTGGCCAAAGATCGTTTTAAGCAGGCGGAGTTTGCAGCCATCATAGGGGTGGTTGGCAATATCGTTCTTGCCATTGTGAAAGGTGTAGTTGGAGTTATTTCAGAAAGTAAAGCATTGATGGCAGATGCTGTCCATTCTGCCAGTGATGTCGCAGGTTCACTAGCCGTTTTTATTGGATTGCGTGTTGCAAAAGAACCTCCAGATGAGGATCATCCATACGGACATGGCAAGGCTGAATCCATTGCCGCAATCATTGTTGCTGTTCTCTTATTTATCGTTGGAATAGAGATCGGAAAATCCTCTGTTGAGTCGTTTTTCCAAGAGGCGGAGGCGCCGAAGCCGATTGCGATTTTTGCGGTAGTTCTTTCAATTATCGTGAAGGAATTAATGTTTCGATATAAGTTTTACATAGGCAAAAAAATTAACAGCGATGCTGTTATCGTGAATGCGTATGAGCATCGTTCTGACGTGTTTTCATCGATTGCCGCTTTAGTCGGAATTGTTGGATCTATTGTTGGCGGCTACGTTCAGATCGATTGGCTTATTTATTTAGATCCAGTCGCAGGGTTATTTGTCTCTATACTTGTAATGAAAATGGCTTGGCGCCTAGGGGCGGAATCTATTCATGACACTCTTGATCATGTTTTGCATGAAGAAGATACGGAAATTTTAAAACAAACTGTGTTGGAAGATGAAGACGTAAAAAGAATTGATGAACTTCATGCACGAGAACACGGACATTATGTTATCATAGATTTAAAAATTTCAGTTGATCCACACATGACGGTTGAAGAGGGTCATCGAGTTGGAAAGCGTGTAAAAAACAAATTAATGAGCCATGAAAATGTCCGTGACGTTTTCGTTCATATTAATCCATACTTTACTAACAGCAAAAATGAGGAAAAAAAGGAGGAATCCTCATGAAAAAGCAATGGGCGCTCATTTTGGCACTTCTATTGATGTTAATTGTTTCGATTTTTGCCGTTATTAATGGAGATCCTGTTGAAGTCCATTACTTATTTGGCACTGCACGATGGCCATTAGTGCTTGTGATCATAGGGGCTGCTTTCATGGGGGCTGTAACCATTATGGCATTTGGCATCTTTCGCTTTTTATCATTACAAAGAGAATTGAAAAAGCTGCAAAAAGAAAATCAATCTTTAAAAAGCAAGCTTCATCAATTTGAAGAAAAACCGCCTATAAAGGATGAACAGATGAATTTCCCTTCAAGCTAAATCTGTTTGAAACCCCTTCAATCATTTTTGTATAATAGGATGGTTGAGGGGTGAAACTATGCTTCAATCAAAAATGCGCTGGAATCGCTTAGACGAACATTGTGACAATATCGAGTATTTGAATGAACTATCTAAATCTTTGAATCTTACACCTTTAGTAGTGTCTCTTTTAGTTAATCGTGGGATCCAAACGATTGAAGAGGCACATCGCTTTTTATATATAGAAGAGCAGCCGTTTCATGATCCGTTTTTATTAGATGAAATGGACCTGGCGGTTAGAAGAATACATAGAGCGATTGAAAAAAACGAACCTATTATGGTTTATGGAGATTATGATGCAGATGGTGTAAGCAGTACAACAATTATGTTAATTGCTTTGAAAAGGCTTGGGGCAAATGTTGATTTTTATATTCCAAATCGGTTTACCGAAGGGTACGGACCTAATGAGGAAGCTTTTCTTAAAATATCCGAACAAGGTTATAAGTTGATCATTACGGTAGATACAGGAATTGCAGCAATCAAGGAAGCAAGCCTAGCGAAAGAACTCGGGATGGATTTAATTATTACTGATCACCACGAAATTGGCCCAACGCTACCTGACGCCTATGCGATTATTCACCCAAAAAAAGAAGGGAGTTTGTATCCGTTCAAAGATTTAGCTGGTGTTGGTGTAGCTTTTAAGGTTGCTCATGCTTTGTTCGGTCATGTTCCTGAAGATTTAATCGAAATTGCTGCGATTGGGACTATTGCTGACTTAGTTCCATTATATGATGAAAATCGCCTCATTGCTAAAAAAGGTATCAAGCATTTACGAACATCAACTAGACCAGGGATTCAAGCATTATTTCGTGCGGCTGGGGTTAAACAGTCTGAAGTTGATGAAAATACAATCGGATTTGCTATCGCACCGCGTATTAATGCGGTAGGACGTTTACAATCAGCAGATAGAGCTGTTCATTTGCTTTTAACGGATGATGATGCAGAAGCAGGAGTGTTAGCAAAAGAAATCGACCAATTAAATAAAGAGCGTCAGCATCTTGTGAATGTGATGACAGAAGAGGCCATTAAAGAAATTGAAAAAAACTTTCCCCTAGAGGACAATCCTGTGCTAGTAGTAGCGAAAGAAAATTGGAATTCAGGAGTTATTGGAATTGTTGCCTCTAAATTAGTTGAGAAATATTATCGTCCTACCATTGTGTTAAGTATTGATCCAGAAACACGATTAGCAAAAGGATCAGCAAGAAGTATTGAAGGCTTTGATTTATATGAAAACTTATCTTTAAGCCGAGATATTCTTCCGCACTTTGGTGGACATCCGATGGCAGCAGGAATGACGCTTGAAGAAAAACATATACCAGAATTAAGAAAGAGATTAATTCATTTAGCAAGGGAACAGTTAACGAAAGAAGACCTAATACCGGTTAAAGCCGTGGATGTAGAGTGCCCATTAGAAAATATAACCGTCGAAGCAATTGAACAGCTACAGTTGCTTTCACCGTTTGGAGTTTCTAATCCAAAACCAATTTTTTTAATAGAAGATGTCAACATTTTGAATATGAGAAGAATTGGTTCAGATGGCACTCATTTAAAAATGATATTAGAAAGCAACCATTATGAAGTAGATTCAATTGGATTTGGCTATGGTGATTTAGTAGAGGAAATCTCTCCATTATCGAAAGTGTCGGTTGTTGGAGAATTAGTGATCAATGAATGGAACAATCGCAGAAAGCCACAAATTTTATTGCATGATATTGCTGTACGTCACTGGCAGCTTTTTGATTTTCGTGGCAAGCCGATTGAACAAGTCATATCAAAGCTCCCAAATG
Organism: Bacillus alveayuensis; assembly: GCA_030812955.1. Lineage (GTDB taxonomy): Bacteria > Bacillota > Bacilli > Bacillales > Aeribacillaceae > Bacillus_CB > Bacillus_CB alveayuensis. Next base: position 307,317 of record JAUSTR010000001.1, read on the forward strand.
AAAACGTCTTATTCATTGCTTTTCAAGAAAACACTTTGCCTTTCGTGAAGGGAATGGAAAACGTCTATTTAATCCATGATGAAGAGGGTATACAAAAGCTCAACCTTCATCATCAACATCTTGTACTGTTAGACATGCCGCCATCTGTCATGATGTTAGACTCAATTTTACAGAGAGGCAAACCAAAAAGAATATATACGATATTTTATCAACATTCCGATCATTTTTTCTCAACGGTTCCAACACGAGAGCATTTTAAATGGTATTATGCCTTTTTAGCTAAAAAAAGTCCTTTTGACTTAAAAAAATACGGCGAGGAGCTAGCAAAACATCGGGGCTGGACAAAAGAAGCAATTTATTTCATGTCAAAGGTGTTTTTTGAGCTAGAATTTGTTACAATAAAAGATGGTGTCATTTCACTTAATAAATCCACTATTAAGCGTGATTTATCAGAATCAAAGACGTATCAAGCGAAACAGCAGCAAGTAGAGCTTGAACAACTTTTACTATATTCTTCCTATCAGCAATTAAAAGATTGGTTTGATCAAAAATTTGTCAACCATCAAGAATCAAAACGGAAAAACGAACACCAAAAAGAAAAAATCTATTAAAGAGACAAAGTGGTCTCGGCCAATATTCAATTGTTGTTGATCAGTAGGTTGTATTTATTCAAGGAGGATATCATCATGGATTTAAAAAAATATATAACAATCGTACCAGATTTTCCAAAAGAAGGCATTCAATTTAAAGATATTACGACATTAATGGATAATGGTGAAGCGTATAAATATGCAACAGATCAAATTGTTCAATATGCACGTGAAAAAGAGATTGATATCGTTGTTGGACCAGAGGCTCGAGGTTTTATTATCGGATGTCCAGTCGCTTATTCATTAGGTGTTGGCTTTGCACCAGTTCGAAAAGAAGGTAAGCTTCCTCGTGAAACCATTAAAGTAGAGTACGGACTTGAGTATGGAAAAGATGCCCTAACGATTCACAAAGATGCGATTAAAGAGGGACAGCGTGTATTAATTACGGATGATTTATTAGCAACAGGAGGAACGATTGAAGCGACAATCAAACTTGTCGAGCAACTAGGCGGAGTTGTTGCAGGCATAGCCTTTTTAATTGAATTATCTTATTTAGAAGGACGCAAAAAATTAGAAGGATATGATATATTTACATTAATGAAGTATTAAAATATTCGTGATTAGCAGCATGAACAAAACATGGAGAAAGCACTCGCATGGGTGCTTTTTTCTTATACTTACAGCTTAGCTATCATTCGTTTTTTTAAAAGCTTATTGGTACCATGACCTTTACGTCATGTAATAGAATTCGACAAACTTCCAAAATAGACTACTTTACACATATGGCAATTTTATTAATAATAAAAGCAATAACATGTAAAAGTAGGTCTTTGGTGACATTCAACGATTTATGATGAAATTTGAATTAAAAGGTGATTCCATGGCGAACGAACAAGTACTCACAGCTGAACAAGTTTTTGAAAAGGCTAGTACGTACCTTTCAGATGAAGATATAGACTTTATTAAAAAAGCTTATATATTTGCCAAAAAAGCTCATGAAGGTCAATTCCGTAAATCGGGAGAGCCATACATTATCCATCCTATTCAAGTGGCTGGGATTCTTGTTGAGTTAGAAATGGATCCTGCTACAATTTCTGGTGGATTTTTACATGATGTGGTGGAAGATACGGATATAACCTTTGAGGATTTGAGAGAAGCGTTTAATGAAGAAGTGGCCATGCTAGTAGATGGTGTGACAAAGCTTGGTAAAATAAAATATAAATCAAAGGAAGAGCAGCAAGCAGAAAATCATCGAAAAATGTTTGTAGCAATGGCCCAGGATATTCGTGTCATCTTAATTAAGCTAGCCGATCGTTTGCACAATATGCGGACATTAAAGCATCTTCCACAAGAGAAGCAGCGTCGAATTGCTAATGAAACGTTAGAAATATTTGCACCGCTTGCCCATCGGCTTGGGATTTCCAAAATTAAATGGGAGCTTGAAGATACGTCTTTACGATATTTAAATCCGCAGCAATATTATCGTATCGTAAATTTAATGAAGAAAAAGCGTGCGGAGCGAGAACAGTATGTTGAAGAAGTCATTGAAGATTTGAAAAAAAGAATCGACGAAGTCAATATAAAAGCTGAGTTATCTGGCCGTCCAAAGCATATATATTCGATTTATCGAAAAATGGTGCTGCAAAATAAGCAATTCAACGAAATTTATGATTTGCTTGCTGTTCGCATCATTGTTCATAGCATTAAAGATTGCTATGCTGTTTTAGGCATTATCCATACTTGTTGGAAGCCTATGCCAGGGAGATTTAAAGATTATATTGCGATGCCGAAGCCGAATATGTATCAATCTCTTCATACGACCGTTATTGGTCCAAAAGGAGATCCATTAGAAGTCCAAATTCGCACGTTCGAAATGCATGAAATTGCCGAATACGGAATTGCGGCTCATTGGGCATACAAAGAAGGGAAAAGTGCACAGGAACAGTCAGCTTTTGAAAAAAAGCTTAGTTGGTTTAGGGAAATTTTAGAATTTCAAAATGACTCTACGAACGCTGAGGAGTTTATGGAGTCTTTAAAGATTGATTTATTTTCCGACATGGTATTTGTCTTCACACCAAAAGGCGATGTGATCGAACTTCCGTCTGGTTCTGTTCCGATTGATTTTGCCTATCGAATTCATTCTGAAATCGGAAATAAAACCATTGGCGCAAAAGTGAATGGGAAAATGGTTCCCCTTGATTATAAGCTGAAAACAGGGGATATTGTGGAAATATTAACATCGAAGCATTCATATGGACCGAGCCAAGATTGGTTGAAGCTTGCGCAAACTTCCCAAGCGAAAAATAAGATTCGTCAATTTTTTAAAAAGCAGCGCCGCGAAGAAAATGTTGAAAAAGGTAAAGAATTAATCGAAAAAGAAATCAAATCAATGGATTTTGATGTAAAAGAAGTGTTAACAGCTGAAAATATTAAACGAGTTGCAGAAAAGTTCAATTTTCCTAGTGAGGAAGATATGTATGCTGCTGTTGGATATAATGGCATTACAGCTCTTCAAGTTGCTAATCGTCTAACAGAAAAGTTAAGAAAAAAACGACATCTTGAACAACAGGAAAAAAATATCGAAGAAGTTGTTCAGGAGGTTCGTCAACTTCCAGCGAAAAAACGGGATGCTGGTGTATCTGTTAAAGGGATTGATAATTTATTAGTTCGTTTATCCCGTTGTTGCAACCCTGTCCCTGGAGATGATATTGTAGGTTATATTACAAAAGGTCGAGGTGTATCTGTTCACCGTACCGATTGTCCAAACGTGTTAAAAGATGAAGCACAAGAACGCTTAATTGAAGTGGAATGGGAAAATCAACTACAAGGCCGAAAAGAATATAACGTGGAAATTGAAATATTAGGCTATGACCGTAGAGGACTTTTAAATGAAGTGCTTCAGGCTGTTAACGAAACAAAAACGAATATTTCTTCCGTTTCAGGACGTTCAGACCGAAACAAAGTTGCAACCATTCATATGGCTATTTCGATCCAAAATATAAACCACCTTCATAAAGTGGTGGAACGAATCAAACAAATTTCAGATATATATTCAGTGCGGAGAATGATGAATTAGAAAGGAACGTTAACATGAGAGTAGTTGTGCAAAGGGCTAAAAATGCCAAAGTAGTAGTGGAAGGAGAAGTTATAGGAGAAATCGATCATGGGCTCATGGTTCTTGTAGGAGTCACGCACAATGATGAGGAAAAAGATGCTGAATTTTTAGCTGATAAAGTAGCGAATTTACGTATTTTTGAAGATGAGTCAGGAAAAATGAATCATTCCTTATTAGACGTGAATGGAAAAATTTTGTCTGTGTCTCAGTTCACCCTTTACGGAGATTGCCGAAAAGGGAGAAGGCCAAATTACATGCAAGCAGCAAAGCCTGATCAGGCGCTCTACCTCTATCAAAAATTCAATGACAAGCTGAGGGAAAAAGGAATTCATGTTGAAACAGGTCAATTCGGTGCAATGATGGACGTGTCGTTTACAAATGTTGGCCCCGTGACACTTATTGTGGATAGCTAATAAAAAAGTCCATTCGCACATGCGAATGGACTCAGACTGTTGACAAACGCTTGCATTCTTTGTTACTCCGCCCGCATCGCGCTTCATTACCGTACTTGGTAACTACGCTCCTCATCGGGCTCGTGCCTCGAGACATGAGTTTTAAATTCGTTATATGAAAACTTTGTCTACAAACTAAGACCATTCGCTTGCGAATGGTCTTTTTCTTCATTGAAAGTATTGAACAAGTCCATTATAAATGGCTTGTGTTGCTTGCTCTTGATAAGCATTTGTTGTAACCGTCCATTCTTCGGTTGGATTGCTTAAAAAGCCGAGTTCAAGTAATGTGGCCGGTCGACTGTTTTCACGAAGGACATGAAAGTTACCATATTTGACACCACGGTCTCGCAGTTTCGTATTTTTTACTAATTGCTGATGAATCGTTGAAGCCAACTTTTTATCTTTTGATGAATGATAATAATAAGCGGTTAATCCTGAAGCTGATGTATAGATGGAACTGTCGTAATGAATGCTAATAAAAGCATCAGCTTTATGATAATTTGACATATAGACGCGCGAATTGAGACTAATATAGGTATCATCACTTCGTGTCAATGTTACTTTAGCACCTGTGGCATTTAGTTTTTGGTAAAGCAGCTTAGCTGTTTTTAAGGTAAGATGTTTTTCAAGCGTTCCTTTCGAACCGATTGTGCCGCTATCATAGCCGCCGTGACCTGGATCGAGAATGATTTTCTTATTTTGAAGAGGCTGATTTCTTTGGTTGTTAAAATCTTGTGTATTATCACCTGTCGTCACAATCCAACCTGCAACATAAGCTTCACGATGATGAGCAAGCTGAATTTTATACCATTGCCCAACTTTCTCCGTAACCGAGAATTGATCTCCCTTATTACCTCTTGCAATCACTTTATAAGATGTGGAAGGCCCGCTTCTCAGGTTTGTTCCATTATATAGAAGAGTAACTGTTTGAACTGTACTTTTGCTTTGTTCTTCTAAACTGACATACCAGCCAGCTATCCATCCCGTACGCTGATGATCCAGCTTGATTTCATACCAATTGTTCACTTCATTTAAGATGGACACCTTTGTTCCTTTTTTGACACTGCCAATAATTTTTCCATTTAAAGAGGACTGATCGCGTACATTTAAAGCACTTGCCGTAACGACTCCAGTTTTCACGCTTCCGGTTGTGGAATTAGATGAACTTGTCGCTGTTTTAACAAAATCTTTATGTACCCATGCTGTTTGATTTTTGTATTGAATTTGATACCAATCCCCTTGTTGATTCACAATCGATACTTGTTCATTTTTATATAGCTTACCGATAATGCTCGATTTTGTTGTAGGTTTTGTTCTGACATTTAAAGCATTTGCCAAAATTGTACCTGTTTTCGGATTAGTGGAATGATTCTTACTTGATTTTGAAAATGCTATGTATGAACCATATACCCAACCGGTTGTTCCTTTATATGAAATTTTGACCCAATTTCCTTGTTTTAGAAGAGCTTTCGCTTTTTCACCTTTATTAAATTTTCCAATAATTTGAAAACTCGTTCCGGGGCCCGAACGGATTCTAAGTCCTGTTGCAATGGAAGATACTTCTCCAAGAGACTCATCAGATGATGGGAGTGTTTTTTTGGATACGAGCCAGTCGGCAATCCAGCCGCTTGCGCCATTTTTTAATTTGATTTTGACCCAATCTCCTTGCGAGTCAATTATCTCATAGGTTTCTCCGTACTTTGCGGATGATTGAACAGGGTAACTTAAGCCTGGACCTGTTCGGATGTTGACAGAGCTTCCAAGAACGGTTGCTGTTTCTGTCTCAGCGTGGACATGAAAAGACGTCGGAAAAACTGAACCGGCGAGTATAGTGAGCATCAAAAGTGTTTTCCATAAAAGTTTTTTCGACACCGTAACACTCCTTTCTTTCCAGATGCTTTCATCACCCTCTCTTTAGTGATATCGTCAGTTTTTAATGAAATTTGAAATGTTTTTTTAAAAAAAGGAAAAAATAATATAAGAATTTTGAATAGAAAGGAGAGCGTCATGCGCTATAGCAGAAAACACGAGAAGACAGGTTTGAAGAGTTGTGAATTAGGTTTTTTAAAACATGATTGGGCATTGTATGAAGAAGAGGTTCCATATGAATTTGCAAGTGAATACGGATTAACTTCACAAGATTTAAAAAAAGGAAAACGTCGTTTTAAATAGAACTTGACATGACAAAATTCATATACTTATGATAATATAAAATTCTAGAAAATGAATTATAGACAACCGTTAAAGGAGAAAAGTAGTTAAGATGACACATGGACAGAGAGGAGAAGTCTAAGGCTGGAAGCTTTTCCACATGATGACTTAACGAAGAACACTCCTTAGGTTTCCCTCTGAACGCTTTTTGCCAGTAGGAGGTGAACGCTGCAGGCGTTATTTGTAGAAGTGGAAGCTATTTGCTTCAATTAGGGTGGTACCACGGGAGACAGGCTCTCGTCCCTACAATTAAGTAGGGACGGGAGTTTTTTGCTTCGTTTCATACATATACCGATCTAAATATTACACTTGATGGAGGAGAGAAGTTATGACGTTTCAAATTCCGAGAGGGACACAAGATATATTGCCTAATGTTGTGGGGAAATGGCAATATATTGAAAAAACTGCAAGAGAAATTTGTCGATTATATCAATATCAAGAAATTCGAACTCCAATTTTTGAACATACAGAATTATTTTTGCGAAGTGTCGGACAAACGACAGATGTTGTCCAAAAAGAAATGTATACATTTGAAGATCGAAAAGGAAGAAGCTTGACATTACGACCGGAAGGGACAGCAGCAGCGGTTCGTTCATTTGTCGAAAATAAAATGTATGCTCATCCGATTCAACCTGTGAAGCTTTATTACATAGGTCCAATGTTTCGCTATGAACGTCCACAATCTGGTCGTTTTCGCCAGTTTGTGCAGTTTGGTGTGGAAGCTCTTGGCTCAAGCGATCCTGCAATAGATGCTGAGGTCATTGCGCTAGCATGGGATTTTTATCGCTCTCTTGGACTAAAAAAATTAAAGCTTGTCATTAATAGTCTTGGAGATCAAGAAAGCAGAACCGCTCACCGTGAAGCTCTTATTCAGCATTTCGAGAATCGAATTGGTGAATTTTGCACAGATTGCCAAACACGTTTTCGTCAAAACCCACTTCGAATATTAGATTGTAAAAAAGATCGTGAACACGAATTAATGCAATCGGCTCCGTCCATTATCGATTATTTAAACGAGGAATCGAAAGCATACTTCCAAAAGGTGTTATCTTATTTAGACGATTTAGGGATTGAATATGAAGTGGATTCAAATCTAGTGCGCGGATTAGATTATTACAATCATACCGCCTTTGAAATTATGAGCAACGCTGAAGGATTTGGAGCTATCACTACTTTATGCGGCGGTGGCCGTTATAATGGTTTAGTTGAAGAAATGGGCGGGCCGAATACACCAGGAATAGGCTTTGCTTTAAGTATTGAACGGTTGTTGGCCGCCCTTGAATCAGAAGGGGTAGAGCTGCCTACGTCAAAAGGAATCGACTGCTATATCGTCACACTTGGCGAAAAAGCGAAAGACCGCTCTGTTGCAATTTTGAAGGATCTGCGAGATCATGGCGTGTCTGCCGAAAAAGACTATGAAAATAAAAAAATGAAAGCACAGCTTAAAGCTGCAGATCGTCTGCAAGCCAAATATGTCATCATTATTGGAGA